>NZ_JBYVYM010000009.1:0-200039 GCF_058148225.1 Pseudomonas sp. DF5
TGTGGCGATCGGCTGAAACCGACCCTCAACGGTCGTACACATTTCTCGTCAGCAGCAATTCAGGCTAGCACTGGTGTCGCCGCTGCACTCGGGGCCTTACCTAGAGGCGCATGATGCATCGCCTTCATCGGCCCTTGCGCCGGAAGGAGAACACGGTACCGCTGCAGCCGTTGTCGTCCCGCAGGTAGACGTCGAACGTCTTGCCGACGACGGCGTAGCTGACCGTCACGACGCCCACGTCGTTGGACAGATAATTGCCCGACATCGCCGGCGCGAAATCGATCGCGTCGCGGGCGAACAGGTAGAGATGCTCGTTATAGACGGTGGTGGCGGGCGACAGCGTTTTCAGGTGATCCTCCATTACGCTGTTGAGGGGCTGGCTGATCTCGTACTCTATGCCAGAGTTGTGGGGCTGGCTGATCTCGTACTGCATGCCAGCGTCGCGGTACGGGATCGACAGCAGCACCTTGCCATCGACGCTCAGGCGCGTGGCGAGCGAGGTGTCCAAAGTGACCGTCATGCTGTTGAGCCGGTGCAGGTTCCCGCGTGTCAGGCTCACGTCTGAGACCTCGCCGTGCCCATCCTCGACGACTGAGAAGTTCGATTTCCATCGGCCTTTGTCTCGCCACGACTCCCACACGCCGCTGGGGCAGCCCACGCCGCTGACGCTATCGAGCGCATAAGTGCCGATCGCCTGCGTGAGAATCTCGCGCTTCGAGCCAATGATGATTTCCGAGGTCTGATGCGCGTCAACGGGCAAGCGCCGGTCGCCACGGGCCGATGCCCAGTTGCCGTCGAGCGTGTCGCTGGCCACCTTGCCGGTGAAGGTGCCGGTGCGTTGGCCCGCACTCCCGAACTCGTTCATCGTAAAGGTTCCTGATGGGTCGATCTCGCCGCTCAGGTAGATATCATTGCGCTTGCCGACATGGCGATAGCTTCCCGTCAGCCTGCCGTCGACATTCTTGAGATTCATCGTAAACGCATAGCGATCGCCAATGCGGCCCGCGAAGGTCTTGTGGAAGTACTGAGGGTCGGCCAGCGCCGTGGTGGCGGTCATCCAGGACAGAAGCACGGCGACGATCTGCAGGGCAGGACGAAACATGGAGAGCGCTCGGGATTGAAGGTGGCGCAATTGTGACACTCCGTGCCGATCGGTGACACGCGACCACGCGCTGAAATCACTTGGCTGGAAGAATTCTCAGCCTAGTGATCGTCAGCAATTTCGCACCAGGCTTCGACGGACCGCTCCTAGCCGATTGCTGCCTGTCGTGGGGGAGCAATCGGTCCATCGGGGTGTCGATAAGGCTGAGTCAGCTTAAGCAAAAATCGCGATTGTTTGAGCCATTCATTCCTTACAGGAATGCAGCACATAAAATTAATGAATTTTTATTATTTCTATGTGTGGCGTAGCTTGATTTCAGGACATGGAGAACCGACTTGAAATCATCCCCTCTCAACGCTGCTGAAAAATTTGATATCTCACGAGCCAATGAATACGGCCGACAGAGCCGTATTGCACTGGCAGGATATGACGCCTGCCAAGACTTGGCTGCGTGCATGCTGGCGGCAAGCCTTGGCAATGCAAGCTCGGCAAAAATATTGGTGGTTGGTGCTGGTGGTACGGCACAGGAAATTATTGCCATGGCCAAGCTAGAGCCAGGTTGGCGCTTCACTGCCGTTGATCCATCGGAGCCGATGCTGGAGGCAGCGAAGCAGCAGTTAGAGGCAAACGGCTTGCTTGAAAGAACGGCCATGCATCTTGGGAATGTCGAAGACTTGGCGGCAGACCAGTCATATGACGCAGCCACTCTGATTGGCGTACTCCATCATCTCGAAGGGAATAGTGCCAAGCGACAAATTCTACGATCCATTCGGGCTCATCTGAAGCCGGGTGCACCGCTGATTGTCGCGGGGAATCAATATGCTTATGCCAGCCAGCCATTACTGCTGGCTGCCTGGGGGCAGCGATGGCGGCAGCATGGAGCCAGCCCGGATGAGGTGAAGGTCAAGCTTGGGAAAATTCTTCAGGGCGCTGATCCTCCACATTCCGAGGCGGTGGTTAAAAAACTTTTGCATGACGCCGGATTCGGGGACGTTACCCGATTCTTCAGCAGCCTTTTCTGGGGTGCCTGGCTGACATGCAAAACGCCTTGAACATGGTTGCGAATGGCTGTTTCTGGCCGCTTTTGTTGAAAAAGTCGACCATGGTGCTAGCCGCAGGTGAGTTCTATCTCCGACAGCCTGGCGGTTGAATCGCTGCTCGAGCCTTAGCCATAAAGGAAATAAATCGGAAATAAATCAGTCCCCTCTGCCGAAAGCTCACATGACTGAATGACAAAACGCTCAGGTTTGCCATCTCTCATGACGCCGTCAAACAGGCCAGGCACGATTTCGCAGGCCTGCTCTGCGGTTAGCACGGCGTTGATCTCTGTCACGCTTTGCCAAAGCCAAACAATGAACGCAGCCAGCCTGCCGACTTCCGTTCATAGAAGGGTGCGGTTTGCTTTAGGAAGTAATCGCTCAGGCCTGATTCCCCTTCGTGAACGCGATAGAGGTCAACGGGTTCACCATCCGGAGCGGTATCCCCGGCAACGTTACCGGCTTCGCGCATGACCAGTTCAATATCTCCGTCCGCTTCAATACCAATGATCAGATGAGGCTTTTGATCAGACGATGCGTCATGCATCAACGCCAGAAACGAACGCTTTACGTTGCGATGTTTGGCAAGTAATTGTGTGAGCGAATTGACCATCTTCGACGGATATTGCGACGGCTGTCCGAGCAGCACTTTGGTGTCTTTTTCGACCGTGCGCTGCACCGGCTTTTGGCCGATCTCGTCGCAGAGCAGATGGCGCACTTCCTCCGGGAAAAACTCTTTCCCGTAAGGAGACTTTGGATTGAGGAAAAGAGGGGTGCCCAGTGTGATTTCAAACAGCGATCTGGCTGGGATCTCTATGTAGGACTCTTCGCTATCTATGGATCTTTGTAGTGTTTGCAACGAAGAAAAAAACGGGATGACAGCGGAGCCGTCAGGCTTCTGCCAATGCGCGATGCTGATGTTGCTACCAGCCTCGAGGTTGACTTGACCTTCGCCAGTGCCGGCAGTGCCAAGGACGTAGATCGTGGAATTCAACAGAGTCTTGAAAAAGTCAGGCCGATGGGCCGGTTCATCCGCCGCCAGCCTGAGTGATTTTTCGAGGGTGTTTTCTTGCTTGGTATCCATGATGTCCATCGGTAGTTCCATCAAAACAGACAAAAAGTGAGCGGCAAAGAGCGCGCAGTTTTTCACGCAACTGTGAAAACAGGAAGAACAGGAGGCTAATAAATCTGAAGCATACGGAGAGTCACCCTGAACGGTTTTCCAAGGAGAACTCCTCCATATCAGTGGTGGAATTAAGTGTGGTTCGCCGCGAAGGGCTGCTTCTGGCCGATTACTACCCGATACCAAACAGTAAAACGGTCAATAACCTGGCTTTGCAACGATGAAGATCGCGCTGCTGGTGATGGGGCTGTGGACGGATTGAGGTTCAGGTGTTTGGTTAGTCATCGGGGTGAGCATTGTCATTGATAGGCCCACAAGCGGTAGAACAGAAAGGGAAAAGCGAACGTCACAGATAGTGGCGCTGCAGCAATCGAAGCTTTTATGGCTGGAGGTGGCTCATTAGCGATATCAGAGCGCGCTACCCCGTTTGTAGGATCACCCTCAGCCAGCATCTGCCTCATGATTTCTCGCTCCGTTGGGCCAGGCAAAACACCGCTGGTTTCTCCTTCCAGCACAGTAATACCGTCCTCGTTGGTCATCGTGATAACCGCCGTCGCATGACCTTTTTCATCCACGTCCTTGATGAGCCAATGGCAGGTGACGGTATCCCCTGGATAAACGGGGCGCTTGAAATGGAACGTCATCGCCGAGGCCAGCCAGCCAATCTGGCCACCGATTTCAGTCATCAGGCTGGCTGTCAGCAAGCCATGGGAGACTGGTGCCTTGAAGTGTCGCGCACGCGCGAAACGCGCATCGAAATGCACCGGATTGTAGTCGCGGGAGATCTGCGCGAAACGCTGGATATCTTTCGCCGAGAAGCAGCGGGAGAGGGTGAAGCTATCGCCTGTCTGGAGCCCTTCGGCTGCACGCTGTCTGAAGCTTTTCATTGAAGCGCCTTCTCCTTCGACTAAAAAGAATGCTCGGTCCCTGGAAAATCGCCCGTTTGCACATCGCCGGCGAAGTCGCGGGCGGCACCGAGCAGCACGCCTCGCAGGTCGGCGTATTGCTTGACGAACCTTGGCAGAGGTCCGGTGCGCAACCCCGCCATGTCCTGCCACACCAATACTTGAGCGTCACAACCGCTGCCGGCACCGATGCCGACGGTAGGAATGGCAACGGCGGCGGTGATCTGTGCAGCGACCTCTGCGGGTACCATTTCGATGAGCAGCGCGAAGGCGCCGGCAGCCTTGAAGGCTCGGGCACTGTCGATCAGTCGCTGCGCATCGTCACCTCGTCCTTGAACACGGTAGCCGCCCAGTTGATGTTCGGCCTGCGGTGTGAAGCCGATGTGAGCCATCACCGGAATCCCTGAGCGCGTGAGTTTTTCGACCTGCGGCAGCATCTCGATGTCTCCCTCGATTTTCACCGCATGGGCGCCACCTTCCTTCATGAAACGCACGGCGGTGTGGAAACACTGCTCGGCCGAAGCCTGGTAGGAGCCGAAGGGCAGATCGGCAATCACCAGCGGTCTGCGGGTTGACCGAGTGACGGCGCGTACCAGCGGAATCAGCTCGTCAACCGTGACGGGGAGCGTGGATTCATGGCCGTAGACGTTGTTGGATGCCGAGTCGCCCACCAACAGAACAGGGATGCCGGCTTCTTCGAAGATCGTTGCCGTGTACATGTCGTAGGCCGTCAGCATCGCCCACTTCTGGCCACGTACTTTCATTTGTTGCAGATGAGGGATCCGGATGCGTGCTTGCATATTCGACACTTCGTTGTTGCCATAAGGCGAGAACGTTTCACTCATTATCTTTTCCTCCGAGATGAAATAACGGTCAGCGCAAGATCTGCTCGATCAACAACAGCAGCGCGATGATGATCATGATCGCCCCCGAGAGCCGACTGACCACTTGAGCCGCAACGGGACGTGCCTGCAACACGACTCGAGAGCCGAACCCCACCAGCAAATAAACCACGCCACAACTGAACGCATGGAGCAGGCCTAACGCGATGATCTGCATCGGCACCGGCCAAGAGGCCGTCGGGTCAGTGAACTGAGGCAGTAACGCCAGAAACAGCAGAAAGACCTTGGGGTTGAGGCCGCTCACGCAGACCCCTTTAAAGGTCCAGCGCGCCCAGGAGCCGGATTGCTGGGTTTGCCCCGCGCGAGGAACCGAAGGATGCAGGAGCATGTTGATGCCCAGCCAAAGCAGATACGCAGCCCCGCCGACAGTGAGCACTGAAAGGGCAACGGGGTTGCTCGCAACAAGTCCGCCGACACCGGCCGCCACGACCAGCGTGGCAACCAAATGCCCGAGCAGCAGCCCGGTCACGGCGGGCATCACCACACGCCCGAATAACCCCGCCGATATGGCATACGCCCAATCCGCCCCCGGTGTAATCACGAACAAAAACGACACGGCCCAGAAAGCAGCGAAAACACTAAGGGTCATGATCGCCACCTTCTGATTTCAACGGGTTTTTGCATTTCTCTATCTCTCAGGCAGGGAAGGGCGACCGACTTGTTTCCAAGTGCGGACGACCAACAGCGCTAAAGTTCGAGAAAAAGAATAATTGAAACCGGCTAGAATATTTTCCCTATTATTCCAACGCGGATATTGGTTTGAGGGAGATTCTTCTATATGGACCGAATTGATCTGAAAATTCTTGCCGAGCTTCAGGCCGACGGTCGCCTGTCGGTGACTGAACTGGCGGAGCGGGTCGGTCTCAGCCTGTCCCCCTGCCATCGTCGAGTGCGTGCCCTGGAAGAGTCAGGCGTGATCTTGGGCTATCGCGCACAACTCGCCCCCAATGCACTTGGCCTTAACTTTTCGGCAATGGTGTTTGCGACGCTTCGCGAGGGCGATCATCGGGCGGTTGAAGCATTTGAGGTTGCGCTTCAGGAGATACCCCAGATCGTGGAGGCGCAAAGGCTTTTTGGAGAGCCCGATTACCTGCTCCACGTCGTCACCCGGGATCTGCCAGCTTTCCAGCAGCTTTATGATGAACGCCTCTCCACACTGCCCAACGTCCAGCGCCTGACATCCACCCTGGTGATGAAACGGGTCATTCAGGACCGTTCTCTTCCTCTGTGATTGAACCTGTCTGTTGGGTGGCGCCGGATCGGGCCACAACACCATTTTTGTCGATGACAAAGACCCGCTTCGTCACGGCTTTCAACTGGCTTGATCGGACGCATAATGGTGCTAGGGCTTTTTGCGCTTCTACAGTTAGCATTAGGCTTTATCTACGCAGTAACCGAGTGGGTCGAACATTGATCGAACGACGTCAATTCAGCGGAGGCATGAAGGGGAAAAATCTCCGCTATCTGAATGAAAACCCTGATGAGCCTGTTCGAATGACCCGAGCAGGCTTTGTGCTGCTCGAGCATTTTTCGCTCCCTGCGTTCACCCAGGCACTGGACACCATTGTCACCGCGAATCTCCTACGCCCCAGGTTGTTCTCTTCGCGAACGTTCGGCTTGAATGAGGGCGAGGTCATCAGCGATTTGGGCCTGGTCATCCGGCCGGATGCACGTCTCGATGCTTCAGCCATCCACGACCTGGATCTGCTGGTGATTTGCGGCGGCTACAGGACAGAGCTCAAGGCTAATGATGAGTTCATCAGCCTGTTGCGAATGGCGGCGGACCAGGGTGTCTGTCTGGCCGGGTTGTGGAATGGCGCATGGTTCCTGGGCAGCGCAGGTTTGCTCGATGGCTATCGTTGCGCCATTCACCCCGAACATCGCCCCGCACTCGCGGAAATCTCCAAGGCGACGCAGGTCACCAGCGAGCCCTACGTCATTGATCGCGACCGCCTCACCGCGTCCAGCCCTTCGGGCGCCTTCCATATGGCGCTGGACTGGATCAAGGGCTTGCACGATAAAGCCCTCGTCGAAGGGATCGAGGACATCCTGGCGTTCGAGGAGTCTCGTTATCGGCGCATCAAACCGGCTGAGAACATCTGTGTGAGCGCGCCCTTGCGCGAGGTGGTCAAGCTGATGGACGCCAACCTCGAAGAGCCTCTGGAGCTGGAGCAACTGGCGGCCTATGCCGGTCGTTCCCGGCGGCAACTGGAACGCTTGTTCAAGGAGCAACTCGGTACAACGCCGCAGCGGTATTACATGGAGCTGCGCATCACTGAAGCGCGGCGACTGCTCCAGCATACCGAACTGTCCCAGGTCGACGTGTTGGTGGCCTGTGGCTTCGTGTCGCCCAGCCATTTCAGCAAGTGTTATAGCTCGTACTTCGGGTACAGGCCTTCCAAGGAAAAGCGGCTCGTTAAATAACATATCGAGAAAGTCAAAGCGGCCGCTTTCGACCAGCGGCCAGCATCCGCTAAGTGTTGCCCAGCGATAGCGATAATAAGAGCTACGCTTCCATGCAATGGAGTGGCATCGCGCGGCCTCTCCTCACAGGGCAGGGGAGCCGATAGCCATGGCTAACGAACAAGACGTTTATCCTGCGGCCACTGTTCTGGTGGTCGATGACACGCCGGACAACCTGATGCTGATGACTGACCTGCTCAAGGACAGGTATCGGGTCAAGGCCGCCAACAACGGAGAGAAGGCTCTGCGCGTGCTGCAGGGTGATCCGCTACCGGATTTGATCCTGCTCGATATCATGATGCCAGGGCTATCGGGTCATCAGGTTGCGCAGCAACTGCATAAAGATCCGCGCACTCAGAGTATCCCCATCATCTTTCTCACCGCCCTGGCGTCGATGGAGGATGAAATCCAGGGGTTGGAGTTGGGCGCAGTTGACTACATCACCAAGCCCATCTGTGCGCCGCTGGTTCTGGCGCGGGTGGAAACCCAGCTGAAGATCAAGGCTGCGGCCGACTTCCTTCGCGACCAGAACGACTTCCTCGAGCAGGAAGTTCAGCGCCGCACCCAAGAGGTGATGGCTATCCAGGATGTCACCATCCAGGCCATGGCTTCGCTGGCCGAGACACGTGACAACGAGACTGGCAACCACATCCGTCGTACCCAGCACTACGTCAGGCTGCTGGCCGAACTGCTGCGCGATCACCCGCGCTTCAAGCACTTCCTCAACGAGGAAACCATCCGCCAGTTGTTCAAGTCAGCGCCGCTGCACGACATCGGCAAGATCGGCATTCCCGATCACATCCTGCTTAAGCCGGGGCGTTTCACTCCCGAAGAATTTGAGGTCATGAAGACCCACACCACCTTGGGACGCGATGCGATCCAGCATGCCGAGGATCAGTTGGGCATCTCGGTGGACTTCCTGCGTTTTGCCAAGGAAATCGCCTACAGCCACCAGGAAAAGTGGGATGGGAGCGGTTACCCCGAAGGACTGGCCGCCGACGACATTCCCATCAGTGCCCGGCTGATGGCGGTGGCGGATGTCTACGACGCGCTGATCAGTCGGCGCGTGTACAAGGCTGGAATGCCTCACGAACAGGCGGTGGAGATCATCCGGCAAGGGCGCGGTTCACACTTCGATCCGGACGTCTGTGAAGCGTTCCTCAGCAGTGCCGAGCAGTTTCGTACCATCGCCGAACGCTTTGCCGATAGCGATCAGGATATGGCCAGGCAACTGGCTGCCATTGAGCGCATCGCCCAGGAGCCTTGAGCGGCTAACGCTTGCATAAACGGGGAGCTGCAATGACCAGAGTGTTCGCGCTGCTGGAGCGCCTGTCTTTAAGCCATAAACTGGTCCTGGGCTTTGCCACTCTACTGGCGCTGATTCTGGTGCTCGGAGTGCAAAGTCTGCGTACCCAGGAGTCGCTAAAACGGGACATGCAGCAGCTGTACGGGCAGGAGTTGGTCGGCCTCGCGCAGCTGCACGAGGCGAGGGTGCAGATGCCGCACTGGGTACAGGCCTTGCAGCGCGCCGTCGGCACCAGCAACGGGGAGATTCGTGCCGAAGCGGTTGCACGGTTGCACGATGTTCAGCTGCGCCTTCAGGAAGCCCTGGCCCAGGCTCAGCCGACCCTGTGGCGTCAGGAAAATCAGGTGCGGCTGGCCAAATTCGAGGTGTTGCTGGAGCGGCTGCGACGTGATGGCGAGCAGGCACTGCAACTGGCTGGCCAGGGGCATCAGGAGCAGGCGCTGTTGTTGCTCGACAGCGACGGGTTCCAGAGTCTGGATCAACAGGGTGACGAGCTGCTTGATCAGATGGCCCGGATCAAGGAAGCCTCCATTTATGACACGGCCAAACAGATCGCCGAGTTCGCCGGACGCAGCACCACACTCACCTATGAATTGCTGCTGGGCGGTCTGACGCTGGCACTGTTGATGGCCTGGCTGGTCAGTCGTTCGATTCGCCAGCCGCTCAATCGGGTACGCGCCGCCGTTGACGAATTGGCTGCCGGCCGACTGGACCAGAGCATCCCCCATACCGATCTGCAGAACGAGACCGGCGACCTGGCTCGTGCTATCGCCAAGTTGCAAATTGAGTCCCGGCAACTGGAGCGGCAACGCTGGATCAAGGTTCAGACGGCGCAGCTACAGGCTGATCTGCCGCAAGCGGAAACACCCCACGAACTGGCCCAGGTCTTCCTGCAGCATATGGCGAGCATGCTCGGCATTTGTCGGGGCGTGCTCTACAGCCTGCAGGAAAGTGCCGACAGCTTGCAGCTGGTTGGCAGTTACGCCACCGATCCGCAGCACCCACCCGCGCCGACTGTGGCCCTGGGCGCCGGTCTGCTCGGGCAGTGCGCGATAGACCATGTGCCGCGTGAACTGCAGGGGGTGTTCGGCCACTTGTATTCGCAGCTGGGCGAGGTGTCGGCCACCCATTTATTGTTGCAACCGATTCTGCGCGGTGAGCGCTTGCTCGGTGTGCTCGAACTGGCTGGCTACCAGGCGCCTGGCGAGCGAGAGTTGTCGCTTCTGCAGGAGGCATTGCCACGGTTGGCCGGTGCCATGGCGGTCATGGAGCGCAACCTGGCGGTGCAATCTCTGTTGATCGAGACCCGGCGTCAGGCCGACGAGATGGGCGCGCAGGCGCTGCGGCTGGAGCAGCAATCCAAGGCGCTGGAGGCCCAGCAGAGTGCGTTGCGTTCCACCGAGGCCTGGTATCGCGGGATCATCGAGACGGCGCCGGACGGCATGCTGGTGATCGGTTCCGACGGGGTGATCCTGATGACCAATCCGCAATTGGACAATCTGTTCGGTTACGCCCCGGGGGAACTGATTGGCGAAGCCGTCGAACGACTGGTTCCCGAAGCAGCTCGCGAGCGGCATGTGGCCTTGCGCGATGGCTTCATCGTTCACGGCAGTACTCGGCAGATGGGTGCGAACATGGAGGACCTGAAGGGCGTGCGCAAGGACGGCAGCCAGTTCTCGGTGGAGATCGGCCTGTCGCACTTGCCGACCCTCGAGGGGCGGGGCACCTGCATCTGTGCGTCCGTGCGTGATGTCAGCGAGAGGCGCCAGTTGCAGGCGGCTCTCAAGTCCAGCGAGACGCAGCTGCGCGCTGTGCTCGATAGCAGTCCTGTGGCCATGTTGATCCGTGATGTTCACGATCGACTCAGCTACTGCAACCCAGAGCTTGAAAGCCTGTTCGGCATTGGCCGCGAGCAACTTGGCGAGGTGGATGAAAGTCGCTTTTGGTGCGATGCCCAGGCCCGCGGCAGCTTCATGGCCGCGGCAGCCGAGGGGGAGGTGCTGAATTTCGAAGCCAGCCTGCAACAGGAGGGGGGAAAACGTTTCGATGTGCTGCTCTCGACGGTACCGCTGACCCTTGGCGAGCGGCGTATCAGCGCCAGTTGGTATTACGACATCACCGACCGCAAGGCTGCCGAGGCAGAGGTGCAGCGTGCCCGGGAAATTGCCGAAGAGGCGACACGGGCCAAGAGCGAATTCCTCGCCAACATGAGTCATGAAATCCGCACTCCGATGAATGCCATTATCGGCATGAGCCATCTGGCACTGCGCACTGAACTGAACAACCGGCAACGCAACTACATCGAGAAAGTGCATCGCTCGGCAGAAAACCTGTTGGGGATCATCAACGACATCCTCGACTTCTCCAAGATCGAGGCCGGCAGGATGGATCTGGAACTCATCCCGTTCCATCTGGAGGACGTGCTGGAGAACTTCGCCGGCATGGTTGGCTTGAAGGCCGAGGAAAAAGGCCTGGAGCTGCTTTACAAAACGGTAGCCGACTTGCCCACCGCATTGATCGGCGACCCGATGCGCCTGGGGCAAATCCTGGTGAACCTGGGCAACAACGCCGCGAAGTTCACCGAGCGGGGTGAAATCGTGGTGGGGGTGGAACACCAGGGTGGCGATGAGGGCGAGGTGGAGCTGCATTTCTGGGTGCGCGACACCGGCATCGGCATGAGCGAAGAGCAGTGTCAGAGGATATTCCAGTCCTTCAACCAGGCCGATAGTTCAACCACTCGAAAATACGGAGGGACCGGTCTCGGCCTGGCTATCTCCAAGCGTCTGGTGGAGCTGATGGGCGGGCGCATCTGGGTGCAAAGCGCACTCGGCAGGGGGGCTACCTTTCACTTCTGTGTGAGTTTGGGCGTGCAGACCGACGCGCAACCGCGACGCATGTTTACCGCCGACGAGTTGCTCGGCATCCGCGTGCTGGTGGTGGATGACAATGCCAGTGCCCGAGAAATTCTCTCGGGCATGGCGCACAGCTTCGGTGTCGAAGTGGATGTAGCGGATAGCGGCCGCATGGCCCTGCGCATGCTGGGGGAGGCGGAGCAGAAGTCGTTGCCTTACGACCTGGTGTTGATGGACTGGCGCATGCCGGGTATGGACGGGGTGGAGACGGTACGCCAGATGTACTCTGCCAATCTGGTGCACACGCCTTCGGTAATCATGGTCACCGCGTTCGACCGCGAGGAGGTCCGTGAGCAGGCCGAGCGCCAGGGGCTGCAATTGCCGGTGGTGCTGACCAAACCGGTTACTCCGTCGACCTTGCTGGAAGCCATCGGCACTGTGCTCGGCAGGGTGGCGCGGACCGAAACCCGGGCCAGTGAGCGCAACGTGCAGAGTGCAAGCTACCTGGCCAGCCTGAAGGGCGCGCGCTTGCTGCTGGTGGAAGACAACGAGCTGAACAGGGAACTGGCCTGTGAGTTATTGCAAGGGGCGGGTATTGACCTGGTTCTGGCTAACGATGGTCAGCAGGCACTGGATCTACTGGAGCGTGACACCGACTTTGACGGCGTGCTGATGGATTGTCAGATGCCCGTGTTGGATGGTTACACCGCCACCCGCAGGATTCGTCAGCAGTCGCGATTCGCCGAGTTGCCGGTCATCGCCATGACCGCCAACGCCATGGCTGGCGACCGCGAACGAGCCCTGGCCTGTGGCATGAACGACCATATTTCCAAACCGCTGGACGTGGCCGTCATGTTCGCCACCCTTGCCAGATGGATCAAACCGCACGCTGACCGTCATAGCCTGGCGCCGGTGGTGACTGTGCCCGCAGTCGCTGATTGGTTACCCGCCAGGCTGGAGGGCATCGATTTGGCTGCCGGGTTAGCCACCTGCATGGGCAAGCGCGAGCTTTATCTGCGCCTGTTGCGCAAGTTCCACGCAGCCCAGACGAGCTTCGCCGTGCAGTTCCACGCGGCACTGGCCGACCCTGATGCAACAGCGGCGGCTCGGTTGGCCCATAGCCTGCGCGGCACCGCCGGGAACATTGGGGCCAAGGCCGTTGCCCAGGCTGCTTTGGAGTTGGAGAAGGCTTGCCAGGACGGTGAGCCCGGTGAGCGAGTGCAGGCTCGCTTGGCTGAAGTCGAGCAGCGCCTGACACCGGTATTGGCTGGCTTGGCCCGCCTTGGCGAAACAGCCCCTGTGCCGAGGACGCAGGTTCGGCAGTCCGGGGCGGATCTACAGGGACGGCTCGCCAGGCTCAAGCACCTGCTGGCCGAAAGCGACACCGCTGCCAAGGATATGCTGGATGATTTGCGTGGTTTGTCGCTCGACCAGGATCTGGCCAAGTGCCTGAGCCTTGTGGCGCAGCAGGTCGAACGCTTTGACTTTGACCGTGCACTGGAGTTGTTGCAGTCCGCTGTAGCGGACTAAGGCGACGGTGGCCAGCACGCTGTTGGCTAAAGCCGGAATGCGATTTGCTACGTCGCTGACGGGAAGTGTTCAGCCTCGAGCATTCTCCGAGGTAATGATCTGCAACGGAATATGCACCCGATGCCGGAGCGGATCGAAGTCCGGTGCGGTCTGCAACTCGACCAGTAAATCGATCAACGCCGCCGCCAGCAATCGCGGCTGGGAGTCGATGACCAGGTCGATCAACCCTTGATCCAGGGCTTGTCGCGACAGCTCGGTCGACTCCTGCAGGATGCAACACAGCGACGGCCGTTTCGGCAGCTGTGACAGGGCCCGGATGATGCCGTCGCCGCCACCGCCGACCACGCACAGCCCCCGCAAATCGGCATGGCGGGCGATGAGTTCCAGCGTCGCCTCTTCGGTGACATCGCAGTTGTCCAGGTTGATCACCGCTTCGAGTAGCCGCAACCCCGGTGCGCGCTCCGCCAGGTAACTGCGCAGCCCCTCGACCCGAGCCTGATGACCAAGAAAACGATGGCCGCCGAGCAATACGCCGACGCTGCCTTTGCGTGCACCGCAGGTGTGAGCCAGCAGCCAACCCATGGTGCGCCCGACCTCATGATTATCCTGACCGATGTAAGGTTCTTCTGCCGCCTCATGGATGTCCGACAGCAGGGCGATCACCGGCACGCCCGCCGCTCTGATCTGCGCGATGGCGGCATTGATCTGCGGGTGAGCGAAGCTGACCACCGCCAGGCCATCGCACTGCACCGCCAGTTGTTCGATCTGGGCAATGATCGCGCCGGGTGTGCGATCGAAGACGTATTCGAACTGGCAGCTCAGATTGGCCCCGACCTGACGCTGCGCTGCCTCGGTGATGGCGGCGGCAACGTTGGCATAGAACGCCTGGGCGGTACCGAGCAACAGGATGCCGAATCGATAGCTGGGGCGACGTTCGCGAATGCGCTGGCCGATCAGCCGGGCGGCGAAATAACCGACGGCTTCAGCAGCCTGGAACACTTGCTCGGCGGTGGCCGGGCTGACCGGAGCCCGGGCGTTGAGCACCCGGTCCACGGTGGCGACACTCAAGCGAGCGTGCTCGGCAACGGTGGCGATGGTGGGGCGTTTCTTGTTGTTCATGGTGGGCCCTTGAGTCGCTTTGATAGAAAACTATCAAGCTGCAATGGGCCTGGATGATAGCTTGATAGGGAATGTATTCAAGGGATTGAGGGTGGTTTGTGCGCTCTCTATATTTTCTCCAGCGATGTCATCCCGCATCGAAAGCAAGTGCTTAAAACCATCAAGCTTGCGGAGAACAATAAAATGCCCGAACACAACGCAGCCTTTAAAAAAACCGATAAACCCGTGCCAAGGGATTATCGATTGACCGGTCCCGAAGCCGCCCGAGCGGCGCAAAAAGGTCTGGTGTCGGCAACGTGGTACCAATCGCCCATCTCCCGTAAACGCATGAAAGAATTGATGCAGCGTCGCGATGGCCCAGCCCTGCGTGATACCGCCATCTGGCTGTCGGCGATGGTCGTCACCGGCTTCGGCGGCTACTGGTTCTGGGGCTCCTGGGCCTGCGTTCCGTTCTTCTTCGTCTATGGGCTGCTCTACGGCACCGCGTCCAATGCCCGTTGGCACGAAACGGGTCACGGCACGGCGTTCAAGACCCGGTGGATGAATGATGCGGTCTATCAGCTGTCGAGTTTCATGTTCATGTTCGAACCCCAGGTCTGGCGCTGGAGCCACGCACGGCATCACACCGACACCATTATCGTCGGTCGCGATCCGGAGATCGTCGAGCCGCGTCCGCCGAGCCTGATCATGATGGTGCTGAGTCTGTTCAGAATGCCTTACGCGTTGAAGACGATGGGGTCAGTTTGCCGGCATGCGGTAGGGCGCATGGGTGAAGAAGAGCAGACCTTCATCCCCGAACCCGAATGGCCAAAAGTGGCGCGAGACGCACGCGTCTGGCTGGTCATCTATGGGCTTACCGTGGGCACTGCGCTGTATCTGCAGAGCTGGTTGCCGCTGATGTTGATCGGTCTTCCGACTCTCTATGGCGGTTGGTTGTCTTACCTGTTCGGCCTTTCGCAGCATGTCGGCCTGGCGGAAGACGTACTCGATCACCGCAGCAACTGCCGCACGATTTACATGAACCGACTGCTGCGTTTCCTGTACCTCGATATGAACTATCACCTGGAACATCACATGTATCCGATGGTGCCTTTTCATGCACTGGCGCAGCTTCACGAAGAGATCCGTCACGACTGCCCGCCGCCTTACGGCAACCTGTCCGAGGCCTTCAAGGAAATCATCCCGACTATCTGGAGGCAGCGCAAAGACCCGAGCTATTTCGTCTGTCGTCCTTTGCCACAACGCGCAGCGCCAGCCGCCAACGTCCAGGCAGAACCTCAAGTAACGCCGGCCTGACACCTTCCTGTCTGTACCACTACCAGAGAAAACGCCATGACCGATCAATGGATCGATGTATGTGCCGTGGGCGATATCGATGATGAAGATGTCATTCGTTTCGACCATGGCCCGCACACCTATGCCATCTACCGCTCCGCCAACAGCGAGTTTTTCGCCACGGCGGGCCTATGCACCCACGAGTCCATTCACCTGGCCGATGGCCTGGTGATGGAGCATGTCATCGAGTGCCCCAAGCACAACGGACGTTTCGACTACCGCTCCGGCAAAGCCCTCGGCGCACCGGTGTGCGTCAACCTCAAGACCTATGAAGTCCGGGTCGAGGCGGGGCGTGTGTTGCTCGCCATCACGGTTTAACTGCACGGAGTCTGTGCCATGAGTCCTGCCAATGCTCCACTGGTTATCGTTGGCGCCGGGCATGCCGGTGGTCGCGCGGCCCTGACCTTGCGCGGTGAAGGTTACAGCGGTCGCCTGATCCTGATAGGTGACGAGTTTCACCCGCCCTATGAACGTCCGCCGCTGTCCAAAGGGTTGCTGCAAGGCACGGTCGATCTGGCGGGTTACAGCCTGTGCGATAGCGCTCGGCTCGCTGAACTGGACATCGAACACCTGGCCGGCAACCCGGTAAAAGACCTGGACCCGCAGCAGCATCGTCTGCAATTGGCCGACGGCAGCTGGCTGCATTACGCCCGATTGTTGCTGGCGACGGGAGGGCGTTCGCGCAGACTCGCTTCGGTGCCCGAGCATCTGCGCAATGTGCTTTATCTACGCACCCATGACGAGGCGTTGGCCCTGCGCGCTTCGTTGCAGCCCAACACTCGGCTGGTGATCATCGGTGGCGGCTTCATCGGCCTCGAAGTTGCGGCGACCGCCCGAGTCTTGGGCTGCACGGTGACCTTGCTCGAAGCGGGACCGCGCCTGGCGGGGCGGGTGTTGCCGGAACGGTTGTCCAGCGTTCTGTTGGAACTGCATCGCAGCCAGGGCGTGGACGTGCGGTTGAACGTGGCCATCGAGGCGGTGCAGGGCGCGACTCACGTTGAGTCCGTGCAACTGGTCGACGGCCAGTTGCTGCCCTGTGACCTGGTGGTGGTGGGCATCGGCATGCAACCCAACACCGAATTGGCCATGGCCGCCGGGCTTGAGGTCGGCCAAGGCATTCGCGTCGATGCCCAATTGCGCACCAGCGCGCCGGACATCTTTGCGGCGGGGGATGTCTGTGAATTTCGGCTGCACCCGCAAGGCGGTTTCCAGCGTCAGGAAACCTGGCGCAACGCCGAAACCCAGGGCCGCCATGCCGCCTTGAATCTGTTGGGCGGCGAGTTTCCTTACGAGGTCATTCCCGGTTTCTGGTCCGACCAGTACGACTGGGGATTGCAGACCGTGGGTGTGATCGCAAACACAGAACCCATGGCGAGCCGGACAACCCCAGGTGGCGGATTTCTGTTGTTCTACCTCGATGACGAACAACGTCTGCAAGGCGCTTGCGGCTGGGGCCAGGGCAATAGCGTCGCCAAGGACATCAAGTTGTGCGAACGACTGATCGCTTCCCATAGCGCCCTCTCGGTAGAGGCCCTGGCCGACGCCGAGGTATCGCTCAAACAACTGCTGAGGAACTGACATGCGTGAATTCCTGGTCTTCCAGTCCCTTTGGGCCATGCAAGATCACCGTGGTCAATGCGAGCTTGCGCTGGAAACGCAGCTGGAGAAAATCGCCGCCGCCGGTTTCGACGGAGTCACTGACCATTTCTGGGTGGCGAATCATGCCGCACGCTTGCATGCCGCCGCCAAGGCGCAGGGCCTGCAAATCGAAGGTCAGGTGTTCCCCCGCACCGTGGATGATCTGGCGGCAGCGATCGACGTCGCATCCCGCTACGGCTGCCACCACCTCACGCTGCAAGCCGACGTCCGGCCTCGCACGCTGGCGCAAGCCATCCAGTTGATCGAGGGGTGGCAGCGACTGGCCGAGCAGGTGGACTTTCCGATCCTGCTGGAAACCCACCGTTATCGCCTCACCAGTGACCTGTTGTTCACCCTCGACATTCTCGCTGAAATGCCCGATCTCAAACTGTTGGCCGACTTGTCCCACTATGTCGTGGGCCGCGAATTGCCAGAGCCGGCCGTAGCCGAAGACGACGAACAGATCCAGACCATCCTGCGCCACAGTTGGGGTTTTCACGGCCGTGTCGCCAACAGCGAACAGGTCCAGGTGCCCTTGAGTTTCGCCCAGCATCGACCCTGGCTGGAGCGCTTCCTGGGCTGGTGGCGCTATGGGATCGAGGACTGGCTGGCCCGACCGGACACGCCCACCAGTCTGTCCTTTACCTGTGAACTCGGCCCGCCACCCTATGCCATCACCGGGACTGACGGACGCGATATCGCCGACCGCTGGGCCGAGGCGTTGATGCTTAAGGAATTGATGCGTCAGGTTTGGAGTGACTGCCGGGGGCGACCTCGCGATGGCCTCTGATTGAGGCAGCGGCATGCCATTCCCCAGCAGTCACATACGGAGCTGTTCATTCGTATGAGCCAGGCCAAGGGCGGATACGACTCCGTTGTTCCACCCTTCCTGTGTCTCTGATCAGGGGCACTACATTTTGCGGTTTCTGGGATCATCCGCCGGGTTGAGGTAGGTGATCCCCCAGGGGCCCGTGCCGTGGAGTTGGAGCACGGTTTCCTGTTCTCGACTGGCGCCGTACATCGGCGTGCCGACTGGAATGATCAGAGTGTCACCTGGTCGATAGGCCTTGGCCTGTGCTGCATCGAAGGTGTTGCCGGTGGCAAAGTAGAAGGTGCCGGAGATAACGGTGACGCGTTCGGTCACGGGATGGGTATGCACGCCGATTTTTGTATTGGCTGGCAGCTTCAGGCGCAGGGTGAAGGGCTCGGCGGCTTTCAGGTCACCTTCAATCATCGCAATCATTACGCCGGGGCCCAACGCCGGCGCAGCTGTCCACTTGAGTTCGGATGGTGTGGCAGCAATGAAACCCGCTTCCCCAGCCAAGGCGGCAGGGGACAGGGAGGCTGCGCTGAGCAAGGCCAGCAAAACAGCGGCGACTTTGTGGGCGCTCATCATGGTTTCCTCGTATCTGGGAGCTAGAGCGGGGTCCGCGCGATCAAGTCATATAAGATGACGGTAGCTGAATGGTGGCGCGTGGATATATCCATTGTGAACCAGCGCTATAACGCACAGCTATGGAGTGTGGGCTGGCCCGGGTTGCGGGCGCAGCTGGTTCTGAGCGGCTATATAAGCGTTTTCAGGTCGATATCCTCGGCCATCGCCTTATTGCCGGCATCGCCGGGATGCAAGTGGTCGCCCGAGTCGATAGGCGGCAGTAAGCGACTTGGGTGTTCAGGGTCGCGGGTCATGAAATCAAAGTCGATCACGGCATCGAATGCGTGGCTGGTCCGTATCCAGTCATTAATGGCCTGGCGCAGTTGTTCTTTCTCCGCGCTGTGATAGTTCTTCACGATCGTTCCGTCCAGGGCGCCTTCGACCGGCATCAGGGTTGTTCCAATGATGCGAATGTTGTTCAGGCGCGCTTGATCGATCAGTTGCCGATAGCCCGCAATCAACTGTTCCTTGGCTGGCAGGCGTTCGTTCGGAGCGAAGGAGGAGCCTGGCCAACTGATGTCATTGATGCCGAGCATCACAATCACCGTTTTTACTCCGGGCTTGCCCAGCACATCGCGCTTGAATCGCGCCAGTGCGCTGACACCCATGCCATCTTCGAGCAGGCGAGCCCCGGATATCCCGGCGTTGAGCACCGCGAGCCTCTGCGCGGCCAAGCGTTGAGCGAGGAAGTCCGGCCAGCGTCGATTGCTGTCCAGGGTCGAGCCATTGCCATCGGTAATCGAGTCGCCGAGCACCACCAGGGCACCGGTGTCGAGCGGTGCATCCACCAGGATGTCGCTGAGAAACAGCCGCGCCTCCACCTGCTCGCTGCCTTCCAGTCGCTGAGCATCGACGTGTTTGCCGGGGGCGATAAATGCGGTTTGTTTGCCATCCCAGTGAAAGGTCGTTAACGGCGTGTGCTGCGGCAGATAAAGAGAGATCGCCAGCTCACTGAGCGCCGGCACTGCCAGTTCTATCGGATCACTGATCCGCGTTTCACCCGCGGCGAGGGTGACCTGTTCCTGATCGTTGAACTTCAGGCTGTGCCCGGAGCCTGCGCGAATCTGATCGACGCCCTCAGTGAAGGCGATACGCGCGGCACCGATGACCAGCGGTTGCTTGCCATATTCGTTGGAAACCACCACCCGTACCCGGCTTCCGCCGCTGCTGATGCGCACTCTCTGGTGAAGGGTGCTGTCGGTCAGCGCTTCCGGAATTCGCGTGGGCAGCGGCAGTTCGTTGCCCCAGGTGGGTTGAGGGCTGGCCATCCAGGTGGAGACCCAGTTTTCCGCCGCCATGACAGGGCTTGCGGCAAGCAGTGCAGCCAAGGCGAGAGGCAACGGTATTCTTGAGTGAAGGGCTTTCATTCAGGTGTCTCCTTGAGGGTAATGGATCAAGAAGGCCAGATTGGTCTATTCAAAATACGTGTGGTAGAAGAGGGAACTGCATACAGCCCATTCCAGAATCGAATGCCAATGGACAGTCTTAAAGCGATGCACTGTTTTGTCCGCGCCATTGAGCTCGGAAGCCTGTCATCTGCCGCGCGTGAGTTAGGCAGTACTCAGCCCACCGTCAGCAAACTGGTCGCGGCGCTGGAAAAGCAATTGGGAGCCCGTTTGTTGATTCGTGGCTCCACCGGGTTGACGCCTACCGAACAGGGAAAGCGTTTCTACGAGCGTGCCAAAGGCGTGCTGGAAGAGTACGGCGAGGCCGTTGCGGATGTGCGTGGTCTGACCGAACGCCCCGAAGGTTTTCTGCGCGTCAACGTTCCGGTCAGCCTCGGTGTGTTGCGGTTGAATGCGTTGCTGTTGTCGTTCATGGAGCAGTACCCGACCATCGAAGTTGAGCTGATCCTCAATGATCGCTTCGTCGACCTCACTGAGGAAAACGTCGACCTGGCTCTGCGCCTGGGGGGCAGCCTGCCGCCGAACGCCGTCGCCCGACGCATAGCGACTTCACCGCGCTATCTGGTGGCCGCACCTGAATACCTGCGCAACCATTCTCCATTGAAAAGCCCGGCGGACTTGAGCGAACACAACTTCCTGCGTTTTGCGTGGTTGACCGCGGGCGACCGTCTGGAGCTCAACGGCCCTCATGGTGAGCAGGTCAGTGTCACGACCCAGGGGCGCTATCGAACCAACAGTTCATTGGCCATTCGCGACGGGCTTCTGCAGGGCGCGGGGCTGTGTATCACGCCGGCCTGGCTGGTCAGCGACCTGCTTGAAAGCGGGCAGTTGGTCCGGGTGCTGCCCGACTGGAGCGGCCCACCGAACGACGCTTTTCTGATCTATCCCGAACGCCGCTACCGCCCGCTGCGCACGCGTTTATTGATGCAGTATCTGGCCGAACGGGTAGGGCAGTTGCCTGGTTTCTTGCCTTGACGGAGCACCCTTGATTTGACGGGTATTTGGTTGTGCTATACAACTAAATACACATTCTGTTCGAGGTGCTTGCCGTGACCCATGCCCAGTCAGACCTGATCAACCAGGTCCGTTCAGCGTCGCGCCTCATGGTGCGCGAGTTGGGGTTCATGCAAACCACGCTGGCGGCGACGGACTATTCGCCTTCGTTTGTTCACACGATCGTGGAGATTGGGGATCGGGGTTCGCTGACGGCGGGGGAGCTTGTGGAGCTTCTCGGCCTGGAAAAATCCACCGTGAGCCGGATGGTGCGCAAGCTCATTGAGGCCGGTGAGATCGAAGAAATTCCACACGAGGAGGATGCGCGCTCCAAGAAGCTGCGACTCACGGTGCAGGGCAAGAAAACCCTGCGAGCCATTGATTCGTTCGCCAGGCAACAGGTGGACGCTGCCTTGGTTTATCTGACGAATGAGCAACAACAAGCGGTGAGTGAGGGCATCGCCAACTATGCCGGTGCCCTGCAAGCCCATCGACTCGGTACAGCGCCGCAGCCCCCCGCGCAGCTGGATATCGCTCGGGGCTACCGGCCCGGAATCATCGGCCGCATTGTGCAAATGCACGCGGACTACTACGCAAGGCATTCGAACTTCGGTCAGCCGTTCGAGAGCCTGGTTGCATCAGACATGGCGGAGTTGATGGGGCGTTTGCACAATCCACGCAACGAGGTTTGGGTGGCGCTGGATGGCCAGCGAATTGTCGGTTCCATCGCGATCGACGGTGAAGGCGAGGGCGGCGAAGCGATTCTGCGCTGTTTCATTCTGGATGACTCGGCGCGAGGCAAGGGCGCAGGCAAACGCTTGCTGGCTGAAGCCATGAAATTCTGTGACGAACAGGGCTTTTGCGCGACGCGGTTGTGGACGTTCAAAGGCCTGGATGTGGCTCGCAAACTGTATGAAGACTTTGGCTTCAAGTTGGAACAGGAGCAGGAGGGCCAGCAGTGGGGCGCAACGGTTATCGAACAGTGTTTTGTCCGACCTGGCCCGGTTGCTGGGCCGCTAAATGGAGTTGGCGATACGCATCCACCAATTGAGCTTGCGTGAATGCGCGATTTCGCCCGCTGGGATTGGGCAGGACCCAGACCGAGGCATCACCAAAAGTTTTTGACTGAAGCCCCCACGCAATTTCCCGTTGACCGGACAACGCGCTGTACGCAGCTTTGCCGAGAAACGCCACAAAGCGTGGCGCATGGTGCGCGATTTTTTGTTCAAAATCCGCGGCGGCAGCGGTGAATTCATGCACGGACAGCTGATCCGCTCGCGCCGTAGGCCGTTCAACCACTGCGGTTAGTCCACACTGATACTGCAAGATCGTCCGATCGTTTTCCGGGCGCACCTCTGTAGGCGTAAAACCGGCGAGATGGAGTGTGCGCCAGAAGCGATTGCCTCGACCCGCAAAATGATGGCCCAGGGCGGCGGCAGTCACGCCCGGATTAATGCCACAAAAAATCACCGCAAGCCGTTCGGTGAGGATGTCTTCGAGTCCTTCACCCACCCTACACCTCACACACCGCAAATCACGTTGACCGCATTGCGGGCAAGCTCCGTCAATTCCGCGCGGGATTTGCCCGCCCGCGCCCGTATCGAAATGCTATGCAACAGGGATGACGCGAGTACGGCGAGGGCGGCTGGGTCGACATCGTCTTTCAACTCACCGGCGCTGACTGCCGCGCGCAGACGTGTTTCCAGATCGGCATCGAGCCGGCTGAGCCGGTCCGAAAGAACCTCTCGTATTGCAGAGTCCTCAACGGCTTCGGTCGTCGCCGTGCCGATCGCAAAGCAGCCACGCGGTTGCCCCTCGCCCGAGAAGTAGATCGACAACTGCCCCTCATAGAAGCCCATCAGCGCCTGCTCCAAAGTCAGGTCTTTGTCTGTAAGCGCCTCATGCATGGCAGCGGAGGCAGTCTCCCAATACTGCTCGAGCGCCTTGATGTAGAGCGCGTGCTTGTCACCGAATGCCGCATAGAGGCTTGGGCGATTCATGCCGGCGGCGGTGGCGATGCTGTCCAGGGAAGCGCCGGAATATCCAGTGCTCCAGAAAACCCCAAGTGCCTGTTGCAGCGCTGTCTGCGGGTCATATGCGCGGGGGCGGCCTCGGCCTTTGCCCTCTGTAATCTTTTTTTGTGCCATGTCGTACAAAATCCTTGTGTGGGGATGGACTGCTCTATATTCTTACATCATCGCACAAAATTAAGGAACCAGAAGTTCCTGAACGTCAGGTTTGTTGTAGCTGAGCTCGAACTGGGTGTTGCGGCGACGAAACCGGTGCGGTGGAGCGATCCTCCCTGACCGTGCACGGGTTTGCTTTCTCACAGCAATTTTTGCCATCAGGGCCGCAGGCGATTCTCGCAGGTGCTGGCCCGATTTCCCGGTTAAAGGTGTATTCGATCATGACTAAACAGTTCGACATCCCGGCTACGCAGACCTTCGAGCACGCAAGGCCTGATGCGCCCATCAAAAAACCGTTCAAGCAGAAATTTCGGCCCTTGTTGATTGTCGGTTTGCCGGTGCTCTTCGCAGCGCTGGGCTATGCCCGCTATCAAGCAGGCGAGGCGTTCATTTCGACCGATAACGCTTACGCCCGAGTGGCGAAGGCGTCGATCAATGCGCGTATTTCCGGACAAGTCGTCGAAATCGCCGTCGAGGACAACCAACCGGTTCACAAAGGCCAGATGCTGTTTCGGATCGACCCGAAACCGTTCCAGATCGCGGTTGACCGTGCGCAAGCACAGCTGAGCGTGGCGCAGCTGCGCATCGATGGGCTCAAGGCCGGTTACCGCCAGCAGCAGGCTGAACTGCAATCGGCCAAAGAGTCGGCCGATTTCGATCAGCGCGAGTTTGCCCGCAAAAAAGCGCTGGTCGCTACCGAGTTCGTCTCGCGGGCGATTTACGAGCGCGCCGACACCGACCTTAAAGTTGCCCGGCAACGCATCGCGTCGATCGAGCAACAGATCGCCAGCACGGTTGTCGCGTTGAACGGTAACCCCGACATCGAAGCCGATAACCACCCGACGGTTCGTGAGGCGAGGGCGCAGCTGGATGAGGCGCAGCTCTACCTCTCATATACGACGGTATATGCGCCGGACGATGGCATCGTGGCCAAAGTCGACGATCTGCAGGTTGGCAACTATGTCAGCAACGGTGCGCCGGCTTTTGCGCTGCTGTCCGATCGGCAGATTTGGGTCGAGGCCAACTTCCGCGAAACGCAGGTGACCCACATGCGTCCCGGCCAGGAAGCAACCATCAGCATCGACACCTATCCCGATCACGTTTTCAAAGCCCACGTGACCAGCATGAGCCCCGGTGCCGGATCGGACTTCGCCTTGCTGCCGCCTGAAAATGCGACCGGCAACTGGGTCAAGGTTGTCCAGCGGGTACCGGTGCGCCTTGAACTCGACGAGGCCGACCCTGCGTTTCCGCTTTTTTCGGGCACCAGCGCCACGGTCGAGGTCGATACCGGGTATCACACGCCATGGTGGCATCCGCTCAAGGCGCTGTTGACCGCAGGTAACTTCTGATGAACGCCAACATTGCCAGACCTCAAGGTGCGGGAACATTGAGGTTCGCCGCGCTGCTCGCCACTTATATGCAGTCGGCGAACCTGCCTTTGCCCAATGCGGTACTCAGGTTTATCCAAGGCAGCCTGTCGATGACTGACGACCAGGCAGGCTGGGTATTCACCTCGTACCTCGCGGCGAGCGCCATCACGATGCCGATTGCGCAGTGGCTGGCCGGGCGTTATGGCTTGAAGCGGGTTTATCAGGCCGCGTTAGCCTTCTTCGTTCTGGGCTTGCTGCTCGCCACGGTTGCGACGACTCCGCTGGAGTTCGTCGGTGCGCGGATTATCCAGGGCCTGGCGAGTGGCGTGCTGGCGCCGTTGTCGATGGCGATTTCAATGGAGACGTTGCCACTGGAGAAGCGTGCGAAATTTGGCGCGACATGGACGGCAATCGTGCTCTTCGGAATCGTCAGCGGCCCGAGCATCGGTGGTTGGGTCAGCGAGCATTTCGGCTGGCGGCCGATCTTCTACATCAGCCTTCCGTTGTCGGCATTCATCTTCCTGGTGATGGCGCTTTTGCTTGCCGAGAAGAAGGCCGAGCAACGTCCGTCGTTCGATTTCTTCGGCTTCGGCAGCTTCACGCTGGCGTTGATCAGCCTGCAAATGTTGCTCGACCGCGGCGAGCGCCTGGACTGGTTTGCCTCGACCGAAATCTGGCTGGAGGCGGCGGGCTGCGCGTTGGGGCTGTACCTGTTTGCCGTGCATCTGTTGAGCAAGAAGGTGCATTTCCTCAACAAGCGTCTGTTCAAGGACCGCAACTTCGTACTGTCGACGATTATCTTTTTCGCCGTGGGTTTCGTGCTGTTGTCGACCATGGCACTGACGTCGCCGATGCTGGACGAGATCCTCGGCTACCCACCTGATGCGACAGGTTCGCTGACGATACCGCGTGGTGTGGGGCTGGTAGGGGCTTTCCTGCTGATGGGCCGTGTTCCCGAGCGTTTCGACCGTCGGTTGTTCGTGGCGATTGGCGTGGCCGTGGTGATTTACGCCAACTGGCTGATGCTCGGTTATTCGCCGTTGATGGACTGGTCGCCGGTGGCGATTGCCGGGGCGATCCAGGGGATTGGCATCGGCATCTTGATGCCGTCGCTCACCAAGATCGCGTTCAGCACACTCGACCCCAAGTTACGCCCGGAAGGCACCGGTTTTTTCAATCTGTCGCGTGTTTACGGGAGCACCCTCGGCGTTGCGATTGTGCAGATTTTCTTCTTCAACAATACGCAAGCGATGCACCTGGCACTGGTCAGCCATCTGACGCCTTATCGCGCCGCTGCGCATGCCGCGCCGATGTCCTTGCGAGCACTGGCGGGGCTCAACGAAATGATCACCGGCCAGGCGGCTTTTATCGCGGTGATCGACCAATTCAAGCTGTTGATGGTGGCGATGCTGGTGGTCAGTCCACTGGTTGTCTTTCTTCGCAAGCCCGTTCCGACCAACTAGTTTTCGTGGAGTTTGCCCAATGAAATCCAATGCACGCTTCATCAACAGACAGACGTTAAAAACCACGTTCGGTGCGGTGTCGGTTCTTGCGTTCCTGACGGCCTGCACCGTCGGCCCCGACTATCAAATGCAGCCACCGAGCCTGTCGCAGCATTACGACCAACAGGCCGAGCAGCGTCTCGGCCAGGGCGGCAACCGGCCTGGCGAGCAACAGATCAACCTCGGCCAAAAGGTCAGCGGTGACTGGTGGACGGCCTTCCATTCGCAGAAGCTCGACCAGGTTGTGCGTCGCGCCATCGAGGGCAATCTAGAGCTCGTGGCGGCGGATGCAACGATCCGGCAAGCGGCGTCGTCCGTCGCGGCGGCGGAGGGGGCGCTTTATCCGCAGGTCGATTTTGGCGCCCAGGCAGGGCGTCAGCGGGTACACAACGCAAAAGAGCCTTCGATCTCCAATTTCTACGCGATCGGGCCGCGGGTCGGTTTCGACCTTGATGCGTTCGGCGGTAACAAGCGGCGGGTCGAGCAGCAGCAAGCGTTTGCCGATCTTCAGAAGCATCGATACGAAGCGGCG
Source organism: Pseudomonas sp. DF5 (assembly GCF_058148225.1). NCBI lineage: Bacteria > Pseudomonadati > Pseudomonadota > Gammaproteobacteria > Pseudomonadales > Pseudomonadaceae > Pseudomonas > Pseudomonas sp. DF5. Next base: position 26,737 of record NZ_JBYVYM010000009.1, read on the forward strand.
TACCTGACCCTGACGGGGAATGTCGCCAGCCAGGCATTGTTGGTGGCGTCTGCCAATGCGCAGATGGCAGCCGTCGAAAAGCTGCTCGCCAATGACGCCAAGAACCTCGACCTGGTGCGCAGGGCACACGCCAGCGGCGTCACCACGCAGATCGACGTTTCGCTGGCCGAGACCCGGCTCGCCCAGGACCGCACACTGTTGCCGCCCCTCGCCCAGCAGCGTGATGCCGCGCGCCATGCGCTGTCGATTCTCACCGGCAAAGGCCCTGGCGACTGGATCGCGCCGGACTTCGATTTTGCCGAGTTCGTATTGCCGGCCAACGTGCCGGTGAGTGTGCCTTCGGAAATGGCCCACGGCCGACCGGACGTCCTGCAAGCAGAGGCGGAACTGCACATGGCCAGCGCGGCAGTCGGTGTCGCGACCGCGAACCTCTATCCCCATGTAACGCTGTCCGCCTCGCTGGTACAGGCCGCTTCCGGCAATGGCGGTGCCGCGCTCTGGGGTTTGGCTGCAGGGTTGGCGGGGCCGATCTTTGACGGCGGAACGCTCAAGGCTGAACGTCAGGCTGCCGTCGACGGCTACAAGGCGACGCTCGCCGGCTATCAGCAGACGGTCATTCAGTCGTTCGGCCAGGTCGCGGACTCGTTGCAGGCAATCAATCATGACGCCGAGCAAAACCAGGCGCAGGAAGACGCGTTTCGCGCTGCAGAAACCAGTTTTCGGTTGAACCAGCAAGCCTACGCGCAGGGCGAGAACAGCATTCTTCAGGTGCTGGAAGCGGAACGTGCCTTTGAGCAAGCGTTGCTGGGACGAATCCAGGTGAAGACCGCGCAGTATCTCGACACGGTGCAACTGTATGTAGCCCTCGGCGGTAATTCCGTCGGTGCGTTTGAGCAACGGGTTGCCAGTCGCGAAGCACAGAACCCTTCGTATCAATAACGGCTACGGCCCCGAACATTGGAGTCAAGAGATGTCTTACGAAGCTTTTCACGATGCACTTCGCGATACCCGGTTTGCGCTGAACCACGGCTCAGGTGAAATGCCGGCCGTTGGGTTTGGCACGCTGTTCAGTGATCTCAGCGTCACCACACAAGCGGTCAAGGACGCGCTGGAAGCGGGCTTTCGCCATTTCGATTGTGCAGAGCGCTATCGCAATGAGGAAAGTGTCGGCGTTGCGATAAAAGAGGTGCTGGAGGCGGGCAAAATCCGCCGGGAAGACGTGTTCATTACCACTAAACTGTGGAACACCAACCATCGTCCCGAACGCGTCAAACCTGCCTTCGAGGCCAGTTGCCGCCGCCTCCAAGTGGACGCTATCGACTGCTACCTGATCCATACGCCGTTTGCCTTTCAACCCGGTGAGAATCAGGACCCGAGAGACGAACAGGGTCGCGTCATCTACGATTCCGGCGTGACACTGATCGAGACCTGGAGAGCACTTGAACGCCTGGTGGATGAAGGCCGCTGCAAGTCCATCGGCTTGTCTGATATCACGCTGGAAACGTTAAAAGAGATTGTGGCAGTGGCCCGGATCAAACCTGCCGTGGTGCAGGTCGAGTCCCACCCTTATCTGCCGGAATGGGAACTGCTTGAGTTCTGCAAACAGCATGGAATCGTCCTCCTGGCGTTCGCGCCACTGGGCCATGGCATGGAGCCGAAAGTGTTGGAAGATTCGGTGATTACAGGGATCGCCAAGCGCTTGCAGAAGACTCCGGCTCAAGTGGCATTGGCCTGGTCTGTACAACGGGGCGTTGCTTTTTTGACCACGTCCGCTACACCAAGTCATATCAAGGAAAACCTGGATATTTCCACCCTGCCGCATAGGGCGATGCTTGAGATCAAGGAAGATATTACGACCAGGGTACGATTCAACTCGGTCGTGGAAACCGGTGTGCCTGGATTTATCCCACGGAAGAAGTGACACACGACGAGGAGGGCGGTCTTCTGTAAGGCCGCCCTCTGTCATCCACGCCCTTGAGGTGAAAACGATGGACGTTTTCCAAACCATGCGGTTTTTCATGGCTGTTGCCCAGAGCGGCAGTTTTACGGCGGCAGCCGAGCTATTGGACACCACGACAACCAACGTCTCCAAAGCCGTTTCCAGTCTGGAGGCCCGGCTTCAAACCCGTCTGATTAACCGCACCACCCGACGCCTGGCGTTGACCGAAGCGGGTGTGCGCTATTTGCAACGATGCGAGAAAATTCTGGAGGAGGTACGTGAAGCCGAGGAGGAAGCAGGGACCGCTCACACCCGGCCCGTGGGCAGGCTGAAAATTCACGCCATGTCAGCCATCGGTAATCATTACGTGATCGATGCCATTGCCAAATACAGAGAGACTCATCCCTCGGTCATGTTTGATTTGACGCTGACCAATCGGCTACCTGACTTGCTCGAGGAAGGGTATGACATGTCGATTGTTTTAGCGCGGGATCTGCCCGATTCGGGGTTTGTCGCTCAGCGGCTTGGCATCACTTACAGCATTCTCTGCGCTTCGCCTGCTTATCTGAAGAAACGCGGGATCCCGGATTCTCCGGGTTCTCTTGGTACACATGATTGCTTGAGGATTGTTAATACGGTAATGCCGGTCGAACACTGGGCATTTGAGGGGCCTGAAGGTGCGGAGTCAATCAACGTCCCATTGTCTCCCTTTCACATCAATACGGCTGATGGAATGACCGTTGCGATAACAAACGGGATGGGCATCGGTATTCAGCCGATTGCTTCTGCGGTCAATGGCCTCAGGGCCGGGACGTTAGTGCGCGTGTTGCCGGAGTATCGGCTTGAAGAGTTGAATCTATTTGCAATCTACCCATCACGAAAATTCGTGGATGCGAAGACAAAGACTTGGGTGGAGTTTCTTAAACATCACATCCCGGGCATGTTGACATCCGATGAAAAAATCGTAGGTTCGGGAAGAAATATCAGTTATTGAGTGGGTTGCACCGCAGGCAAGGAGTGTCGACCCTCCATCGTCCGCACGGTACTCAACCGTTTGAACATCCAGTGCCCATCACTTGATATTGCATGACATGCCGTTGATTGTGAGAGTCTTCATAGGTCATTTGCACCGGAACCGGTTTGCACTCGTCCGGAATCTCTGAGAGGTAAATGACTTTCTTAATGTCGAGCTTCGTTTCGTACGTGTAGATCTCAACAGGTGTTTTGCTGGTCGCGTTAGTTGAATGGCCATCGTCTGCAAAGGCGTGTGCGCCTATACCGGCAAGTGCCAGAAGAACCGCAATTTTTAAAGTTTTCATTATCTTCACCGTATCGTCCAAGGTTTACTCTGGGGCCGAGATGATCGTAAAACTCATCTCGGTTTTTCGAGTGGCTACCTCGTGAGCTAATGGATACTGACGCTATTGGCTCACTGGGTAGAGACGATGTTAGGTGTTTGAGCTTCTTTCAAATAGCAGCCGACTGGACAAACACTGTTGCCGGAATTCGCATGAATGGGCCAAAGATCGCAGACTCCTACAGGGCATGGGTACGGGTGTACTCAACCTCTTCAGGAACCTGCGATCTTTCTATTTTTGGCTACCCGACAAGGGCGGGGTGCGCGGTGGGATCAAGCGTTTCGTCCCCGTCGACTCGAACGCCGAAGCCAGGCGAAGCAGCGTTGAATCGTCATAGGCGCGACCGGCAAATGTCAGCCCGACGGGCATGCCGATGTCCGGCATGACGCCCATCGGCACCGTGACCGTTGGAACGCCCAGGTGGCGGATGGCGAGATTGCCGTTGGCAACCCATACCCCGTTACTCCACGCGATGTCCGCAGACGTCGGATCGACATCGGCATTCGCCGGCCCAACGTCGGCTACCGTAGGGAAAATCACCGCGTCGAGCCCCAGCCGATCCATCCATTCCTCCAGATCGATTCGACGGGTCAGCTCCAGTGCACGCAGTCCATCCGGCAGCGTGTCGATCTGGTCCCACGGTGTAATGCCGCGTTCGGCCATCCGCACATACTCGTCCATGCCTGCGGCAAGATCACCCTCGCGGTTGGGCAGCGTCCCCGGGTCGTGGGGGAAAATCAGCGGCCCGTTCACGTCGACCAGGCGATTGAGTTTTGGATCGCCGTTGGCTCGCAGAAAATCATCGAACGCCCAGGCCGTCAGATCCCACAACTCATGGTGCAGGAACTCTTTGGACACCAGCCCGCGGTTAAACACCGTCGGTGCGCCAGGACGATCGCCCTCGCAATTGGTGACCAGCGGGAAATCGACTTCGAGCACTTCAGCACCGGCCGCTTCGAGTGCCTTGCGCGCCTGCTCCCAAAGCCCGATCACGGAAGGGCGGGTGTTGATGCGCTGGCCCGTCGGCCCACCGATGCCAGGCGCATCGCTGGTGCCCGCGTCGGGATCGGCGTTGATGTACATGCGAGGCACGCCGAAGCGCTTTCCGTTGAGCGTATCGCTTTTCGCGGCCAGCGATCCGTAGGAAGCGGGGCGCACCGAAGCGACACTCGGAATCGGCACCCAAGGTTGCATCCGCCATAGATCACCGCGTGTGTCGGGATCATCGGCCACCACCACATCGAGCACTTCGAGCAAGTCCGCCATTGTCCGGGCAAACGGCACCACCACGTCCATCGTCGGCGTCAACGGCCAGTTGCCGCGCACCGAGATCACCCCGCGCGAAGGCGTATAAGCACACAAGCCATTGTTTGAAGCAGGGCCACGTCCGCTCGACCAGGTTTCTTCCGCCAGGCCAAACGCCGAGAAACTGGCGGCGGTTGCCGTACCGGCGCCGTTCGATGAGCCCGAGGCGAAAGGGGCGGTGAGGTAGCCGGCGTTGTAAGGACTCTCCGCACGGCCATATACCCCGCGCTGCATGCCGCCGTTGGCCATCGGCGGCATATTGGTCTTGCCCAGGCAGATCGCCCCGGCGGCGCGAAGCCGTTCGATGGTGAACGCATCGCGATGAGCGATCAGGTTGGCGAAGGCAGGACTTCCAGAAGCTGCGGTCAGCCCCTTCACCAGATAACTGTCCTTGGCCGTGTAGGGAATGCCATCGAGCGGCCCCAGCGTCTCGCCCCTGGCCCGACGAGCATCGGACGCCTGCGCTTCCTTGAGCGCATCGGGGTTGCGCACCACCACCGCATTGAGGGCGGTGGGCGTGTCAGCGCCGTCGTAGGCGTCGATCCGGGCGAGATAAGCCTGCACAAGCTCAACCGCCGTGGTCCGGCCGGATTCGAGCGCAGCACGCAGCTCGGCAATGGAAACCTCGGTGACCTCGATCATGCTGTTACCACCGGCTGTTGATGGGGGGCGCGGTGGATGTTTCCATTGCGCTGGATTTTGGGCTCAGAGACATCATTTCTCTCAAAATGGGGTTTCATATCGGTTCTCGTTGTACTGCATTGCGCGACAGTATCGGAGAACTTATGGCCCTCTGTCATTCGCCGAACACCTCTGCGCTCTGAAAGTGATGAGGTGGCGTGAAGGGTTGACCGTTGAGAGATCCCGGGAAACTGTCTTGTTTGGCCTGGCACGCCAGCCAGGTGCAGAACAGGTCCAGCTTCTTGTTGGGTTCCGGACTTCGCTTGGCGATATAGGCGTAGTGACTTTGGTGGAAACCAAACGGTGCCAGCAAACGGCCAAGACGAATGTCATCGGCCACCAGATGCCACGGGGCGACACAAATCCCCAGGCCGGCAATCGCCGCCTCCAAGGTGAAATAGTAGTGTTCAAACTCCACGCCGGCCGGCGCGGTAGCCTGATATCCAATGGCATCACTCCAGCTGGTCCAGGCATCCGGACGCGTTTTTGTATGGAGCAGTGGATGCAAGAAAATGGAATCTAACTCAGTCAGTTGGATACGCGCGGATAACGCGGGTGACAACACGATGCCCAACCTTTCAGGAAACAGCAGGAGGGTATTCTTTTGACCCTCAACAGCCCCCTGTTCGGCAGTGATCATCACGTCATACCGGTCTCGGTCCGGATCGGTGGCGTGGACAAAGGAGTTCAAGCGAATCTTGATATCAGGGTACTGCGCATTGAAATCGAAAAGACGGGGTATCAACCACTTGACCGTAAACGTGCTGAAGCAAGACACGTCCAGAATACCCGTCGCGGTATCTCTGATTCGGCCTACAGCCGCCTCGATCCGATCCAGCGCAGCCGTCAATTCCGGCAGGAGTTCTTTCCCGGCAGCGGTGAGTTGCGGTTTGTTTTTCGGACCCTCGAACAGTTCCACCCCGAGACTCAGCTCTAACTGGCGTACCTGGCGACTCACTGCTCCGGGCGTGACAGAAAGCTCATCGGCGGCAGACGTCATTTTGCCCAGCCGGGCAGCGGCCTCGAAAGAGCGGAGTGCATTCAATGGGGGGAGACGACGTTTCATCAAGTGACTTTAACTCAATTACTTCGGGCGCATAAATCGATTTCAAACCCCATCCCAGTTTCGCAGAATCACCCCGCTGTCCGCATGCCTGGTGACCTGTTCGGTGTTGCCGGAGTGGTAGGCATCTATCCAAAATAAATTGAGAGAGTCTCACATGCCATTCGTTCGAACAGCCGTCATCAAAGGCACTGACCCGCAGCAACGCCAGCGCATCGTCGACGGCATACACCAAGCGCTAGTAGATAGCATTGGTATGCCCCAGGATGAACTGTTCAATCTGGTGGTGGACTACGATCCGGAACAATTTTTTTACAGCCGTACCTTTAATGGCGTTGCGCGCTCCGACCATTTGATCGTGATTGAAATAACGATGCGTAGAGGTCGCAGCGACGCGATGAAGCGGGAGCTATACAAAAAAATTGCAGACAATCTTGGCGCTCAAGCACAGGTACGCCCGCAAGACCTTTTCATCTTCATGCATGAAAATGACTATTCAGACTGGTCGGTGGGCTCGGGCAAGTTTGCAATGGAGCTGGTGCAACAACTCGGCAATACCTCTGCCGTGTAAGTCATATGACGCCACCACTGGGAAGGTCGGCATCACCGGCTTCTGTTATGGCGGCAGGGTCGCTTATGCGGCGGCCCTGGCCCTTTTACAGCCGTCAGCCAAAAACTTGTGGGAGCGGGCTTGCTCGCCAAAGCGGTGTGTCAGGCAACCTCAATGTTGACTGTGACGCCGTCTTCGCGAGCAAGCCCGCTCCCACAGGTCCCGTGTCTTGACTGACTGGCATTAACTTCCAGCCTGTTTATTCAACGCCTCTTCGACAGCCGCGATTTCTGCCTGACGCTTGATGATCATGTCGCCCACGGGCGGGCCCTGGAAGCGTCGTTTTTCGAAGCTGAACCAGATGATGGCCGTCAGAATCAGAAAGCCGATGGTGATGTACAGCGCCCAATCGTTCGGCGGCTGGATACCGATAGCGAAGATCAGCACCATCGAGAGGACCGAGAGGATGGCGAACAACGAGTAAAACGCTCGCCCCATGTTCCACGGTCCCATGGTCGGCCACTTCGAGGTTCCGTAGGTGAACAGGCCCAGCACGATGGGGATGATGAACGAGAAGAACAGGAAGATCACCGTGCAGGAAACCACAATCGTGTACACCGGCGTTTCGCCGATCGACACCAGCGACGATCCCCAGACGAACAGCACCGCGAGGATGGAGCCGGTCCAGATCGCTGCCACCGGGCTGCGATGGCTTGGCGAAACCGTGGCCAGCGCCTTCGAGAAGGGCAGGCCGCCGTCACGGGAGAACGCGAAGATCATGCGCGAAACCGAGGTCACGGTCGCCAGCCCGCAGAGGAACTGCGAGATGAAAATCGCCACGTAAAGCGCCATTTTGATCGCCGGGTTCACCTGGGTGTCCATCGCCCAGAAGAACACATTCCAACCCTGCTTCGCCGCTTCATCCATGTTCGGCAACATCAGTACAAACGAGCAGAGCATGACCCAGCCGAATATCAACGACCAGGCCACCGACGTAACCATGCCGATCGGCACCGACACGGCAGCCTTGTGGGTCTCTTCAGAAGTGTGCGCGGAGGCGTCATAGCCGGTGATGGTGTAGATCGGCAGGAGCAGGCCGAGCATGAACACCCAGCCGCTCGACACTTGTGGCCAGACGTTGCCGCCCGCCGCGCCGGAGTAGTTGCTGAAGGTCACCAGGCGGACGAATTCATAGCTGGGCGCGGCGATCAGGCAGACGATGGTCAGCGCGGTTGCCGTGGCGAAGATCAGATAGCCTGAGAAGTCGGTGAGCTTGGCGGTCAGGCCGATGCCGAAGTGGTTACACAAGGCCTGGATGCCGGTCAGGATCGCCAGGAAAACGATCCGTGTGGGGATTGTGTCTTGCATGCCCAGGGCCGGTCCGAAGGCTCCGAAAAAGAAGTAATAGGTACCGACGTTGATCGCGCCGAGCACCGTGATCAATCCCAGCAGGTTGAACCAGGCTGTCAGCCAGCCGGTGAAGCGGTTACCGAGAATCGAGCCCCAGTGATAGAGGCCGCCGGCGGTGGGGTAGGCCGAGGAAATCTGCGCCATGGCCAAGGCGAAAACCCCGGAGATCAGGCAGCCCAGTGGCCAGCCGATGCCGATGGCCGCACCGCCTGCACCCGAAGTGCCCTGTGCCAGCGAGTTGATGCCACCGGAGAGGATGCAGATGATCGAAAAGGAAATGGCGAAGTTGGAGAAAACGCCCATGCGTCGCGAGAGTTGCTGGGCATAGCCCATGTTGTGCAACACCTTGAGGTCGTCGTCTTGTGGCGCGGTCGCGCCGGGTTGGCTTACAGGACTCATAATGTGTGCCTTGTCAGGTTTGATACACATCCATCCGCGTTGTGCGTTGCCGGATGGGACTGTCTTCAACCCCCTGTCTTACTGCTCCTGCGTCTAATGGATAAAACCCATCCATGTTGTGGCCGTTCTAAAGACGGCCGTGATAAGCCGCTTCGAAAATTTCTGCCGCGCCATTTCGTGTCAATGGCAGCGGATTACCGCCGGCGCAGGGGTCGACAATCGCCATGTCGGCGATCAGGTCGGCCTGCTGATCATCCACCCCCAGCTCCACCAGCGTATGCGGCACGCCGATGTCCTTGCGCAGCTTGAGGACGAAGGCCATAAAGCTGTCGAAGCCCGGGGAGGGCAGGCGCAGATACGCCGCCAGACGGGTGATGCGCTCCTCAATGGCCGGGCGATTGAACTTCAGCACATAGGGCATGAACGTCGCATTGGTCATGCCGTGGTGGGTGTCATACAGGGCGCCCACCGGATGCGAGAGGGCGTGCATTCCTCCCAGACCTTTCTGGAACGCGGTGGCGCCCATCGCCGCCGCCGCCAGCATTTGCGCGCGCGCGTCGAGGTCGGAAGGGGTGTGCACCGCCCGCACCAGGGCATTGGCCACCAGGCGCATGCCTTCCACCGCGATGCCTTCGGCCATGGGATGAAAACCGGGAGCGCAGTACGATTCCAGACAATGGGAAAACGCATCCATGCCGGTGCCGGCGGTGACCTTGGCCGGCATGCCGACGGTAAGGGCGGGGTCGCTGATGACCACCTTCGGCATCATCTTCGGGTGGAAAATGATGCGTTTGGTGTGCGTGTGCTCGTCGATGATCACCGCCGCACGGCCGACCTCGGAGCCGGTGCCCGCGGTGGTTGGCACCGCGATGACCGGGGCGATGCGGCTTTCGTCGGCGCGTGTCCAGTAGTCGCCGATGTCTTCGAAATCCCACACCGGTCGGGTCTGGCCGCTCATGAACGCGATGAGCTTGCCCATGTCCAGGCCGCTGCCACCGCCGAACGCCACCACGCCGTCATGGTTGCCGGCACGCCAGGCGTCGAGCCCACCGGCCAGGTTGGCTTCAACCGGATTGGGCTTGAGGTCGCAAAACAGCGCGACACCGAGGCCGGCGGCGCGCAAGGATTCCAGCGCCGCCGTAGTGATCGGGGTGCGCGCCAGGCCGCTGTCGGTGACCAGCAGTGGTCGTTGGATACCTTGGCTGCGGCAGACTTCCGCCAGTTCGGCGATACGGCCGACACCGAAGCGGATGCTCGTGGGGTAGTTCCAGTTCGCGGTCAGGCTCATGGCTCAGATCTCATGGCGCAAGTGGAAGGATTTGGCTCGGGTCAGGTGCTCATAGCCAAGGCGCGACAGCGTTACGCCGCGCCCGCTGTTCTTCACCCCGGTCCAGGCCAGGGCCGGGTCCAGGTAATCGCAGCGGTTCATGAACACGGTGCCGGTGGCGATCTCGTTGCCGATACGTTCGGCGGCGGTCAGGTCTTGCGTCCAGATCGAGGCGCTGAGCCCGAACTCGCTGTCGTTCATCAAGGCAATGGCTTCGTCGTCGCTGGCCACCGGCATGATGCCCACCACCGGGCCGAAGCTTTCCTCGCGCATCACCGCCATTTGATGGGTGACGTCCACCAACACCTGCGGCGCGAGGTAGGCGCTGCCCGGCGGGCCGGCAGCGAAGTCCTTTGGATCGATCAACGCCCTGGCCCCTTGTGCCAGTGCATCGGCGATTTGCTTGCGAACGAACTCAGCGGCACCCGGTGTGACCATTGGCCCGAGGGTGGTGGCTTCGTCCAGCGGGTTGCCCAGCACGTATTGGCGGGTCAGGGCAGCGAAACGCTCGACAAAATCCGGGTAGATTTTTTTATCGACATAAATACGTTCGACGGCGCAGCAGCTCTGCCCGGAGTTGAAGAAACTGCCGTCCACCAGATTTTCCACCGCATGCTCAAGGTTGGCGTCTGCCCGGACGTAGGCCGGGTCTTTGCCGCCAAGCTCCAGCCCCACGCCGAGGAAACGTCCGACGGCCGCGTGTTCCATGGCCTCGCCGCCGCTGACAGAACCGGTGAAGTTCACCTGCTGCACCCGTCCGGAGGTAATGATCGCCGCCGCATAGACATGACTGAGCAGCAGGTTATGGAACAGTCCTTCGGGCAGATGGGCGCGACGAAAGGCTTCGGCGAAACGCTCCCCGACCAGCAGCGTTTGCGTGGCATGTTTGAGGATCACGCTGTTGCCCGCCATCAGCGCCGGAATGATCGTATTCACCGCCGTCAGGTAGGGGTAATTCCACGGCGCGACGACCAGCACCGTACCCAGCGGTTCGCGTTTGATATACCGCCGAAAACCCGCGACAGGCGTGGGCTCTACCGCTGCCAACGCTTCAGGCGCAATGGCGATCATATGCCGGGCACGTTCTTCGAAACCGCGCAGTTCGCCAGCGCCGAAGCGTATCGGGCGGCCCATTTGCCAGGCCAGCTCCGGCACGATCTCGTCCTTCATCGCCAGCATCGCGTCCACGGCAGCGCTGCAAAAGGCGGCGCGTTCGCTCAGTGGCCGGCGCTTCCATTGCGCCTGGGCGGTTTCGGCGGCGATCAGGGCTTGCTCGATCTGCGCCGCATCGGCACGGCGGCGTTCGGCATAGACCCGGCCGTCGACCGGGGAGATGAGTTGAACGGTCTCAGTCATGGCGTGCTCAATAGCGCTCGAAGCCGCGCTGCAGTTCCCAGTCGGTTATCCGTCGGTCGTACTCTTTCTGTTCCCAGTCGGCGGTGTGCACGTAGTGGTCGATCACTTCATCACCGAACGCCTCGCGCAACATGCTCGACGCCTTGAGCGCGGCGCAGGCCTCGCGCAGGGTTTTCGACACTTCAGGCAAATGCTCATCGACGTAGGCATCGCCCTCGAACGGCGCTGCGAGTTCGAGCTTCTCGTCGATCCCGGCCAGGCCTGCGGCGATCAACGCGGCGAAGGCTAGATAGGGGTTGAGGTCGGCACCGCCGATGCGGCATTCGATGCGGATGGATTTGCTGCCCTCGGCGCACAAACGAAAGCCGGCGGTGCGATTGTCCCGACTCCAGACCGCCCGCGTCGGCGCGAAGGTGCCGGCCTGAAAGCGTTTGTACGAATTGATGTAGGGCGCAAGAAAGCAGGTGACGTCGTTGGCGTATTTGAGCTGCCCGGCGACCCACGAGCGCATCAGCTTCGACATGCCGAACTCGGCCTTGGGGTCGAAGAACAGCGATTTTTTGCCGTTCTTGTCCCACAGCGAATTGTGGATATGGCTACTGGAACCGGCCGCGTCATAGCGCCACTTGGCCATGAACGTGATCGCCTTGCCTTGCAGTTGCGCGATCTCTTTGCAGGCGTGCTTGATGATGACGTGGTGGTCGGCCATGGTCATGGCGTCGGCATAACGAATGTTGATCTCTTCCTGCCCCGGCCCCCATTCGCCCTTGGAATTTTCCACGGGAATGCCGCAGGCCTGCAGGTGTTTGCGAATCGCCCGCAGCACCGGTTCTTCGCGGGTGGTCTGCAGGATGTTGTAATCCTCAATGTAATGGCCGGCGGTCTTCGGCTGGTGATAGTTGCGCTCGTGGATCGCCTGGTAGCTCTCGTCGAACAGATAGAACTCCAGCTCAGAGGCAAACATGCCGGTATAGCCACGCTCGCGCAGGCGCTCGACCTGTTTTTTCAGGATCGCTCGCGGGCTGTGGGGCAGGTCTTTTCTGTGGTGATGATCGAGCACATCGCACAGCACCAGCGCCGTGCATTCCAGCCACGGCACGCGTCGCAACGTGGACATGTCGGGTTTGAGCACAAAGTCGCCATAGCCTTTGCTCCAACTGGCAGCGGCGTATCCCGGCACCGGTTCCATGTCGATGTCGTCGGCCAGCAGGTAATTGCAGCAGTGGGTTTCTTCGTGGCCGCTGTCGATGAAAAACTCGACCTGGAAACGCTTGCCGACCAGTCGCCCCTGCATATCGACCATGCACACCAGCACGGTATCGATTTCGCCGGAGGCAGCGGCGCGTTTAAGTGCTTCGAAACTGAGAAGGGGCTCGGTCATCGCGTCAGTCCTGCGTGAATGATCTGGACCTGTCTGAAATAGCTGTTGCAGACGCTCTCCAGAAAAAACCAAAACCTGCAGACGCGAGCATCGTGAGCAATGAGCTGTTGAAAGCTTAGCCTACTGCGGGTATGCGCGAGTTTCGGTGAGCGCGGCTTTACCTGTGGGAGCGGGCTTGCTCGCGAAAGCGGTATGTCAGGCGACATCAATGTTGACTGTGCCGCCGTCTTCGCGAGCAAGCCCGCTCCCACATTGCATTAGTTATTCCTTCGGTTCGACGTGATCCAGCGCCTGGTTCACCGCCAGTTCACCGAGCATGACCACTTGCGCAATGCCCAGCAGGGTTTTGCGATGTGAGGTCTCCAGCAGCGCCGCGAAATTGCTGAGCATTTCGGTGGCCGAGCCGAGAGTTTCGCTGGCGTTAGCCAGCAAGGATTCGGTGTTGTACTTCGGATTGGCGAGGTACATGGGCTCGGGTTCGTGGGTGGAGGCCATGATCTGGGCGGCCGGGTTGAGGTAGTGGTCGAGGGCGCGTTCGGCGGCTTCGTGGAATTTCTTTGAATCGGGGGATTCGTAGGGGGATGTCGGGTCTGTGACCGGCGGATTGGGCGTAGGTTTGAACATGGATGAAACTCCTGGGAAAACTATTAGAGGAGCCATCACCCTTTGCTACCAAACGAAGGGTGGCGGCCATGCACAGGTTGGTAGACCGGTCCAGGAACCCGGCGCGCCCGAAGGAGCCCTACGCATGACCACCATAAAAACAGAGGTGAAAAAAAAACCTCTGCAAAAGGCGGCGCTATGCGCCTGGAAATACCGGGCTACCAAACCCGATCACTGTTTTTCAGTGACCGGGAAACGATAAAACCCGAGCCCAAAGCGCACAAGCCGGCGGATTCTGGCGTAGTCGTAGGCAATGACGCAAGGCGTTGTAGCCTTGATGAAGTAACACCGGGTGTCTTTAAACGCGCAGCTTAAACATCGTCGGTGTCGGTGGTGATTCGCCCCGTCAGGAAAGGACTGACGGGGCGTTTTTATTGCGTGGGGTGCAAATCTATCGCTGCTCGACCCTGAACGCTTACGTGTGATGAATCTCCCGATCCTTGGTTTCCGGCAGGAAGAAAGTGCCAAGGATGGCCGTCATCACGGCGATGACGATCGGGTACCACAGCCCGTAGTAGATATCACCAGTGGCCGCGACCATGGCGAATGCCACCGTGGGCAGGAAGCCGCCGAACCAGCCATTGCCGATGTGGTAGGGCAGCGACATCGAGGTGTAGCGGATGCGCGCCGGGAAGAGCTCTACCAGCCAGGCGGCGATCGGGCCGTAGACCATGGTCACGTAGATCACCAGGATGGTCAGGAGCAGCAACACCATCGGATAGTTGGTCTTGGCCGGGTCGGCCTTCTCGGGGTAGCCGGCGTCCTTGAGGGCGGTGCCGAGGGTGGCGACGAAGGCGTCATTGCGAGTCTTGAAGTCAGCGGCGGGCATGCCGGTGCCTTCGAAACTCGGGATCACCTTGTCACCGATGCGCACCTGCGCGACGGCGCCAGGCGCGGCTTTCTCGTTTTTGTAGGGGATGGCCTTCTTCGCCAGCACAGTCTTGGCGAGGTCGCAGGAACTGGTGAATTTGGCCTTGCCCACCGGGTCGAACTGGAACGAGCACTGGCCGGGATCGGCGACCACCGTGACCGGATTCTTCGCCTGCGCGGCAAACACGTCGGGGTTACCGAACTCGGTCAGCGCATGGAAGATCGGGAAGTAGGTCACGGCTGCGAGGATGCACCCGGCCATGACGATGCCCTTGCGGCCGATGCGGTCGGACAGGCTGCCGAACAGGATGAAGAACGGCGTGCCGATCAGCAGCGAGCCGGCAATCAAAAAGTTGGCGGTCTGCGGGTCAATCTTCAGCGTCTGCAGCAGGAAGAACAGCGCGTAGAACTGCCCGGTGTACCAGACGACGGCCTGGCCAGCCGTGCCGCCGAGCAAAGCCATGATCACAATCTTGAGGTTGTCCCAGCGGGCGAAGGATTCGGTCAGCGGTGCCTTGGAAGACTTGCCTTCTTCTTTCATCTTCTTGAACACCGGCGACTCGGCGAGTTGCAAGCGAATGTAGACCGAGACGATCAACAGCAGGATCGACAGCAGGAAGGGAATCCGCCAGCCCCAGGCCTCGAAGGCTTCGGTGCCGAGCAGGGTGCGGCAGGCGAGGATCACCAGCAACGACAGAAACAGACCGAGGGTCGCGGTGGTCTGAATCCATGAAGTGAAATAGCCGCGCTTGCCTTTGGGCGCATGCTCGGCCACATAAGTCGCTGCGCCACCGTACTCACCACCCAGGGCCAGGCCTTGCAGCAGACGCAGGGTGATCAGGATGACCGGTGCCGCCACGCCGATGGTCGCGTAGCCAGGCAGAAAACCCACGACGGCGGTGGAAACACCCATGATCACAATGGTAATGAGGAACGTGTGCTTGCGCCCGATCATGTCGCCCAGGCGGCCGAACACGATGGCGCCGAAGGGCCGCACCGCGAAGCCTGCGGCGAACGCGAGCAGGGCGAAGATAAAGGATGTTGTTTCATTGACCCCGGCGAAGAAGTGCTTGGCGATGATTGCCGCGAGGGAGCCGTAAAGATAAAAGTCGTACCACTCGAAAACGGTGCCCAGGGACGAAGCGAAAATGACCTTGCGCTCCTCCCTGGTGATCCCGCGGTTGGGCGTGCTGCCCGTGGCTGTAGTGTCAATCGTGGCCATGAGTCTTCTCCGTCTTGCTCTTGTTGAAGGCCGGAGTACCTCATCAACGTTGCCGCACCCAGGCCCTAGGGCTGATGTCGTCGGATTACCAATTGCGCGAATAATGGAAACAGGGCTGACGGCCTCGCATTGCTGCATGGTTTCTTGAAGCATAATCGGCTTCGCGCAGATATCCACTCGCCAACGTGCCCGGCGGGGGCCACTCCCACCGGGCACATTCGCGGATTTAGCCTTTGGCCGCCATCGCGGTGACTTCCACGCGCATGCCTTCGACCGCCAAAGCGGCCACGCCAACGGCGGCGCGAACCGGCCAGGGCTTGGCGAAGAAACGCTGGTAGACCTCGTTAAACGCGGCGCGGTCGGCCATGTCGGTGAGGTAGATGGTCAGATGCAGCACCCGGTCCATCGAACTGCCGGCGTTCTCCAGCGCGACCTTGAGCGCCTGCAAAGTGCACTCGCTCTGCAGGGTGATGTCGCCCAGCTCCAGGCTGCCGTCGGCGCGGGTAGGAATTTGAGTGGAGACCAGCAGGCCGCCGAAACCGGCGACGTCGGAGGAGATGGATTCCGCGTCGGGATCGGGGAGGAAAGTGATGTCGTGGTTTGCCATGGGGGTCTCTTGTTTGTGGGGGTGAAGGGGGGCTGGGGCATTCAATGGTGCGACGCCTTTTTTGCGCGGCCAGTTTACAGCCTCATCGTCAGGCCGTTCGTTCTGTTGTGTATCACCTGCTAAACACTTTCAGCCACATCAATCTGCAACGAAAGCATGCACTTCGCTGCGCTGTCCGACGCTGGATCTATCGCGGCATCCACCATGGCCCTGACCGCCGTTTGCGCCAGCGCCTCGACAGGGTGTGACAGCACGGCTTGAACGATGCCGTCACGCAGGGCTGCCCGGGTGATGGGGGTCAGGTCGTGGCACACCACGACGGGTAGCGCGATGTGCTGGGCTTTCAGTTCGCGCAAGGCGTTGATGACCCCTTCGATACCGCCACCTGCCACATACAGGCCGACCAGGTCGGGCTGGCTGGTGAGCAGGTCGAGCGTGCCGGCATAGGCGAATTCCTCGTCCTCCAGAGTCAGGCGCGTAGCCAGCAATTCCCAGTCCTGGGGTTGTTCCGACAGGAAGGAGCGAAAACTCATTTCACACAGTTCCTGGCACTGAAAGCGCTGGGTGCCGACCATCACGGCCACTGGCCCCGGTTGCGCTGCCAGGTGCTTGATGAACCAGCCGGCGGTGCGGCCCATGGCACGGTTGTCGACGCCGACATAACCGGCGCCGGCCGAGGCGCTCAGCTCGGACACCAGGGCGACCACGGGAATGCCGGCCGCTCGCAATTGCGCCATGGCCTCGCGAACAGCCGGATGGTCGGCGGCCACCACGCCCAAGGCATCGACTTCGCCTTGCAACTTGAGGATGCGTTCTGCGGTGGCGGCCGGGGCCAGGTCGTCGATGTAGTGGATCAGCACTCGAACCTGGGCCCGCACGCTGGCCGTCGCCGCCTCAGCCAAGGCCTTGGCCAGCCCCTGATAAAACGCCACGCCACGCTTTTGCAGCAGAAACCCCAAACGCACGGTCGGGCGCTGCTGCAGCACTCGTTGTTCGATCACATTACGCCCGTAGAAGCCCAGTCGGGCGGCAGCCTCGGCAATGCGTTGCGCGGTATCGGCGCGCACGTTGGCCCGCAGGTTCATCACCCGGTCCACAGTGGACAGGCTCACCCCGGCGGCCAGTGCCACGTCTTCCATGGTTGAACGACGACCGATCGGGTTGTCGGCTTTTGACGATGAATGCTCTGACATGAAATGAAAGCCTATCTGAAACTTTTGACGGGTTTTGACAGGTATCGCCGACCGACTATAGCAGCCATAGACCTGCCCGCCTTAGGATTTCTCCCAGCGAAACATCGCTACCCATAACAATAATCACCGGAGCCTGACATGACCCTCCACATCTCCACCGCGCCTTGTTGCTGGGGCGTCGACGACGTCAATAATCCTCATCTGCCGGCGTGGCAACAGGTTCTTGGCGAAGCGGCGCAAGCGGGGTATCGCGGCATCGAATTGGGGCCATACGGTTACCTGCCACTGGACGCCGACGCGGTGGGCTCGGTGCTGGTCGAACACGGCCTGCATGTGGTGGCTGGCACGGTATTCGACAATCTGGTCGCCCCCGCCAACCTGCCCAGCCTGCTGAATCAAACCCGCAATATCTGCGCATTGCTCAAGCAGTTGCCGGCAATTCCCCTGGAGCCGGGGCAACGTTTCGCCATGCCGTGTCTGGTGGTCATCGATTGGGGGCATGAGGAGCGTGACTACGCCGCTGGCCACTCTGACCGCGCGCCGCGCCTGGCGCCCGATGCCTGGCGGGGCATGATGACCCACATCCGCGCCATCGCCGAGTTGGCGTGGACGGAATTCGGTGTGCGCACGGTGATTCATCCGCACGCCGGGGGCTACATCGAGTTCGCCGACGAGTTGGCCCGACTGGTCGAAGACATCCCCTACGAAGTGGCCGGCCTGTGCCTGGACACCGGCCATCTGTACTACGCCGGCATGGACCCGGTGCAGACCCTGCGCCAGTACGCGGACCGCGTGGATTACCTGCATTTCAAAGACATCGATCAGGCCGTGTTCGATCAAGTGCTGGGCGAACACATCACCTTCTTCGCCGCGTGCGCAAGAGGCGTGATGTGCCCGATCGGCCAGGGTGTCATCGACTACGGCGCCTTGCGCGAGCTGATCACCGAGATCGGTTACCAGGGTTACATCACGGTCGAGCAAGAGCGTGATCCACGTAACGCCCATGGCAGCCTGCGCGACGTGGCTGCCAGCCGTGACTACCTGTCCCGGGCGGGTTTCTGATTTCTCTCATGCGAAGGACATTTCGATGATCAATGGCAGCAAGCGAATTCCTCAACCAATCCGCTGGGCGATGGTGGGCGGCGGGCGTGACAGTCAGATCGGCTACATCCATCGTTCGGCGGCCCTGCGTGACCAGTCGTTTGCACTGGTGGCCGGTGCCTTCGACTTGGACCCGCAACGCGGTCGCGACTTTGGTGTGCAACTGGGGGTCGACCCCGAGCGTTGCTACGCCGACTATCGCAGCCTGATTGAGGGCGAAGCCGGGCGGGCGGATGGTATCCAGGCTATTTCCGTGGCGACGCCCAATGGCACTCACTTTGAAATCACCAAGGCCGCTCTGGAAGCGGGGCTGCATGTGGTCTGTGAAAAGCCGCTGTGCTTCACCCTCGAGGAGGCGCAAACCCTGCGCGAAATCGCGTTGTCGCGAAACCGGGTGGTGGGGGTGACCTACGGCTATGCCGGGCACCAGTTGATCGAGCAGGCGCGGGAAATGATCGCCCAGGGTGAGTTGGGTGAGGTGCGCATGGTGCACATGCAGTTTGCCCATGGCTTCCACTGTGAGGCGGTCGAGGCGCAGAGCGAGGCGACCAAATGGCGGGTCGATCCGCGCCTCGCTGGCCCCAGTTATGTGCTGGGAGACGTTGGCACTCATCCGCTGTACCTGTCGGAAGTCATGCTGCCCGAGCTCAAGATCAAACGGCTGTTGTGCACACGCCAGAGCTTTGTCAAAAGCCGCGCACCACTCGAGGACAACGCCTACACACTGATGGAATACGAAGGCGGGGCCATGGGCAGTGTGTGGTCGAGCGCGGTGAACGCCGGATCCATGCATGGCCAGAAAATTCGGGTGATCGGCTCCAGGGCCAGCCTTGAATGGTGGGATGAGCGGCCGAACCAGCTGTCATTCGAAGTCCAGGGTAAACCTGCCCAGGTGCTGGAGCGCGGGATGGGCTATCTGCATCCCCATGCGTTGCTTGATGACCGGATCGGTGCCGGGCACCCGGAAGGGCTGTTCGATGCCTGGGCCAACCTCTATTACCGTTTCGCCTTGGCCATGGACGCCGCCAACCGTGGTGATCATGAACAACTGGCAACGCTGCGTTATCCAGACATCAATGCCGGTGTCGAAGGCGTGCGTTGGGTCGAGCGCTGCGTCCATTCCGCGGACCTGGGTGGGGTGTGGGTCGATTACTGAGTAACGGGTGCCCCTGGCAGATCGGCGTGCGGCTTAGCAGTCGTGAGATAGACTGATCAGCGGACATCGGACGGTGGGGTCACCAGTGGCGCAATTCCCATGGACTCGCTGATCACCGCAGCAGCGCGTGCGCTTGCGGCGGGTGATCCGCTCGGCGCGCTGAACCGCATCGCCCTGCGCAACGACGCACCTGCACTTGCCCTTCGTGGCATCGCGATGGCGCAACTGGGTGACCTTGTGCGAGCGAAGGCGCTGGTGCGAAGTGCCGCGCGGGCGTTCGGTGCGAAGGAGGCCTTGGCCCGCGCGCGGTGTGTGGTCGCCGAAGCCGAGATCGCGCTCGCCTCCCGTGATCTGAACTGGCCGGTGAAGGTACTCGACGCCGCGCGGGCGACGCTTCAGGCACACGGCGATTGGGTCAACGCCGCCCATGCGCGCTATCTCGAGATTCGCCGCTTGCTGCTGATCGGGCATCTCGACGAGGCCGAGGGCCGTCTCGCCGAACTCGACCCGACGCCATTGCTGCCCGCGTCGAGGGCCGCTTACGAACTGGTTCTGGCGGGCATCGCGATGCGTCGTCTGCAAACGAAAGCGGCGCGTGCTGCACTTGTTCGGGCCGAGCATGCCGCGCAGCACGCGGGCATTGCGGCACTCACCGCCGAGGTCGAAAGCGCCTCGCATATCCTCGATACGCCAGCGGCGCGGCTGATTATCGGCGGGCAGGAACAGCCGCTGCTGCTCGATGAAATTGAAGCGCTATTGGCATCTCCCACGCTGGTGGTGGACGCCTGTCGATACATTGTGCGCGATGCAGACTCGTCAGTATCACTCGCCAGGCGACCGGTGCTGTTTGCGCTCGCCCGGGCGCTGGGCGAAGCGTGGCCCGCCGACGTGCCAAGGGAAACGCTGATTGCGCGAGCCTTTCGGATGAAGCACGTGGATGAGTCCCATCGCGCACGGTTGCGCGTCGAACTTGGGCGGCTGCGCAGGGCGCTGCACCTGATCGCCGACGTGGTCGCGACCCCGCGAGGGTTTGCGCTGGTGCCACGCATTGCGCCTGACGTCGCGGTGTTGGCGCGGCCTGTCGAAGAGCAGCATGCGACGCTGCTCGCCTTTCTCGCTGACGGCGAGTCGTGGTCGAGTTCGGCCCTGGCGTTGGCGCTCGGCGCCAGTCAGCGCACCGTGCAACGAGCCCTCGACACGCTGGCGGCGACCGGCAAGGTGCAGTCATTCGGTCATGGTCGGGCTCGTCGCTGGATGTTCCCGCCGGTTCCGGGATTCGCGACGGGATTGTTACTCACGGCGTTGCTGCCCAGTGATTAGCATCCTCATCACTACCCCAGTGATCGCAGTCAGTAAACGAGGAGCAAGACATGAAACATTCAACGGCTGAAATCATCCGCGAATACGGGCCTTTTCCAGGCATCGACCATGTGCATGGTGTCACCCATGACGGTCAGCGTGTCTGGTTTGCCTCCGGCGACAAACTCAACGCCCTGGACCCGGCCAGCGGCAAGACCCTGAAATCGATCGATGTCGCCGCCCACGCCGGCACAGCCTTCGACGGCCAGCACCTGTTTCAGATCGCCGAGGATCGCATCCAGAAAATCGACCCGCAGACCGGCCGCGTGATCTCCACCATCCCCGCGCCCGGTGGCGGTGGTGACTCAGGGCTGGCGTGGGCCGAAGGCACGCTCTGGGTCGGTGAGTACCGCGAGCGCAAGATTCATCAGGTCGATCCCCAGACCGGAGCGGTGCTGCGCACCCTGGAGTCCAATCGCTTCGTCACCGGAGTGACCTGGGTCGAGGGCGATCTGTGGCACGGCACCTGGGAAGGTGACGAGAGCGAGCTGCGACGAGTCGATCCGGCCACGGGCGAGGTGTTGGAGAGCGTCCAGATGCCGGCTGGCGTCGGCGTGTCGGGGCTGGAGTTCGATGGCCACGACCGGTTTTTCTGTGGCGGTGGCAACAGCGGGAAGGTGAGGGCTGTGCGCCGGCCTGAATGAAAGGCTGCGACTATAAAACGGCTTTGTATCAGAGCGCTTGCAGAGGCGGCGAGTGTGACTGCCGCCTTTGGGACCGTGCCCTATGGGGGAACTTGGAAATAGCCGATTGGTCCGCTCCCTGAAAAATCTGTGGAATATGAGTCATTTACGATACAACCATTACCCATTCTTTACACTGGAACGGTGCTCAAACCCCCGCAAACACTGTCTGAAAGGGCGAGAAAGGTTGTTTTTCTCGCCTAAACAGAGAGTGACGTAATGAAGTTGAACAAAGTTGTAAAAGCGGCGGTGGTCTTCGCCTTGTTGTCGTCCCTGTCGGGCTGCTGGATGTTCTTCCCGCCAGGTGGTGGTGGTGGTGGTGGTGGTGGTGGTGGTGGTGGTGGTGGTGGTGGCCATCATGGAGGTTTCGGCGGTGGGCCCGGTGGCGGACCACGCTGACCCGCATCGCTCAGTGTTTCAAAAGGTGAACGCTTGCGCCGAGCGTGACGAACGCTGAGTCATCTCGGTTTCCAGCAGATGCTCAACCAGCACATCATTCAAAAAACGGAACTGATCGTTGAGCCCGACCACTTCGTTACTGAAGTGGTTGGTGGCTGCCGGCATCAGCAAGGTCTCGAATTGTTTGTCGAACACCAGCGCGACGGCTTTGCGAGAGACGACCTGCTGCGAATAATAGTTGCTGCCGAACACCGGAAAGCTCACGGCGAGGCTGACGGTATAAATCATGATGTCGGCTCCTCGGTTTGATCGATATCCAGCACGAAGCGGGAAAACAGGGTCAGGGTGATGGCCGTCAGGGCCAGGCAAGTCAGGAGATGGATCAACATGGTGTGCCCCTCCGATGCGGGGTTTGAGTGGCGATGAATTGATCCTGCGCCTGACGGTTTTTTTGCGGAAGGCATTCGCGGCGATGGTGAATATCGACGTGGATGATGGTGGTGATTTGCGCTGATCTTGAGGGCCTCTTCGCGAGCAAGCCCGTTCCCACACTGGATCTGCTGTGTGCACGAATCTTGTGTCCGACAGTGATCCAATGTGGAAGCGGGCTTGCTCGCGAAGGTATTTTTGAAGGCGCCATCAGCTTCCTGACGGACGGCCACCGCCCCCGACCTATACTCAAATCAACATGCTACTTAGCGTCGGACACTCCGTTCGGCGAAGTCTGTAGGACACCGCGATCTTGAACCTGCGCTCGCTGATCGCCGCTGTGTTGGTGGTACTGGCGGGATGCGTCACGCCCGCACGTGCCCCGGTAGTGGTGGCGCCGCCGGTGGTGGTTTCCCAGAGCACTTGGCAGCAGGTGGACCGAGAAATCATCGCCGCTTCCCAGCAGGCCACCGAACAGGCCCGGGTGTATGCCCGCGGGTCCATGGAACATTGGCGCACGCGGGTTTACGAACAGACCGAAGAAGTCTTCATTCCGTGGTTCAGCAGCTATTGGACCCAGGAATGGCTGTCGATGAAGGTCAGCTGGTACACCATCACTGCCGCGGGCGAGCAGGATGCGTCGGCCAAACGCCTGGCCGCCTATCTGTTGGAGGAATATCACCGGCAAGTGCTGGAGCCGGTGGCGGTGGAGATCGATCCCGACGAGATTCTCGGGCAAGCGACAGAGTTTTACGTGCAGACCCTTGGCCAGCAACTTCAGGTCATTTCCCAGCGTCATGGCGTGCCGATGGCGCAGCTCAACGACCGTATCCAGAAAATTCCGGCAATTTCACTCGGCCCGCCGCCCGCGCGCGACGCGTCGTTGTATCAGGTGGTGCACAGCGAACGGCTGACTACGCTGCCGGCCTATGCGGCATTGATCGACAAGATTCACACGGCGGGCGGCGAAAAGGGGATCGCCTCGACGGACGCCGGCATGGCGCCAGTGGCCAGGCGTGCCAGCCAGCGAATGGAAGCCGAAATGGCGCCGCGAGGTGCGGCCAGTGCCGTGGCGGCAGCAGCGGGGAAACTGGCCGGGGCGTTGATTTCCCTGGGAGTGGCGGGGGTGCGTGCGGTTATTCAAGCCAACGACCGGCCCGATAGCGAGGCGCTGATCCGCAGCAGCCTTGGCGATTCATTCGACAAGGCGTGGCTGAAACTGGTGCAGAACCCCACCACCGGCGTCATGGCCGGAACGCTGTACATGGCCGGGCAGATCGAGGGCAGCCTGGCGCAAACCGCCGAGCGATCGGTCGAGCCATCGGTCGAACCGTCGGTCGGCGTGGGCACGGAAACTGTCGATTGGAGCCACGCTGGATCGACTACCCAGCAGATCAACCCATAACCCGAGGAGAACGATCATGGCTTACGTTGATGGTTTTGTTGCAGCAGTGCCCACTGCCAACCGTGAAAAATTCAAGCAACACGCGCAAACCGCCGCCACGATTTTCAAGGAAAGCGGCGCGCTCAGCCTCGCCGAATGCTGGGGCGATGATGTGCCCGATGGCAAAGTGACGTCGTTTCCCATGGCGGTAAAGCTCAAGGAAGACGAGACCGTGGTGTTTTCCTGGATCGTCTGGCCCGACAAGGCCACCCGTGACGCCGGCATGGCGAAACTGATGAGCGATCCGCGGATGCAACCGGACGTCAATCCGATGCCGTTCGACGGCCAGCGGGCGATTTTTGGCGGTTTCGAAATGCTCGTCAAAGCCTGAAGGGGTGGCAGGATCACTCCGGTGTCGGGGTGATCCTGCAGCTTTTGCGATTGCGAATCTCGCTGTTCGACGGCCGCTCCTTGATGAACTCGAAGCGCGGCTCGCCCTCGTTGTAATGAACCAGCCAGCCCCATTCCAGCTCGGACTCATCCTGGCCGGGCTTCGGTGGTACGGCCCACCATGGCTCTTTGCTGATGACCTGACGCATGGCGTCCTCCCGTCAATTCGGTTGCTTCAACTATAACGCGCATGCCGACAGGCGCCAGAAATGGGCTTGCTGGCGTGGTATCTCTTTGTAAAATCAAAGGGTCCCCGAGCATTGAGGTGCCAGACATGAGCGATGAAACCCGCGAGCCGTTCAAACGGCTGTTCTTCGCCCTGAACTGCGCCCCCGAACAGCGTCGGGCCATCGCCCAATGGCGCGCCGCGCTGGGGCTCAACATAGGGCGCCCGGTGCCGGCGGAAAACTTTCACCTGACCCTGCTGTTTCTCGGTTCGGTCGGCATGGCGCAGATAGCGGGTGTCTGCAAGGCCGCCGCCAATATCCGCACGTCCGGCGTGCCGTTGACGGTGGTGCTGGATCGGCTGGAGGTCTGGCGTCGCTCCGGGGTATTGCTGCTGGCACCCGCGCAGGCGGCACCGGAGTTGCTGCGCCTGGTGTATGCGCTGGAGCAGGCCATGCTGCCGTTCGGTTTTGAAGACACCCATCGGGAATTTCGCCCGCATTTGACCCTGATGCGCGACTACCGGGCGCCAGTCCCCGAATCCGCGACGCCGCCGGAGTTTTACCTGCGCGCCGATCGCTTCAGCCTGTTCGAGTCCCATAAAGGCCGGTACATCGCGCTGGCCGAGTGGCCGCTGGTCACTTCATAAGCCCACAAAAAAAGGCGCCCGAGGGCGCCTGAATTCACCTTAACCGAGGAAGCCAGGTGAAGCCGTTCTTCAGAGAGGAGTGCAGCGGTGGTAAGGCGCTGCGTGAACGGAAAAGGGAAAGCTGTAATGGATGATCGTTCCCACGCGGAGCATGGGGACGATCAGTGAGGCGGGATTACTTGCCCAGCTTCACCCGCGTCCAGCCCCGGGTCATGATCCGCTGGGTGGCGATCGGCATGTCAGGAATGGCATACAACGTCGCCATCACCGCTTGCGGCGGGTACGACCCCGGGTCGTCGCGAATCGCTTCATCCACCAACGGCGTGGCCGCCGCGTTGGCATTGCTGTAGCCGATGCTGTTGGTGACTTCGGCAATGATGTCCGGGCGCATCAGGAAGTTCATGAACAGGTAGGCGTTGTCGACGTTGGCGGCGTCCCGTGGGATGGCGACCATGTCGTAAAAGCTACCGGCGCCTTCTTTCGGGATGCTGTACTCGATCTTGACCTTGTCGCCAGCTTCCTGGGCGCGGGCCTTGGCTTGCAGCACATCGCCGGAGTAACCGACGGCGACGCAGATGTTGCCGTTGGCCAGGTCGGAGATGTATTTCGACGAATGGAAGTAGGCCACCGACGGTCGAATCTTCATGAACAACGCTTCGGCTTCGGCGATTTGCGCCTTGTCCCGGGAGTTCACCGGGTAGCCCAGATAGTGCAGGGCAGCCGGAAGCATTTCCGTCGGCGAATCCAGAAAGCTGATGCCGCAGGCTTTGAGCTTGGCGGCGTTTTCCGGTTTGAACAGCAAGTCCCAGGAGTTCACCGGCGCAT
Organism: Pseudomonas sp. DF5; assembly: GCF_058148225.1. NCBI lineage: Bacteria > Pseudomonadati > Pseudomonadota > Gammaproteobacteria > Pseudomonadales > Pseudomonadaceae > Pseudomonas > Pseudomonas sp. DF5. Next base: position 52,661 of record NZ_JBYVYM010000009.1, read on the forward strand.
TGGTGCCGAGCACTTCCTTGACCTTGGCCGGGTTGTAGCCGATGCCGATCGAACCCCACATGTACGGGAAGGCGTGGCCGTTATCCGGGTCGCTGGCCGAGGCGTTTTTCAGCAGTACCGGGTTGAGGTTTTTCCAGTTGGGCAGCTTCGATTTGTCCAGTTCCTGGTAGACCCCGGCCTTGATCTGCTTGGCCAGGAAACTGTTGGACGGCACCACGATGTCATAGCCCGATTTTCCCGCCAGCAGCCGTGCCTCAAGGGTTTCGTTACTGTCGAACACATCGTAGGTCACGCGGATGCCGGTCTCGTCTTCGAACTTCTTGACGGTGTCCGGAGCGATGTAATCCGACCAGTTGTAGACGCGCAGTACCTTGTCATTGGCCTGGGCGCCAGCGGTGATTGCGCCCAATAAGGACAGTGTCAGCAGAGTCCTGCCAAACATTTTCATCGGTACAACTCCATTCTTTTTATTCAAATCACATAAAACAAAAAAGCGGTGAACACAAAACCAGTGGCTAGCGGACTTACCTGTGGCGAGGGAGCTTGCTCCCGCTGGGCTGCGTAGCGGCCCCAAAATTCTGGCAACCCATACCTATTTGTGAGTGCTGCGCACTCAAGCGCGAGCAAGCTCGCTCGCCACAGGTCAGTGCTCACTTGACAGTGGCGCTAGACCGTTGCTTCTACCAATTGCTTTTTCGGTTGTTGCCAGGACTCGCTGGCCGTCTGGTCCATCGCTTCCTGAATCGCTCGTTTGCGGGTGGCTTCGGCCCTGCGGCTGAAATACCAGACCATGAACGTGACGATCGACACCGCCAGCAGAATCAGGCTGGCCACGGCATTGATCTCAGGCTTCACGCCCAGACGCACCGCCGAGAACACTTCCATCGGCAGGGTCGTCGACCCTGGCCCCGACACAAAGCTCGCCAACACCAAATCATCCAGCGACAAGGCAAACGACATCATGCCGCCGGCCGCCAGTGATGGCGCGATCATTGGAATGGTGATCAGGAAGAACACCTTGAGCGGCCGTGCACCGAGGTCCATGGCGGCTTCTTCGATGGACAAATCCAGCTCACGCAAGCGCGCCGATACCACCACCGCCACATAGGCTGCACAGAATGTGGTGTGGGCGATCCAGATGGTGACGATGCCGCGTTCCTGCGGCCAGCCGATCATCTGCGCCATGGCCACGAACAGCAGCAACAGCGACAGACCGGTGATCACTTCCGGCATCACCAGCGGCGCCGTCACCAAACCGCCGAACAGCGTACGGCCCTTGAAGCGCGTCACGCGGGTCAGCACAAACGCCGCCAACGTGCCGAGCGCCACCGCGGCAATCGCCGTGTAGCAGGCGATTTCCAGCGAGCGCACCACCGAGCCCATCAGTTGCGTGTTGTCGAGCAGGCCGACGTACCACTTCACCGACCAGCCGCCCCACACCGTCACCAGCTTCGAGGCGTTGAACGAGTAGATCACCAGAATCAGCATCGGCAGGTAGATAAACGACAGGCCGAGCACCAACATCAATCGTGAAAATCCGAAACGGTTCATCCCCGTCCCTCCATCTCTTTGGCCTGGCTACGGTTGAACAGCAGAATCGGCACAATCAGGATCGCCAGCATCACCACCGCCAGGGCGGACGCCACCGGCCAGTCGCGGTTGTTGAAGAACTCCTGCCACAGCACGCGGCCGATCATCAGGGTTTCCGGGCCGCCCAACAGCTCCGGAATCACGAACTCACCGACCACCGGAATGAACACCAGCATGCAACCGGCGATGATCCCGTTCTTGGCCAGCGGCACCGTGATTTTCCAGAAGTTGTTGAAGTTGCTCGAGCCCAGGTCTGACGCGGCTTCCAGCAGGCTGCCATCGTGCTTCACCAGGTTGGCGTACAGCGGCAGGACCATGAACGGCAGGTACGCGTAAACCACCCCGATGTACACGGCGGTGTTGGTGTTGAGGATCTCGATCGGCTGCGACGTGAGCCCGGTCCACATCAGGAACGCGTTGAGCAAACCGTTGTTGCTGAGGATGCCCATCCACGCATACACGCGGATCAGGATCGCGGTCCAGGTCGGCATCATGATCAACAGCAGCAAGACGTTTTGCGCTTCCTTGCTGGCCTTGGTGATCGCATAAGCCATCGGGAAACCGATCACCAGGCACATCAGTGTGCTTAAAAACGCGACCTTCAACGAGCCGAAGTAAGCCGAGATGTACAACTCATCTTCAGTCAGCAGCGAGTAGTTGCCGAGGTTCAGCAGCAGCTGAAATTTCTGTTCGGCGAAGGTGTAAATCTCGGAGTAGGGCGGAATGGCCAGGGCTGCTTCCGAGAAGCTGATCTTCATTACCAGGAAGAACGGCAACAGGAAAAACAGGCACAGCCACAGGAATGGAATGCCGATGACCATTTTGCGGCCACTGGGCACCAGGCGCAGGAACTGCTGATTGAAGGTTCTCATGAGCGCAGTACCACGCCGCTGTCGTCTTCCCACCACACGTAGACCTGATCGTCCCAGGTCGGGCGTGCGCCACGGCGTTCGGCGTTGGCCATGAACGACTGGACGATCTTGCCGCCAGGCAGCTCCACATAAAACACCGAGTGGCCACCGAGATAGGCGATGTCATGCACCTTGCCTTCGGACCAGTTGTAGCGGGTCTCGGGCTTGAGGGTGCTGACCAGCATTTTTTCCGGGCGGATGGCGTAGGTGATCGACTTGTCCTGCACCGAGGTACTCACGCCGTGGCCGACGTAAATCTTCTGCGCAAGGTCCGGGCTGTGAATGATCGCGTGACCTTCCAGGTCTTCCACAACGGTGCCGTCGAAGGCGTTCACGTTACCGATGAACTCGCAGACCATGCGGCTGACCGGCGCTTCATAAATGTCGACCGGGCTGCCGATCTGGGCGATCCAGCCCAGGTGCATGATCGCGATGCGCTCGGCCATGGTCATGGCTTCTTCCTGGTCGTGGGTCACCATCACGCAGGTCACGCCGACGCGCTCGATGATTTCCACCAGCTCCAGTTGCATCTGCGAACGCAGCTTTTTATCCAGTGCGCCCATCGGTTCATCGAGCAACAACAGCTTCGGCCGCTTGGCCAACGAACGCGCCAGTGCCACACGCTGACGCTGACCGCCGGACAACTGATGCGGCTTGCGTTTGGCGTATTGGGTCATGTGCACCAGGCGCAGCATTTCTTCGACACGGGCGTCGATTTCGCTGGCGGGCAAACGGTCCTGCTTGAGGCCGAAGGCGATGTTCTGCGCCACCGTCATGTGCGGGAACAGCGCATAGGACTGGAACATCATGTTGATCGGCCGTTCGTAGGGCGGCATGTCGGTGATGTCGACACCGTCGAGCAGAATCCGCCCTTCGGTCGGGCGCTCGAAGCCGGCGAGCATGCGCAGCAGCGTCGATTTGCCCGAGCCGGAACCACCGAGCAAGGCGAAGATTTCGCCTTGATGGATTTCCAGGGACACATCGTCCACGGCGGTGGTTTCGTCGAATTTCTTGGTGACGCGGTCGACTTTCACCAGCACCTTTTTCGGTGCCTGGTGACCATCAAGAGCCTTCCTGTAGATGCTGGAGGCGTTTGCCATATGAAACTCCCAACAGGTTTCAGTCGTCGGGCCAACACGGCCTGACTTAAGAGTGGATTGCAAACCCGGGCCGGGCGATGCCATTGAATTCAACGCTTACCGCTCGGGCTTATTCGGCACCGCCGTCCTGGCTGCCTGGTCGTACTTGTTGTTATTGCGGTTCATCTATTACGTGAGCCACCGGCGCGCAAAGGCACGCCCGCCAGACTCACGGGGGCAGTCAATCGATTAGAAATGTTTGAAGTCAGCGCGTATTACGCAGCGCCGCCCGTTGTCGGCACGCCTCGCCAAACGCCTGGAAAATACTCAAGTAAGGAGGATTCGAAAGCACCTGCCATTCCGGGTGCCATTGCACGCCGACGGCGAAGGTTTTGCTGTGCTCGACGGAGATCGCCTCGATCAAACCGTCCGGCGCGATCGCCTCAGCGCGCAGGCCGGGTGCGAGTCGGTCGATGCCCTGGCTGTGAATCGAATTGACCTGGAACACCTGCGGCAGGTCCAGTGCTTCGAACACACCGCCCGGTTGCACAGTCACCGCATGGGCCGCTGCGTACTGCACGGCCAGATCGGGACTGTCCGCTTCCCGGTGATCGAGCATGCCGGGCAGTTCGTGCACCTTCTGATGCAGGCTGCCGCCGAACGCCACGTTCATTTCCTGAAAGCCCCGGCAGATGCCGAGCACCGGAACACCGGCGGCGATGGCTGCGCGCAATAAGGGCAGGGTGGTGGCGTCCCGTTGCGGATCGTGATCCGTACCGGGAGCACTGGCCGGGCCTTGATAGTGGAAGGGCTCCACATTCGATGGCGAGCCGGTCAGCAGCAGACCGTCGAGCTGCGCGAGCAGCGCGTCGGTTTCGGTCAGGTCGCCTAAGGAAGGAATGACCACTGGCAGCCCCAATGCCGCGACGCTGACAGCACGCAAGTACTTGTCGCCGCTGACGTGGTAGGGGTGCAGGCCAATCTGTTTGACGCACGCAGTAACGCCGATCAATGGCTTGAATGCCATTTTTATCACCTCGAAGTTTCACACTTGAACGAGCTTTTCCGGAGCTTAGCCTTGTTGATTTTAATTAACAACTCTCATGTAAAAAATTCTAAACGCCGAACGTCCGATGCTGAGGATCTACGCGGTGCTCAAGCCTGATGTGGCACTCTGACGCCCAAAAAAGGCCAGAAAATAAAGGCTGAAAGGCCATGTGTTCGCTATTGACTTCACTTTGCCGTTCGGGTTGACTGGCTCTCGCAAGTGAAGTGAACATAATAATTAACAGCTAATAGGTGCATCATGTCGGTCCCTCTGCGTGCCGTTCAACTCAACGAAGCAAACGCATTCCTTAAGCAACATCCTGAGGTTTTGTACGTCGACCTTCTGATTGCGGATATGAACGGTGTGGTGCGCGGCAAGCGCATCGAGCGCACCAGTCTTCACAAGGTCTACGAAAAAGGCATCAACCTGCCGGCGTCACTGTTTGCCCTGGACATCAACGGTTCCACGGTGGAAAGCACCGGCCTGGGTCTGGACATCGGCGACTCGGATCGCATCTGCTATCCCATCCCCGATACCCTCAGCATCGAACCCTGGCAGAAGCGTCCGACCGCGCAGTTGCTGATGACCATGCACGAGCTCGAAGGCCAGCCGTTCTTCGCCGACCCGCGCGAAGTGCTGCGTCAGGTGGTAAGCAAGTTCGATGACATGGGCCTGACCATTTGCGCGGCGTTCGAACTGGAGTTCTACCTGATCGACCAGGACAACGTGAACGGTCGTCCGCAGTCGCCACGCTCGCCGGTGTCGGGCAAGCGTCCGCACTCGACGCAGGTGTACCTGATCGACGATCTGGACGAATACGTCGACTGCCTGCAAGACATCCTCGAAGGCGCGAAAGAGCAGGGCATCCCGGCTGACGCAATCGTCAAGGAAAGCGCCCCGGCGCAATTCGAAGTCAACCTGCATCACGTCTCCGACCCTATAAAGGCCTGCGACTACGCGGTGCTGCTCAAGCGTCTGGTGAAGAACATCGCCTACGACCACGAGATGGACACCACGTTTATGGCCAAGCCATATCCGGGTCAGGCGGGCAACGGTTTGCACGTGCACATTTCGATTCTCGACAAACAAGGCAACAACATTTTCGCCAGCGAGGATCCCGAGCAGAACGCCGCGCTGCGACATGCGATCGGCGGTGTGCTCGAGACCCTGCCCGCGCAGATGGCGTTCCTCTGCCCGAACGTCAACTCCTACCGTCGCTTCGGCGCGCAGTTCTACGTACCGAACTCGCCAAGCTGGGGCATCGACAACCGTACCGTGGCGGTGCGCGTGCCCACCGGTTCGGCGGATGCCGTGCGCATCGAGCATCGTGTCGCCGGCGCCGATGCCAACCCGTACCTGCTGATGGCTTCGGTACTGGCCGGTATTCACCACGGCCTGACCAACGAAATCGAACCGGGTGCCCCGGTGGAAGGCAACAGCTACGAGCAGAACGAGCAAAGCCTGCCGAACAACCTGCGCGATGCACTGCGCGAACTGGACGACAGCGAAGTCATGGCGCGCTACATCGACCCGCTGTACATCGACGTGTTCGTGGCGTGCAAGGAAAGCGAGCTGGCCGAGTTCGAGAACTCCATTTCAGACCTTGAGTACAACTGGTACCTGCACACGGTTTGATGGGCCTGAACGGTGGGTCAATGCCATTGATGTCGAATGTGAGGCCCCCTTCGTGGGCAAGCCTCGCTCCTACAGGGATGATGCGTCCCTTGTAGGAGCGAGGCTTGCCCGCGAAGGCACCAGCACAGCCACCATCGAGATCACCTGACACACGACATTCGCCAGCACAAATAGAACGATCAACTATTCCTCTGCGTAGAGTCACAACCATGACAAACACTCGCAGCGACTGGGAGCAACGCTTCCAGTCCTTGACACTAGAAGGCCGCGCATTCATCGACGGCCAATACTGCCCGGCACTCAGCGGCGACACCTTCGAATGCATCAGCCCGGTCGATGGCCGCTTTCTGGCGAACATCGCCAGCACCGACGAAGCCGACGCTAACGCGGCAGTCGCCGTCGCGCGCCGTGCATTTGAATCCGGCATCTGGGCGCGGTTGGCACCGACAGAACGCAAGCGCATCTTGATTCGTTTCGCGGACTTGATTCTGGCCAACCAGGAAGAACTGGCGCTGCTGGAAACCCTCGACATGGGTAAACCGATCAGCGATTCCATGGCCATCGACATTCCAGCGGCCGCCAACGCGATCCGCTGGAGCGCCGAAGCCATCGACAAAATCTACGACGAAGTCGCCGCCACGCCGCACGACCAATTGGGCCTCATCACCCGTGAACCCGCAGGTGTGGTCGCCGCGATCGTGCCGTGGAACTTCCCGCTGATCATGGCCAGCTGGAAGTTCGCCCCAGCCTTGGCGGCAGGCAACTCGTTCATCCTCAAGCCTTCGGAAAAATCACCGCTGACGGCGATCCGCATCGCGCAACTGGCCCTCGACGCCGGCATCCCCAAAGGCGTGTTCAACGTGTTGCCGGGCTTCGGTCACACCGTCGGCAAGGCGCTGGCGTTGCACATGGACGTCGACGTGCTGGCCTTCACTGGCTCCACCGCGATTGCCAAGCAACTGATGATCTACGCCGGGCAAAGCAACATGAAACGCGTCTGGCTGGAAGCGGGCGGCAAGAGCCCGAACGTGGTGTTCGCCGATGCGCCGGACTTGCGCGCAGCAGCTCGGGCAGCGGCCAGTGCGATAGCCTTCAATCAGGGCGAAGTCTGCACCGCCGGCTCGCGCTTGCTGGTGGAACGCTCGATCCGCGAGCAGTTCATTCCGCTGCTGCTGGAAGCGCTGCAAGCCTGGAAGCCAGGCCATGCGCTCGACCCTGAAACCACCGTCGGCGCCGTCGTCGACCAGCGCCAATTGGACAATGTGCTGCGCTACATCCAGGTCGGCAAAGACCAGGGCGCGCAACTGATTGCTGGCGGCAATCGTGCCCTCGAAGGCACCGGTGGCCTGTACGTGGAGCCAGCGATTTTCGACGGCGTGACCAATGCCATGACCATCGCCCGGGAAGAAATCTTCGGCCCGGTGCTGTCGTTGATCACCTTTGACACCGCTGAAGAAGCCCTGCAGATCGCCAACGACAGCATCTTCGGCCTCGCCGCTGGTGTGTGGACCAGCAATCTCAGCAAGGCCCACACCTTCGCTCGCGGCTTGCGCGCGGGCAGCGTCTGGGTCAACCAGTACGACGGCGGCGACATGACCGCGCCGTTCGGCGGGTTCAAGCAGTCGGGTAACGGTCGGGACAAATCGCTGCACGCGTTCGACAAGTACACCGAACTCAAAGCGACCTGGATCAAGCTCTAACACTTTTACAGCGGCGGTCGCCGGCATAGGCCGGCGGCCCTCGGAGAAATGTATGAAACACAGCTCTACACAAAATCATGTAAACAGCTATTACGCCGCAACCCGCAACCAGACCGGCGATTACCCGGTGCTTGAAGAACTGGTGGAATGCGATGTCTGCGTGATCGGCGCTGGCTACACCGGGCTGTCCTCGGCGCTGTTCCTCAGCGAAGCGGGCTATAGCGTAACGGTACTGGAAGCCGCCAAAGTCGGCTTCGGCGCCAGCGGTCGCAACGGCGGTCAGCTGGTCAACTCCTACAGCCGCGACGTCGATGTGATCGAAGAGCGCTACGGCGACAAGACTGCCGAAGTGCTCGGCAGCATGATCTTCGAAGGCGCCGACATCATCCGTTCGCGCATCAAGGAATACGACATCAAATGCGACTACCGCCCCGGCGGCATCTTCGCAGCGCTGAACAAGAAGCAGCTCAATGGCCTGGCCGAGCAGAAGCGTAACTGGGAACGCTACGGCAACAACAACCTGAAAATGCTCGACGCCTCGGACATCCAGCGCGAAGTCGGTTGCGACAACTACGTCGGCGGCCTGCTGGACATGCAGGGTGGCCACATCCACCCGCTGAACCTGGCCCTGGGCGAAGCCGCTGCGATCATTCGCCTGGGCGGCAAAATCTACGAACAATCCGCCGCCGTGGACATCTCCTACGGCGAACCGATCACCGTGCGCACCGCCAAAGGCGTGGTGCGGGCCAAGTACCTGCTGATCGCCGGCAACGCCTACCTGCCCCAAGACCTCGACAACCGCGTGACCCGCAAAAGCATGCCTTGCGGTTCGCAAATCGTCGTCACCGAGCCGTTGTCGGAAAAGGTCGCCCGCAGCCTGATCACCAATAACTACTGCGTCGAAGACTGCAATTACCTGCTCGACTACTACCGCCTCACCGCCGACAACCGCCTGCTGTACGGCGGCGGCGTGGTCTACGGCGCCCGCGAGCCGGACGACATCGAACAACTGATCCGCCCGAAGATCCTCAAGACCTTCCCGCAATTGAAGGACGTGAAAATCGACTACCGCTGGACCGGCAACTTCCTGCTGACCATGTCCCGCATGCCGCAATTCGGCCGCATCGAGAAAAACGCCTATTACATGCAAGGCTACAGTGGCCACGGCGTCACTTGCTCGCACCTGGCCGGCAAACTGATCTCGGAAATGATCCGCGGCGACGCCGAACGCTTCGATGCCTTCGCCTCCCTGCCACACATGCCGATGCTCGGCGGCCGCACCTTCCAGGCCCCACTCACCGCCATGGGCGCGGCGTATTACGCGTTGCGAGACCGCTTCGGCATCTAGCTGTAACCTTACCGGCGGCCTCCGCCGGCCAAGGCTACGCATCACCCCTGTGGCGAGGGAGCTTGCTCCCGCTGGGGCGCGAAGCGGCCCCGCTTTTTGCCATTAATGCAATCCATGCGGGACAAACCTTCGTGGCGAGGGGGCAAGCCCCTCGCCACAGTTTCTAAACCAGAACTGACTGACATCAGAAACCGACAGCTTTTTTGCCAGCCGTTTATCGAACCTGCTGAGCAACACCCACAAACGTGATTTAATACCCGCCTTCCACGGTTCCGGGACGGGAAACGGCGTAATCCGCGGCCACCAGTCGCCCGCCACCCACCCCCATTACCCCTTAAGTAGTGCTCACATAAGGCTGTCATGGACACGGGCTCACGACTCAAATTAGTACGCGAAAGCTACAAACTGTCCCAGCGCGAGCTGGCCCGGCGTAGCGGCGTCACCAATGCCACCATCTCCCTGATCGAACAGAATCGCGTCAGTCCCTCCGTCAGCTCCCTCAAAAAACTGCTCGAAGGCATCCCCATGTCTTTGGCGGACTTCTTCACCTTCGATCAGCCGCCGCGCGAGCATCAGTACGTGTTTCGCGCCAATGAACAGCCGGACCTCGGGCGTCATGGGCTGCGGTTGTTGCTGATTGGCGCTTCGGTGCCGAGTCGGCAGATGCGGCTGTTGCGCGAGCAATACGCGCCTGGAGCGAGCTCTGGGGAAGAGCCAATCGTGCATGCTGAGGGGGAGGAGTGTGGGCTCGTAACCCGTGGCACGGTTGAGTTGACGGTGGATGGGCAGATTAGTGTGTTGAATGCCGGGGATGGGTATTACTTTCCGACGACACTGCCGCATCGGTTTCGCAATATTGGGGCAGATGAGGCTGAAATCATCAGCGCCAACACCCCGGCTAACTTCTGATACCTAAAGCAGACATTAAACCTGTAGCAGTCGATAGCAGCCGTTCATGGTCGCTATCAATGAAACCCGGACAGAGTCCGGGTTTTTTATTGCTTAAAAAAAGATCCTGCCGTTTGGCACTTGGCTTTTTCTCTGTGGACTACAGCGCCTTGGTGTTGTGAGCATTTTTCTACACCACATCAGGAAACGTCCTGCGCTCTCGTCGGAAGCGCCCGATTTAGCCATTACAAGTTGTCCCTTAACCTCCGTCGAATGGATCCATTCATTGACGCCAGAATAATGGCCATCTAATATCGCGCCACCATTGTGCCATTACTCTCCATTCGAGGGATCGAACATGTACCCACCCGCCCTCGTGGCGAGGTTGTGCCTGGCTTTGCTGTGCCTTTCTCCGCTGAATCTTGCTCACGCCGCCCCCACCCCCGGTGAAACCGATCTGATCCGCGAACGTCAGGATCGCTTGCTCGACGAGCAGCGTCGGCGTCTTGAGGAGCTCAAGGAATTACCCGGCAAGGCAGCCAAACCCGCGCCTCCGACAGCCCCGGCCGACACCCGTTGTTTCCCCATCAAGGACATCGAGCTCAAAGGCGCCGACAGTCTTTCGGACGGCGAGAAAAATCGCCTGCTCAAGCCTTACATCGGTCAGTGCCTGGGCGTCACGCAGCTCAACGAGTTGCTGAAAGTCATCACCGATCTGTACATCGAGAAGGGCCTGGTCACCAGCCGGGCCTACTTGCCGCAGCAGGATTTGTCCGGTGGGCATTTGAAGGTGCTGGTGGTCGAGGGCAGGCTTGAAGGGTTGAAGGGCGCGGAGGGCAGCAAGCTGTCGGACCGTGAATTGGGAATGGCTTTTCCTGGCAAGAGTGGTGACTTGGTCAATCTGCGGGAAATCGAGCAGATGGTGGATCAGCTGAACCGTTTGCCGTCGAATCAGGCGCAGATGGAATTGTCGCCGGGCAAGAACGTCGGTGGCAGTGAAGTGCTGGTCAAGAACACGCCGCAGAAGCCGTGGCGTGCCGGGTTGTCGCGCAGTAACGACGGCCAGCGCAGCACCGGCGAGCAGCAGTGGGGCACGACGTTCGATTGGGACAGCCCGCTGGGCCTGGCCGATCAGTTGATGCTGCGTGGTGGTCACGATGCGATGAGCGATCACCAGCACACCTCCAACAACGCGCTGCTCAATTACAGCGTGCCGTGGGGCTGGTGGAACTTCAGTTACACCTACAGCCAGAGCGAATACCGCTCGCAAGCCCAGGCCAACGGTTTCAATTTCAAGCAGACCGGCGACAGCGAAAACCATCAGCTGCGCGCCGAGCGGGTGATCCATCGCGACGCCCTGAGCAAGACGTCGCTCAGTACCGGCCTCTCGTACCTGCGCACCAACAACTTCATCGAAGACAGCAAGCTCAAGCTGAGCAGCAACCGCATCAGCGAAGCGCAGTTCGGCATCAACCACGGTCGGCGGGTCGGCAGTGCCTTCGTCAACCTCGACCTGGGCATGCAACAAGGCATCGGCGCGTTCGACGCCCAGGGTAACGGTGATCCGGGCCCCGGCGAGCCGAACGCGCGTTACCGCAAATACACCGCCACCGCGAGCTATCTGCAGCCGTTCAAGCTGTGGGGCGAGTCCTTCAGTTTCAGCAGCCTGATGACCGGCCAGCGCAGTGAAGACGTGCTGTTCAGCCCGCAGCGCACCAGCCTCGGCGGGCAGTCGTCGATTCGCGGTTACAAGGACCAGTCGTTGTCCGGCGACAGCGGCGGCTACTGGCGCAACGACCTGCGCTGGAGTCGTCCGGTGACGCTGGAATGGCTGCGCCCGGTGTTCGCTGAATACGGCACCAGCCTGGGTTACGACCAGGGCGTGATCCGTGGCGACCGCTACAACGGCGATCAGCACGGGCGCATGTCCAGCGACTCCGTGGAGCTGTTCGCCCGGGGTCAGCATGTGGCCGCCAGCGTGACTTTTGCCCATTCCCTGGAACGCCCTGACGTGCTGACCGAACGCGAAGCGCCGATCTATTTCCGCGTGGATTTCTTTCTCTAAATTCTGCTTTAACGAGATTCGATCATGGATGTTCGCCAACTGGCCTTTCTGGCCGGCCAGCCCGCTGCTGCCTTAAAAAACCGTGAACACTCCTGGGGCATGCCCAAGCGCGGGCTGGCGTTCCTGTTGGCCAACGTCATGTTCTGGCAGCCGATATGGGCCCAGGCCGACGGGATCGTGGTGGCCACGCCCGGCACCAGCCTCGGGCAGGCGGGCAATGGCGTGCCGATCATCCAGATCGCCACGCCCAACGGCACGGGCCTGTCGCATAACCAGTTTCACGACTACAACGTCGGCACCCAGGGCGTCATCCTCAACAACGTCGCCGCGCAGACCGGCGCCACCCAGTTGGGTGGGATCATCGTCGGCAACCCGAACCTGACCAACGGGGTCGCCGCGCAAACCATCCTCAACGAAGTGGTCGGCGGCAGCCCCAGCCAGTTGCGCGGTTACACCGAAGTGGCGGGGCAGTCGGCACGGGTCATCGTCGCCAACCCCTACGGCATCAGCTGCAACGGCTGCGGCTTCATCAACACCCCGCGCGTGACCCTGACCACCGGCAAACCGGTGCTGGACAACGGTCGTCTCGATCGCTTCCAGGTCGATCAGGGCAGCGTCACCATCGACGGCGCCGGGCTGAACGCCAACAACGTCGACCGCTTCGAAATCATCACCCGCAGCGCGAAGATCAATGCCGAGATTCAGGCGAAGAACCTGACCATCGTTGCCGGTCGCAACGACGTCAACGCCGACAGCCTCAACGCCACTGCTCGCGCCGATGACGGCAGTGCCAAACCACAACTGGCGATCGACTCTTCCGCGTTGGGCGGCATGTACGCCGGGGCGATCAAACTGGTCGGCACCGAGGCCGGGGTCGGGGTGAAACTCGACGGCAACCTGGCCGCCAGCGGTGGTGATATCCAGCTCGATGCCAACGGCCATCTCAGCCTGGCGCAAACCTCGGCCGCAGGCGCCGTCAATGTCAAAGCCGCCAGTCTCGATGCGCGTGGCCCGGTCTACGCCGGCACCGCCGTCAACGTGCAAACCCAAGGCAATCTGACCAACCAGCAAACCCTCGCCGCCCGGGACAGCATCGCGCTGACGGCCGGTGGTGTATTGACCAACTACGGCATCATCGAAGCCGGGGTCAACGCCGATACCAGCCGCAATGCCAGCGGTGATGTGAACCTGAATGCGCAGAATTTCACCAACACTGGCAAGAGCGTGGTGGCCAGCCGCAACCTGACGGTCAATACCGCGCAGACGTTGAATAATCAGGGGGGCACATTGAGCGCCGCGCAAACCGCCAACATCACCGCCGGGACCCTGGACAACCAGAACAGCGGTCGGGTGTTGAGCAGCGGTGCACTGAACGTTACGGCCAATCAAGTCTTCAACACCAACGGGGTGATCACCAGTACCGGTAATCTCAGCGCCACCCTCGGCCACCTGAACAACCGCACTGGCGAACTCTCGAGTCTGGCCACCGCGACGCTGCGCATGGCCACTCTGGATAACGTGGCAGGGCTGGTGAACGCCGGCCAGACCTTGAGCATCACCGCCACGGGGGCGGTGAACAACCAGGGCGGCAAACTGGCCAGCCTCGACAGCCTGAGCCTCAACGCCGGTCAGGTCGATAACAGCAGCAAAGGCCGGATCGCCAGCAACAAGGCCCTGACAGTCAGTGTCAGCAGCCTCGACCAACACGATGGCGGGCAGCTCACCAGTAACACGTCGCTGACCCTGGACCTGAATCACGGCGAGCTGAATAACCAGAACGGTTTGATCAATGCCCCGGCACTGGTGCTGAAAAACCTCGCCCAGGTGAACAACCGCAACGGCGAAATATCCAGTGCCCAGGCGTTCACGCTGGCGGCCGACAGCCTCGACAACAGCAACGGCAAACTGCTCGGCAATCAGGCCGTGACCCTGCGCGTGCAGCAGGCGCTGACCAACATCAAAGGCTTGATCGCGGCGGCCAACGTCGATGTGCAGGCCGGTAGCCTGAACAACAACGGCGGCACCCTGACCAGTCGCACCGGCCTCGAACTTCGGGTTACCGGCCAGCTCGACAATCAGGACCAAGGACTGATCAACGCCACCCAAAACCTGAACATCAACGCGGCGAGTTTGAACAATCAGAACGGTAGCTCGTTGCTCGGCAGCGCCATTACCATCGACTTCAGCGGCGTCATGGGCGACCTGAACAACGCCAACGGCCTGATCACCACCACCGGTCAACTGAGCATCCGCAACCTGCGGGACTTGAACAACCGCAGCGGTGAACTCTCCAGCAGCCAAAGCTACACCCTGACGGGCCGTAACCTGGACAACAGCGACGGCAAACTCATCAGTCGTCAGCAACTGGACCTCACCGCCGATACCACCACTAACCTCCATGGACTGATTTCCGGTTGGCAAAGCCTGAGCCTTCTAGGCGGCAGCCTCGACAACCGTAATGAGGGCACCTTGTCGAGCCGCGACGGTGACGTGCTGGTGGACCTCACCGGTGCCGTGCGTAACAGCAACGCCGGCGCTCTGGTCAGTCACGGCACGCTGAAGGTCACGGCGGCCAGCCTCGACAACAGCGACAACGGCATTCTTTCCAGTGCCGGTGCGCAAACCTTGGTCATTGCCGGAACACTGAATAACGCCCAGGGCGGTTTGATCGACAGCGGCGCCGCTCTGGATATTCAGGCCCAAACCCTCAGTAACGCCAATGCAACCATCAATGCCCAGCAGGACATCAGCTTCACCGGCACCGTTCTGAACAACAGCGCCGGTACCTTCGCGGGCAAGGGCGCGATCACCCTCGATCTGCTCGGCACCCTGACCAATACCAGCGGAAAACTGGCGAGCAACGGCCCGCTGGTGATTCAGCGCGCGCGGCAGATCGACAACCAGGGCGGCCAGCTTGCAAGCCAGGGTTTGCTGAACCTGTTGACCGGTGGCCTCGATAACCGCAATGGCGGCACTGTCGCGGCCACTGATTGGTTGACGCTCACGGCCAATGGCGTCGTACAGAACAGCGCCAACGGTCAGATCTTCAGCAGCAACGCCGGCCTGACGCTCAACGCCGCCAGCCTCGATAACGCCAAGGGCACCCTGCAAAGCCAGGGCGACTTGACGGTGAAAACCAGCGGCGCCATCGATAACCAGAGCGGGCGCATTGTCGCCAAGGGCGGAAACCTCGACATCACCGCCGCCAGCCTCGACAGCCGCGGCGGTGTGCTCTCCAGCCTGAAAGGCGCCTTCAGCAGCCACATCACTGGCGTACTGCGCAACGGCTATGACCTGAACAACAATCGTCAGGGCGGGATCATTCAGGCCCAGAGCCTGAACCTCAAGGCACTGGCCGGCCTCGACAACTACGGCGGGCGGATCACCGCGCAAACCGGTGACGCCATCGTCGACACCGGCACCAACGGCAACTTCGACAACCGCAATGGCGGCCTCTACGCCAAGGGCCGGGTCAGCGTCACCGGCAATAACTTCGACAACAGCGGCGACAACGACGGGCAGATCGGCGGGCAACAGATCGACCTGAGCCTGCGCGGCGCATTGAACAACCGCCTGGGCATCATCGAAAGTGAAAGCACGCTGACCATCACCGCCGCCAGCCTCGACAACCAGACCGGTCAACTTCGCGCACTGGGCGACAATGGTAAAACCGCGTTCGCCATCGGGGGCCTGTTCGACAACCGCAATGGCACCGTGGAATCCGCCAACACCAACCTGACCCTCACTGCCGGTAGTTTGCTGAACGTCAGCGGCAACGTGCTGCACGTCGGTACCGGTATTTTCGACATCGCCACCGGTCAACTCGGCAGCGCCGGCGGCAACTTCATCACCCGTGGCGGCCTGACCCTCACTGCCGACAGCTGGACCAACAGCAGCGTGATCCAGGCCGATCGCCTGACCGTCAACGTCAACAGCCTCAATCAGACATCCGGCGGCCAATTGTTGGCGGTCAGCCAATTGACCGGCAACGGCGGCAATTGGAATAACGATGGCTTGATCGCCAGCGATGGCAAACTCAATCTGACCCTCTGGGGCAACTACAGCGGCAATGGTCGCACCAGCAGCCTCGGTGATCTGACACTCAAAGCCAATCAACTGACCCTCAACGCGGCGACCAGCATCGCCGGTGGTGGCAACACCACGGTTAACATCAATGGCGAGTTGAACAACCAGGGCCGTTTGACCTCCAGCGGCGACCTGATTATCAGCGCCGCCAACCTTAACAACTACGGCACGATCGGTTCCGGTAAAGACCTGACCCTCACCACCGGCGCACTGCTCAACAGCCGCGGCCTGATTTCCAGTGGCGGCGATATGCGGCTGCTGCTGTCCAGCTTCACCAACGCCTATGGCCAGGTCTATGGCCTGAGCAACGTGCACATTGGCCGGGACCGCGACAGCGGCAAGGCCGACTTGCTGGACAACCGTTCCGGCGATATCTACAGCGCGCAGGACCTGACCATCAATGCCCTGACCGTGAACAACGTACGGGACATTCTGGAATACACCGCGCATGAGAAAAGCTCGGTGGTTATCACCGAGCTGGATTGCAATCTGATCCCGATTGCGGGGTGCGACTTCCGTAGCGGATCGCGTCGTAACGGCCATTGGGAGATTGCCGAGACCGACCGCCTGAAGGTCTCTGACAGCAGTGCGGCCGCGAGTCTGACCAGCGGCGGCGACATGACGATCAACGCTCAGGCGTTGAACAACACCAGCAGCACCATCGCGTCCACAGGCAACATCACCGTCACTGCCGACACGATCAATAACACCGGCCTGCAAGAGCAGGACATCATCACCAAGCGCACTTTCTGGAACTACGTCGACCAAATCTTCGCCACGGTGCCCGCGGCGGCGGCTTTCAACGATAAAAACAGTCCGACACCCTCGGCCACTGTCGAGTCGGATCTGAGCTATTTCATCAGCCTGCTGGGCGGCGGCATGCTGACCGAAAGCACCACCACGGTAGCGGGCTCCGGCAGTTCCTATGATGCGGTGATCCAGGCCGGCGGCAGCATTTCACTCAACGCGACGCAAACCATCGACAACAGTGTGGTGCGTCCTTATTACAGCTACGTCGCTGCTGGAAAGACCAACACTGACACGGGGGCCGGCAACGGCTACTCCACGCCGGTAACTATCAACGCGCAACTGTCGCCGGATCTGGCCCAGCAACAAGTCAACCCGCTCACGCTTCCCGGCTTCAACCTGCCCACCAGCCAGAACGGTCTGTTCCGTCTGAGCCAGGAAGGCAGCAGCGCCCCGACCTCGACCGGCCCGCAGAGCTGGACGCTTAGCGGCGGCAAAGTCACCGCCGGTGCATCGTCTACGCCGGTCACCCTCAACCGTGTCCAAGGTCTGCCAAGCAACGCCGGCAAATCCCAACCGCACAAATACCTGATCGAAACCAACCCGGTACTCACCGACCTCAAGCAATTCATGAGTTCGGACTACCTGCTGTCCGGCCTGGGCTACAACCCCGACCAGAGCGCCAAGCGCCTGGGCGACGGCCTCTACGAGCAGAAACTGATCCAGCAAGCCGTGGTCGCCCGCACCGGCCAGCGCTTCATCGACGGCCAGACCTCGGACGAGGCGGTTTTCAAGTACCTGATGAACAACGCCATCGCCAGCAAGAGCCAACTCAACCTGAGCCTCGGTGTAACCCTCACGTCACAGCAAGTCGCGGCCCTGACCCACGACATCGTCTGGCTCGAAGAACACGAAGTGAACGGCGAAAAAGTCCTGGTGCCGGTGCTGTACCTGGCCAACGCTAACAACCGCCTGGCGGCCAACGGCGCGCTGATCCAGGGCCACGACGTGACCCTGATCGCCGACAAGGACCTGCACAACGCCGGCACCCTGCGCGCCAGCCAGAACCTGGAGGCGACGGCCAAGAATGATTTGGTGAGCAGCGGGTTGGTGGAGGCGGGGGAACGGTTGAACTTGCTCGCCACCAATAACCTGACCAACAAGGCGGGGGGCATCATTGCCGGGCGAGACGTGACGCTCAAGGCCACGAACGGCGACGTCGTCAACGAACGCACGGTGACCTCCCACGACAGCAGCGTCGGCGACTACAGCCACGCGCGCGACTTCGTGGACAGCGCCGCCCGCATCGAGGCCGCGAACAAACTGGTGATCAACGCCGGGCGCGACGTTCTCAACACCGGCGGTGTGTTGAAAAGCGGTGGCGACATGACCATCGATGCCAAGCGCGACGTCAGCATCACCGCCGTGGAAGAGCGCAAGTCCGAAAGCCGTACCGACTTCCTTGACTCAAGCCTCACCCAGCACGGTGCCAGCGTCAGCGCGGGCGGTAGCCTGACGGTCAACTCCGGCGGCGACGTGACCGTGGTGGCGAGCAAGCTCGACGCCAAGGGCGACGTGACGATCGACGCCAAGGGCGACCTGCTGTTCGCCACCGCCGCCGACGAACAACACAGCTACTTCAAGGACAAAAAGGAAACCCGCCAGGAAGACCACGTCAGCCAGATCGGCACCACACTGGAGGCCGGCGGCAAACTCACCCTCAAGTCCGGCAAGGACATGACGCTGGTTGCCAGCGATATCAGCGCCGGTAAAGAAGCCTACCTGCACGCCGACGGCGACCTGCAACTGCTGGCTGCACAGGACCGCGACTACACGCTGTACGACATGAAAAAAAGCGGCAGCTGGGGCAGTAAAAAGACCCAGCACGATGAAGTGACGCAGATCACCCACATCGGTACGCAGATCAAGTCCGGTGGCGACCTGACGTTGTCCAGTGGTGGGGATCAGCGGTATCAGGTGGCGAAGCTGGAGAGTGGCAAGGACATCACGCTGGACAGTGGCGGGGCGATCATCTTTGAAGGGGTGAAAGACCTGCATGACGAGAGCCATACCAAGAGTGATGGCGACGCCTTTTGGACCTCATCGAAAGGCAAGGGCAATACCGACGAGACATTGCGCCAGACCCAGATGATTGCCAAAGGCAACATCACGATCAAGGCGGTGGAAGGTCTGCGAATCGACCTCAAAGAGGTGAATCAGCAAAGCGTCAGTCAGACCATTGATGCGATGGTCAAAGCAGACCCGCAACTGGCCTGGCTGAAGCAAGCCGAAGCACGGGGCGATGTTGATTGGAAGCTGGTCAAGGAAATCCATGAGTCGTTCAAGTACCAGAACTCGGGACTTGGCCCGGCTTCGCAACTCATCATTGCGATTGTCATGGCAGCCTTTGTCGGCCCTGCGGCACTGAGTGCTTTTGCCAGCATGGGGACCATCGGAGCCGCAGGCCTTGCTGCAGTGGCTTCTGGTGCGGCAACGAATGCGGCCACCAGCTTTATCAACAATGGTGGGAATCTTGGAGCGGTGTTCCAAGACGTGACGTCCTCGGAAGCGCTCAAAGGGTATGTGATTTCGGGTGTGACGGCTGGTCTGACGGCTGGTTTCTTTAAGGACATTCTGAAAACAACGACCAATCCGCTTACAAACAAAGTAACCATTGATCTCAGCAGCCTGGAAGGGATTGGTCGGTTTGGCGTAAATCAGGTATTGCAGGGCGGAACGTCCGCGTTGCTGGGCAAGGCGCTGGGCCAAGAGGGTAGCGTCAGTGATGTGCTGAAAACAGCACTGTTCAACACTTTGGCGGCAGCCAGCTTTAACGCTGTAGGTGACTTCACCAAGGGAGTAGCCGACGGTTCCCCGACTAAAGTCGTCATTCACGCCATGGTGGGTGGGCTGCTCTCAGAGGTAACAGGTGGTGATTTTGCAACCGGAGCCTTGGCGGCTGGCGCGAATGAGGCGCTCATCGTAGACCTGAACAAACTGGTTGGTGGCAATCCTGACCTGCTGTCGATGGCGTCGCAGATCGTGGGGGTGCTAGCGGCATCAACGACAGGCGATGTTGATGCGGGGACTTTGCAGACTGGGGCTTGGGTTGCCAACAATGCGACGCTGTACAACTTTCAGGCCCATTTTGATGAGTTTCAGGAAAAGTACGAAGCTTGCTCAAAGGATTCGAGCGGAGTTGGATGTTCAACGATATTAAAGATGGTGGGGGAGCGGTCTCAGAATCTCGGCAACGTTATTCTTAATACCGATGCTGATTCAAATGCAGTTAGCTACACGTTGCTGGATGAGTCGAGTAAACCATGGATGATCATGGAACCCGCGGAATACAACGCCTGGGTGACGCTTCCTACGGAGATGCAGGACGCTTTCAAATACTCGACTCAGTGGCAGCTTGATCTGTCCTCAACATTGCTTTACGCAAACAAGGGGGAAGGTGCCAAGGCTCTAGAAAGCTACGGTATGATGTTGAGCGAACCTGAGTATTGGGGCCAAATGGCCGTCGCCCTAATGCTCTCGGCAGCAGGCGGGGTTGGAGCGTTTAGGGGCATCGGCGGAACTGGTGCCGTTGCCAATGCAGAAAGAGGAGTGTTGGCTGAGGCAAATTTTGCTCAGAATACAATCAGATCTGACCGATCCTTTAGCCCTGATGGAGTAAAGCTTTACTCGGCTTTGGCAGGTAAACCTATAAAGACAGTAGAAGATTTAGCTGGTGCGTTGAAGATCGGAGCCATTACTCCAAATCAACTCCCGCTTGACTATGTGGAAATTAATGGAACTCGGCTTATTTTGAATACGAGAACCTCGACAGCACTTGAACAAGCAGGAATTCCTAGAAGTCAGTGGTTTGGGCGAAATCAGACTAATGTTGAAGCCTATCCAGGTAAAACATTTAATGATCTTGCAAAAGATCAACTAAAGAATAACCATCTGCCGTCGACCGGGGCAGATCAACTGAAATCGGTACGTCCATGAAAATAAGTCAACCGAAGCTGGTGCTCAATCCTTATGAATGGTTGCCAGGATTTGGCGAGTCAAAAGTCTCCTTCCGCTCTGTTGGAGTGGATCTCGTACTTGATGTCGAGTATGAGAAAGATGTTTTTGACGCTGATGGTAATGAGGAACTGTCAATTGTTAGACGAGAGATGGTTTTTAAAAATGCCCACTCCTTTATTAAGCTTCCATTTCCGGGAAGCATTATTTTCAATTTTTTGGGTGACGCAAGTGAATTTGGGTTGGGGGAGTTGACTGAGTTTAGAGAGTCTGAGTTTGTACGAAACAGTTTGGATTCTTGGCGTTTGTTAACAAGTCTTGAACCGCCAAGGTTGAGGCACTTTAGTATTCAGTTTTTAGCGGAGAATATAGCTTTTCATGTGCTGGCTGAAGAGGTCTTTTTGTCAGGTGAGTTGTCGGTTATATAGTTATTTAAAGGGCGATTGTGGTTAGGTGCTAGTTGGGGTGTTAATGTTTTGAAAGCGGTAAATCTTAAAGGTGTGCCTCCTGGGCCTTTTTATTGGTTTGGCATGATATTTGGCAGTGGCTGTAGCGATTATATTCACTGAAAAATTATCGCTGCTTTTTTACGTCTTGCAGAGCTGTCAAGGTGGGTAGGGTTGGTTCTCGTGCAGAAAAATCAAAGGGACATGCTCTGTCAACCAAACACCATTTTCAGCTTGAAAGAATTTGAAGCCTTGTTGGTGCATTCGCAGGGCTTCAATCTTCAGTACTACAGGAGTTCCATAGCGTTGTCCGACAGCGATAGCGGTTGGTATGTCATGCGACAGATGCACATAGTGGCGTGAGCCGGCAATCAGTCCTTGTCGATGAATTGACTCTAGGAAGCGTATTGCAGTGCCATGGTAGAGAAAGTCTGGAGGGGCTTTCTCAATGTGCTGAAGGCTAACGGTGGGCGTTGAGTGCCCCTGTACTGCACGAATACGCAGTCCGTCATCGGAAATACTGAAGCGTCTTTTATCGCTGCTGCTAACAACTGCTTGAATGAGCGTCAGATCTAAAATTAGCCCTTCTTTAGCGGCGCCTGCGATCAATGAGTCAATATTACCCCAACCTTCGCTATCCAATTGTAAACCTATAGCGTGTGGTTCATGCCTGAGGACATAACTAAGGAACTTGCTGGTTTCATTGATCTGTTTGGTTTTCATGCGATTTCCAGTTAAAAGTGTGGCAGATTATTTTATTCATGACATGAAGTGGACAACCCGCAGGTCGCCCATTTCCATTTACTCCGCAGCTTGCGCCCGCAACCGCCTACCAATCACATCCATCAAATCACAACCATCGCGCAACGGTATGGCCAGCAGTTTGGAAAAGTCTGAAAGCACCACCGTGTCACAACCAATCTCGGCACGAAAGGCGATGTTCTCCAGTACCTGAGTGACCGCGCGAATGCGGTAATCCGCCATCGCGCGCAGGACGTCGAGTGGCGCTTGGGTATCAATAAGCAGAGAAGCCGGGACCAGGTCGATTCCGGTGAGGGGCATGTATCTATCCATAGTTGAAGCCTCGTTTAGTTTGCTGAGACTGCCAGCCGATCGTCGCCAAACGAAATGGGGTGGCAGCTGTACGCAGGTTGGCGAACCGGAAACGAGTAACCGGCAGACCCGAAGGTCTCCCGCGCACAACTGCCATAAAAACAGTTTTGCGGATGCGGAGGCGCCTGCAAATAAGCAGACAGCTCTCGCACTCGTTCGTCAGGTCGCCAAACCCGGTCGCCATGTGGACGACGGGCGGACTATAAGCCTCATCGTTCCAGCGGTGCAAGGTGCCCGATTCTGAGGTTGGCGTAGGATCTTTACGATCAACCGCGTCCAAGGTCTGCCAAGCAACGCCGGCAAATCCCAACCGCACAAATACCTGATCGAAACCAACCCAGTACTCACCGACCTCAAGCAATTCATGAGTTCGGACTACCTGCTGTCCGGCCTGGGCTACAACCCCGACCAGAGCGCCAAGCGCCTGGGCGACGGCCTCTACGAGCAGAAACTGATCCAGCAAGCCGTGGTCGCCCGCACCGGCCAGCGCTTCATCGACGGCCAGACCTCGGACGAGGCGGTTTTCAAGTACCTGATGAACAACGCCATCGCCAGCAAGAGCCAACTCAACCTGAGCCTCGGTGTAACCCTCACGTCACAGCAAGTCGCGGCCCTGACCCACGACATCGTCTGGCTCGAAGAACACGAAGTGAACGGCGAAAAAGTCCTGGTGCCGGTGCTGTACCTGGCCAACGCCAACAACCGCCTCGCCGCCAACGGCGCGCTGATCCAGGGCAGCGACGTGACCCTGATCGCCGGCAAAGACCTGAACAACGCCGGCACCCTGCGCGCCAGCCAGAACCTGGAGGCGACGGCCAAGAATGATTTGGTGAGCAGCGGGTTGGTGGAGGCGGGGGAACGGTTGAACTTGCTCGCCACCAATAACCTGACCAACAAGGCGGGGGGGATCATTGCCGGGCGGGACGTGACGCTCAAGGCCACGAACGGCGACGTCGTCAACGAGCGCACGGTGACCTCCCACGACAGCAGCGTCGGCGACTACAGCCATGCGCGCGACTTCGTGGACAGCGCCGCCCGCATCGAGGCCGCGAACAAACTGGTGATCAACGCCGGGCGCGACGTCCTCAATAGCGGCGGTGTGCTGAAAAGCGGTGGCGACATGACCATCGATGCCAAGCGCGACGTCAGCATCACCGCCGTGGAAGAGCGCAAGTCCGAAAGCCGTACCGACTTCCTTGACTCAAGCCTCACCCAGCACGGTGCCAGCGTCAGCGCGGGCGGTAGCCTGACGGTCAACTCCGGCGGCGACGTGACCGTGGTGGCGAGCAAGCTCGACGCCAAGGGCGACGTGACGATCGACGCCAAGGGCGACCTGCTGTTCGCCACCGCCGCCGACGAACAACACAGCTACTTCAAGGACAAAAAGGAAACCCGCCAGGAAGACCACGTCAGCCAGATCGGCACCACGCTGGAGGCCGGCGGCAAACTCACCCTCAAGTCCGGCAAGGACATGACGCTGGTTGCCAGCGACATCAGCGCCGGCAAAGAAGCTTATCTGCATGCCGACGGCGACCTGCAACTGCTGGCTGCACAGGACCGCGACTACACGCTGTACGACATGAAAAAAAGCGGCAGCTGGGGCAGTAAAAAGACCCAGCACGATGAAGTGACGCAGATCACCCACATTGGTACGCAGATCAAGTCCGGTGGTGACCTGACGCTGTCCAGTGGTGGAGATCAGCGGTATCAGGTGGCGAAGCTGGAGAGTGGCAAGGACATCACGCTGGACAGTGGTGGGGCGATTGTTTTCGAAGGGGTGAAAGACCTGCATGACGAGAGCCATACCAAGAGCGATGGCGACGCCTTCTGGACCTCATCGAAAGGCAAGGGCAATACCGACGAGACACTGCGCCAGACCCAGATGATTGCCAAAGGCAACATCACGATCAAGGCCGTCGAAGGTCTGCGAATCGACCTCAAAGAGGTGAATCAGCAAAGCGTCAGTCAGACCATTGATGCGATGGTCAAAGCAGACCCGCAACTGGCCTGGCTGAAGCAAGCCGAAGCACGGGGGGATGTGGACTGGAAGCTGGTCAAGGAAATCCACGAGTCGTTCAAGTATGAAACCTCGGGGCTTGGGCCGGCTTCTCAGATGATCATTGCGATTGTCATGGCCGCTATTGTCGGCCCCGCCGCGCTGAGTGCTTTTGCCAGCATGGGGACCATCGGAGCCGCAGGCCTTGCCGCGGTGGCTACGGGTGCTGCGACGAATGCGACGACCAGTTTTATTAACAATGGTGGGAATCTTGGGGCGGTATTCAAGGATGTGACGTCCTCGGATGCGCTTAAAGGCTATGTGATATCAGGTGTGACGGCCGGATTAACGGCTGGTGTCTTTGACGGCATTTTGAAAACAACGACTAACCCGGTAACAGGGAAAGTAGTCACTGACCTCAGCAGCCTGGAGGGGATTGGTCGGTTTGCCGGTAACCAGCTACTGCAAAATGGTACATCTACTGTCTTGAGTAATGCGCT
This sequence comes from Pseudomonas sp. DF5, assembly GCF_058148225.1. NCBI lineage: Bacteria > Pseudomonadati > Pseudomonadota > Gammaproteobacteria > Pseudomonadales > Pseudomonadaceae > Pseudomonas > Pseudomonas sp. DF5. The sequence continues at coordinate 77,827 of NZ_JBYVYM010000009.1, forward strand.
CGGCCAAAACGCCAGCTTCGGTGATGCGGTGAAAGGAGCCCTGCTCAGTACCCTCAATGCTGCCGCGTTCAATGCGGTAGGTGATTTTGCTTTGAAACAGGGGTGGGCAGATGGTAGTCCGCAAAAAATAGCGTTGCATGCAGTTGTTGGCGGTTTATTGAATGAAGCTGCCGGCGGAGATTTCAAAACTGGCGCTTTGGCTGCGGGTGCTAATGAGGCGCTGATTGACCAACTGGCTGTGTTGGTGAAAAACGATAGCAATTTGTTGTCGATGTCTTCACAGCTGGTGGGAGTGGCTGCGGCGGCCGTGAGCAATGGCAACGTTCAACAAGGCTCGACCATCGCACGGGATGCTACCAACTATAATTACTTGCTACACCATGAAGTGGTGGAAATGCTCGATGAGCAGGCCAAGTGTAAATCGGATTCCTGCAGAGATAATGTGCGGGAAAAATATGCATCCTTGGACGAGCAGCGAAATAAGGAGCTCAGCAGTCTTTGTCAGACGAATATCAGTGCATGTAACGAAATATCCGCGCAACTCCAGGCTGACGAGCCAAAAAATCGCCAGCTTGCTGAGCAGCTTCGACACAATGGAGACATCGGCGCTGCTGTCAACGTAGGATGGATCATTGCGGAAAATAACCAAGCCGCTCAGAACATCATTACAACCGAGGTGGTTGTTCAGCGCGACGGTCCTGAGGCTGGTTTCTGGTCACAGGCGGCGGAAACGTTGGCTGGCATTGCTGGAACGGGAAAGCTGGGGAAATCGGAGGCATCGGGCACAAAAGTGACAGTGGCTGATGAAACACCTGCCACTTCTGCTACAACGCGGGTAGGATTGCGAGAGGATCTTGCAGGACAAGCAGATATTCCGCGCAATCTCGTTGAGAATCCCTCTAGCATCTGGGGGAAATCGATTGACGATATTAAGCAGTCATTTACGATGGATGGAGCAACTGCAACTATCTCAACGAAAGCTAAATCGTCAGGTAATGCCCAAGTGTACAAAATCGATGGTAGTGCTACTGGGATTAAAGAGATTCAATATAGTCCGTCGACTGTTGATAGCGTAAATCAGTCGACTCATATTGGTGAGTACTACAAAATCACTTATGGAGATGGGAGTAAGATTAAAGTGGTTGATCCTGCGGCGTATAGGCCGAAATTTTATGAGGGTAAGCCTATTTATGATGTAAATACAGTTTACTTGAATCCACAGGGTCAAAAAGTAATGTTTAACCCTGCTAACAATACGTGGGTGCCAAAATGACCCTGTCTAAAGAGTTTTCAATATCGTGGGTGGCACCAATTGTGCCATCTGTGTCACTTGCAGGAATACCGTTGCATGTCGATGCGGATGTATTGAAGTGCGTGTTGTTAGGGTATTTGGTTGATGAGAGTAACTCTCTATACCAATTCGATGGCTCTCCAGTGCTTCGTTTAAAGTTTTATAGTTTGGACGAAAGCGGAAGTGGTGGCTATTCTTTTGCTCTGGCGGATGTAAGTGTTGTTAATGATTTAAATAAATTTATCCCTGCTTTATCAGTTGTGATTAAAAGTGGTGAGGTGTGCGCTGTTAAAGTTTATGATTTTAGCTTTTCTGGTGAGCAGGCTCAAAGTTTAATTTATAAGGGTACCTTGCCGGAAAGTATTGGTTTGGGTGGTTTGGTTTCGGATTTATTGCCATTTACAACTTTGGAGTTTGACGAGGCTGAAGAGTGGTTTTATACCGACGAAAACTATGGTGGGCTTGAAGTTACCGGCTGGGGAGTTTCTCTGGAAGATCATCCCAATCAAGTTATTACTGCTTTATGTGTGATATAGGAAAAAAGGAAAAACGGGGACAGACCACGTTTATCCTGAGAATGGCGGAGAATGGGGGCAGACTACATTTTTCTGTGTCGCACTTTAGCGATCTGAAATAGTGTGAAATAGATAGGTAGATTGTTTTTCATAGAATTGACTAGGCTATTGGCATCATTAATTGTGAACGGATTCACCATATGCCACGCAGAGCACGTCTCTTGATGCCAGGTGTCCCCTTGCATCTGATTCAACGAGGAAATAATAGATCAGTTTGCTTTTTTTCAGAGGATGATTACCTTTTTTATTTAGAGCTGCTTGCTGAACAGGCCAACAAAAATTCGTGTGAAATTCACGCATGGTGTCTTATGACTAATCATGTCCATTTGTTGATTAGCCCTCATGAGCACAGTAGTACCAGTTTGCTTATGAAAGGAATAGGGCAACGATATGTGCAATACATAAATCGTACATATGGACGTAGTGGGACTTTATGGGAAGGACGCTTCCGTTCGTGCCTTGTTCAAAGTGATAGTTATGTATTGGCCTGTTATCGCTACATTGAGATGAATCCTGTCAGAGCCAAAATGGTGACGCATCCTGCGGAATATCGTTGGTCGAGTTATCGTGCTAACGCACAATCAGAGTTTTCGCATCTCATTACCCCGCATGCTCAGTACCTATCGCTTGGGGACACAGATGTATCGACTGCTGAAGTCTATCGCGAGCTTTTTAGAAGCGAGTTGGAGATAGGATTGGTTGACCAGATTCGGGCTGCCACCAATGGCAACTATGTACTTGGTGGTTCGCGATTTGCAGCCGAAATTGAAGCTATAATTGGGCGACGAGCTCGGCGGGGATGCCCGGGCAGACCGAAAAAGCACTAGATTTTTTAGATGGAAAACGTGGTCTGTCCCCGTTTATATGTCCCCGTTTATACCCGTTTATATACCCGTTTATACTCTTGGGATTGATTTAATGAAAGATTTCGGACTGATGGGTATTAAGCTGGAGCCGACCCTGCTCTGGGGGGGCACGCCTCTATTTAGCTTGGATGATGCGATTAAACTGTTGGGGTTTTGCGAGCAAAATGACGCCGCAGTGCTCGGAATTGAAGGCTTTAAAATAGCAGGAGGCAAAAGAGTTCCTGATATGGACTGTATTGCTGACTTTTCCACTCTGGTTGCTGTAGCCGGGAGAGAATTTCCGACAGCATCCAGAGAAGCAGCTAAATTGTTTATTGAATCGATCGCAGATAGCGATGTGTTTTTGGAGTTTGTTCTAGTCAAAACTTAATAAAGCAAGAGAGGGCGGATCTAATTGTTTGTTATGTCCCATCTTCAATAAATATTGCGACAAGAAAGTGGGCGGATTTATTTATTTGGTTGTGGTGCGCGCCCCAAAAAATAGATCTGTCCCGGGGAATAAACGGGGACAAATAAACGGGGGCAGACCACGTTTTTTGGGAGCAGGGCAGTGCTCTTTCGATTAAACGTGGTCTGTCCCTGATTTCCCCGGCGATTTAGTCCAAAGCATGCGGACTAATGGTTGGAAAGGTGATCCAGTTGACGTTGTTAAAATGCCTGATGGCAAGCTGACTAGCATGGATAACACTCGAATCGCCGCAGCCAGAGAGGCAGGGATCGATGTTAAAGCTAGCGTTCGTGGATTTACTAAAGGGGACGGATTTATTTGTCTGGCTTGTCAGAAAATAAATCCGTCCCCTTTGTTCGGTCCCCTTTGTTCGGAAGAAAAAGTGCATTTCCCAGGAAGCGTCCCGGAGATGGTTATTAAATCAATTCCGACGGTTGATTCAAGAGATAAACGGGGACAGACCACGTTTATCGAGGGTTGGATACTGCTCCTTCAATTTATTTGTGGTCTGTCCTTCGTCTCAGGAGGAGGGATTTCTAACTCGGGGTGAAAACGGGGACAGACCAGATTTATCGAGGGCTGGATAATGCTCCTTCAATTTAATCGTGTTCTGTCCCCGTTTCCTTCTCCCGTTTCCTTCTTGTGTGGCCGCAGTATGGCCTTGCCAGCCTGGACGTTGCATGAGCCTGTGTGAGGGTTTTCGGTGATTTTGGTGCCGTAATATTCCGGATTGCCACGATTGACAGCCCTCACAACTTGTAGGAATTTAGCCGCCCGCAGGTAAGGGATATCTGCTGATGGCCAAAAGATGGCCGTTGTTCACCACACAAGGGATTGTCTATGCAAGGTTCAAACACCGTTGCTCAACAGGTGTGCGGTCAGCTGGTGCACGAGCATCAGAACACCCCACACATGAACATTGCCGAGCAAATCCTTGAATGCCTGTTTCGCCGTCGTAGCCTCGCCCCGGGGCAGGATCACGAACTGTCGTCGCAGGTGCTGGAACCCCATCTGACCAAGGTCATGCAGGCGGTCGAGAGCGGTCGCAAGATTGAAATGGTCTTGCCAGCCTTTCCCGGCAAGTCGCCCAGCCGCAAGAAAACCCTCAGCCATCTGCCTGATCTTGCGGAACATCATGCAATCGACGAGTTACATCGCCTGTGCAAGGAGATCCAGGAGATCTACGCACCGGGCGCGCTGATTCATATCTGCTCCGATGGCTATGTGTTCTCTGACTTGGTGCATGTTCCCGATGCGGACGTTAAGGCCTACACCGACGCTATCCAGGACTACGCCGAACAGCACTATCCCGGCACGTTCGCCCATTTCGACCTCCAGGATGCCTACCCTCAGCTGGATTGTCTGGACGCCATGCGTGAAGAGATGATGATCGAGCACGGTCAGTCATTGATCTTGTTGCAGCAGCGCTTCAAGGATGATCCGCACATGATGTTGATGTACTGCGGCATCCATCGCTTTCTTTCCGAGGATTACTCGGGACTGAAAGTATTCGCTGGCATGAGCCTCAACGCAGTGAAGAAGGTCGCCAAACCGGCCTCGCAGCGGGTGATCCAGCGCAGTGAAGCCTGGGGTGCGCTGTTGCAGGCGCGTTACCCGCATTGCCTGCGCCTGTCGATTCACCCGCAATTGGCGGTCTCGACGAAGATCGGTATCCGGTTGGTGCCAACCAGTGACCTGTGGCGTACGCCCTGGCATTCGGTGGCCATCAAGCGACGGGGTGTGGTCACGCTCGAAAAACGCAGCAATGTCGATGAGCGCTATCACCGCCTGGTGTTCCGCAAGGGGCGTCCTTGTCACTACGCCAGTGCTCAATGATGACGTCTCGGTTATGGGTCGAAGCCGTACTCTTCGATTTGGACGGGACTCTGGTCGATACCTTGCCCGATATCACCTGGTGCTTGAACCAAGTGCTGCTCGAACACGGTTGCCCGGGGCTGACCTCGGAAACAGTGCGCGGATACATCGGCGGCGGCACCACGGCGATGAGCGAGCGGGTCGCCGCGCAGTTCGGCATAGTCGATGCGGTCGCCTTGCACCAGCGCTATGTGGCGCTCTATCAGCACAACCTGGTTCAATTTTCCCGTCCATTCAGCGGTGTCTTGGAATTGCTCGAAGGCTGCCGACAGTTACAGCTACCGCTGGCTATCGTGACCAACAAGGCCGAGGAAATGGCGTTGCAGGTTTCCAGAACGTTGCTGCCGCAGAATGCTTTCGGGCCAATTCTGGGGCATCGCGCAGGCAGGTCGCTCAAACCGCAACCGGATGTGGCATGGGAAGCCGCCCGGCGGTTGTCGGTTGATCCGCACCACTGCTTGTTCGTCGGTGACACGGAGATCGATCTGCAAACCGCGCGTGCCGCAGGCATGCACTCGGCGGCGGTCACTTGGGGCTATGGCCTGACACCTGACTTGCAGGCCCAGGCCCCGAACCTGTGCTGTGAACACCCGGCCGAATTGCTGCGCAGTTTGCGGCAAGCCTGCGGGGCTGCGCATGCGTTTACCGAGCATGGCGACACCGTCAAATCCTATTGATACACACACACCCTCAAGGAAATTGTTCTATGGAACATAGAGACGCCTGGATCGCTGCCGTCAGCGATTTGCTGGCCGGTTATCTGCTCAAAGGCACGGATGATTGTTTCGACACACAAGGCCGGGCGCATCTGGCGCTTCGATTGGGGCACTGCTTCGATCAGGGCCTGCCGGTGCGTCTGGTTTTGCCAGGCTTTCCCTGCAAGTCGCCAAACGCCAGCGACCAGACCTTCGGCGTGCTGCCGGACTACGGCGAGGTCATGGCCATCGAGCGCCTCGACCAACTCGGCCAAGCCATCGCCGCGTTGCACGCACCGGGCTGCGTGGTGTCGATCCTCAGCGACGGCACGACCTTCAATGACATCGTCGGCGTGGCCGACGACGTTCGCGCCGCTTACAACCGGGCGTTGCGTGAACTGTGCACCACCCACACGATTGAGTGGGTCAGCATGGAAGACCTGTTTCCCCAGGCCCAAAGTGCCGAGTCGGTTCGCGCCAGCCTGATCAAGCAGGCCCGTCTACCGTGGAAAAACCTTGGTGACCTGATCGAGCAGAGCCGCGACGATGAGTCCCTCAGCCGGGCGCATGACAACCTCTGCAGTCACCTCTACAACGACCTGCGTCTGTGCCGCGAAGAAGGGCAGAGCGAGGACGAGTACCTGCAACAAATCAACTTCAAAGCCTATCAAATGATGTATCGCGGGCACGCATTGAACGCGGCGGTGGACCGTTTCTTTGGCGATGACATTCGCCTGTCGGTCCATCAATACAACAATGCCGGCCCCAAATTCACCTTCGGCCTGGCCGAAGGGCTGACCCGCGCGGACAGCCCTTGGCATGCCGTGCCGGTGTGCAACCTGGATGGCGGCCAAACCCTTCGCGCCCGCGCCCAGGTCGACCTCGACCACCATGTGCTGGTCACCTATGAGGGGCGGCCATGGCTCTACCATCAAGCAGAAAACCCGCAGGCCCAAGGCTTCGAGTACGAACTGCAAAAACTTCCGCTGTTTGGCCTGGTGGTGCGAGACCCGTTGGGGCTGGGTTTTGAACGACTGTCCACCGGCCTGCTGGAAGCTCTGGTGGAAACCTTCGGTTTCGTCTGCCTCAAAGGCTGCCGTTTCGACGACCAGGATAGCTTTGCTCGCAGCTGCGAACGTTTCGGCACGCTCTACGAATGGGCCTTCGGTGCCGTTCACGTGGTCAAGCCTGCGGACAAACCCCAAGGTGTGGTGCACTCGCTGGAGAAAACACCGTTGCACTGGGACCTGAACATGCTGCCCGACAGCGACGCACAAGTTCAACGCAACCCGAAATTCTGCGCCAGCAAATTCATGCTGTACTGCAAGACCGCGCCGCAGCCGGGCGAGGGCCAGACCACCATCGTCGACAGCCGCAACGTACTGCGCAAAGTCGGGCAGCAAGTCGCCCGACAATGGCAGGGCGTGAACATCACCTACTACACCAAAATGACCTACTTCGGCGGCTCGCCGCGCATGTACAGCCTGGTGGACCACCACCCCCGCAGCGGCGAGCTCATCCTGCGCTACCAAGAGGGCACCGACTCGACATTGCAGACCTTGAGCCAGTCAGTGCAGGACCATGACGAGCAGGCTCAACAGGCGTTGCTGGAACAGGTCAATGCGCTGGTTTATGACCCGGAGTGTTTGATTGCTCATCAATGGAGTGAGGGGGATCTGGTGCTGATTGATAACTATCGGACGTTGCATGGGCGGCTGCCGATGTCGGCGGGTTCTTCATCGCGGGAGTTGTGGCGGGTGCAGGTTTACTGATTGTTGTTGTCAGAGTCGGAGCAGGAAGCAGAAAAACCGCAGTAATGCGGTTTTTCTACGACTGAAATTAAGTCACTGACCCTTGGGCGTATCAAACCCACGCTGCTCAATCACCCGAAACACATCGCTCACATCCTGAACCATGATCCGGGCGATGTTGGTGACGGTGTTGATGTCGTGTTCGGCGTAGTCGGGGAGGCTGGTGCAGGCCATGAGGTTGAGGTATTTGAGGACGGCGTTTAGGCGTTCGCTGAGGCAGCTGTGGAGTTCGCGTATCGGAGCGTCGGCGTCGATGAGGAGGACGGGGTGGTCGGTGGCGAAGTGGGACATTGGGGAGTAGTGGCGGAGCGGTTTGTTCATAGTCATAAGGTTGAACTCTTCAAAGGAAAATGAAGTGCCACCTTTCTGCTGCGAAACAAATGGGTGGCAGCTATGTGCGGGTTCGCAGACCGGAGAAGAGACAAAACCGGCAGACCCGAGGGTCTCCCACACACAGCCGCCATAAAACGTAACGGCGGCAAATTTTGCCACAGTTGTCATTTAACGGTGTGTGTCATCTTCTGCAGGGCTGCGAAACCCTATCGCTGAATTCGCTCAGCGACAGACCCACTCTAGGCAGTGATTTTGGTAGCCGCAACCGGGCTGTAGGACCACGCGCGGTCACTGTGGCGAGGGGGCTTGCCCCCGTTCGGTGGCGCAGCCGCCGCAAAACCGGGCGCTGCGGTGTGTCTGAGGAAACGGGCTAGCAGGGTTTGGGGCTGCTTCGCAGCCCAACGGGAGCAAGCTCCCTCGCCACAAAGGGCAAATTCCTACATATTTTGCAGACTTCAAAATCCTGACCGCGACGTCACGGCATTTAACCCAAGGAGAACCCCATGAGTCAGTCACTGGAACGCGCCATTGCCATCGCCGCCGCGGCGCATGAAGGGCAGGTGGACAAGGGCGGGGCGCCTTACATCCTGCATCCGCTGAAAGTCATGCTGCGGGTGAACACGCTGGAAGAGCGCATCGTCGCGGTGCTGCATGACGTGGTCGAGGACTGCGGCGTCAGCCTCGACGATCTGCGCAAGGAAGGCTTCAGCGAAGTGGTGCTGACGGCGATTGCGTCGGTAACCAAGGTGCCGGGTGAGTCCTACGAGGCGTTCGTCGAGCGCGCGGCACAGAACCCGATCGGGCGGGTGGTGAAGCTGGCGGATCTGGAAGAGAACAGCGACTTGTCGCGCATTGCCCAGCCGTCCTGGGACGATCTGGAGCGCGTTGAGAAGTATCGGCGGGCGATGGGGGTGTTGCGTTCGTAGCGGGTATTGGCAACGCGGGCGTTGCGGACGTCAGAATCAAAAGACCGGCAACCCTTAAGCGGATCGGGACTCGGTAGTTATTTTGTGCCCTGACAACCTCGCGAGCGGTCTTAACGTGATTCGACTCTGTCTGTCGACTGCCATTGCCTGACCATTGGATTTACGGATGAAACCAACGATGCGACTCCCGTTCCATACCAAGAAAATCATTGCCATAACAGCCATGTTCCTGTCTCTCTCTGGTTGTGTCGGGGTGGTGGTTACAACGCCGGAACCGGAAAGAGAACGCATTCCCCTGACCTATCAGAAAACAGATGGCGACCTGACTACGCGGGCGTGGTGTGGCGTAACGTTATGGGCGGTGATTGTACCTGTCCCCTTGAAGTTGCCCGTCTGCAAGCTTCACGAGGGGCAGTCTTTAACATCATCCTTTTCTGCTTGCGGTCCACTGATGACCCTGGGACCTATCTCTCAGGGTTATAAGGGAAATGCCCTATGTGGGACATTTCACGGGTGGTGAACATGACGGTAGGAGATACCGGGGGACAGTCCAAGATTTCTCCATTCAACGATTTTTTGAAATCGTGGACTGTCATGTGCTGAAGATCAAAAGATCGCAGCCTTCGGCAGCTCTACCGGGAGAAGTGGAATAGCTTGCCGGCGATGGCGTTTTTGAGGACGTCTTCGCCGGCAAGCCTGGCTCCTATAGGGTTTTGCGGTGCTTCGGTTATAGGCTGTTGGCCAGTTTCCCAGTCGCCAACCGGCGCTTGTAGGCGCTGTCGCGGTTGGCCAGCCAGTAATACAGCGGAGAGCTAATCAACAACCCCACCACCCAAGACAAATCCGCCCCATTGATGTGCGCCGAGATCGGCCCGACATACAACGGCGTGTTCATGAACGGAATCTGCACCGCAATCCCTATCGCATACGCCAACAACGCCTGCGGGTTGTATCGGCCATAGATTCCGCCATCGACCTGGAAGATCGAATCAATGTCGTACTGACCTTTATGAATGGCATAGAAGTCGATCAGGTTGATCGCGGTCCAGGGCACCAGCACCACGAGCAACACCAACACCATGTCGACGAAGTGGCCGATGAAGTCGGCTGATGCACCGACGGCGGCGAAGCAGCAGGCGGCGAGGACGATGACCGAGAGGACGGCGCGGCTCTTGGCGGTGGGGATCCAGCGATAGGCGAAGGTTTGCACCAGGGTGATCAGTGACAGTACAGCGCCGTAGAGGTTGAGGGCGTTGTGGCTGATGACGCTGAGCAGGAACAGCACCAGCATCAGCGGGCCGATGGAGCCGGTGGCGAGTTTGACCGCGTCCATGGTGTCCATGCCGACGGGGGTGGCGAGGACTGCGACGGCGCCGAAGATGAACGACAGGCTGGAGCCGAGGGCCGAGCCGAGGTAAGTGGTCCAGAAAGTAGCGGCGACGGGCACGTCTTCCGGCAGGTAGCGCGAGTAGTCGGACACGTAAGGGGCGAAGGCGATTTGCCAGAGCGCGGCCAACGATACGGTGGCCAGCCAACCGGAAATATTGAAGCTGCCGCGGGTAAGGAAGTCGGCGGTTTGCACGTGGGTGAGGATGTAGCCGAAGCCCAGCACGATGCCGATGCCCAGCACCCAGGTGCCGATGCGGTTGAGCACGTGGATGAAGCGGTAGCCGATGATGCCGATGATGCCCGACCCGAGCGCGCCGATGACGATGCCCACTGGCACCGGCACGCTGTCGACCACGCCGTGCAGGGACTTGCCGGCGAGGACGATGTTGGAGGCGAAGAAACCGATGTACATGATACCGGCGATCAGCACCACCAGCAGGGCGCCGAGGGAGCCGAACTGGGCGCGGCTCTGGATCATTTGTGGAATGCCCATCTGCGGGCCTTGCGCCGAGTGCAGGGCCATCAGCACGCCGCCGACCAGGTGGCCGACCAGAATGGCGACGATGCCCCACACCAGGTTCAGCTGAAACAGTTGCACGCCGAGGGCGCCGGTGACGATGGGCAACGGCGCGATGTTGCCGCCGAACCAGAGGGTGAACAGGTCTCTTACCTTTCCGTGGCGATCTTCCGGGGGGACGTATCCAATCGTGTGTTTTTCGATGAGCGGAGCGGAGGGTGTTGTTGCGGTGGACATGGTGAACTCCAAGGCAAGGATGAGTACGTGGACGTACTTCGGTGAGCGCCGCGCGAGCGACGCTTTTCTTGTTGGAGCGATGATGTGCAATGCATCGGGATAGATAAATTAGTAAGTTTGTTGCTTCAGGCCTTAAAAAATATATGCCCGGGGTTTTGGTGTGTCGGGTATGTTCAGCCTTGAACGTGTGCCCGGTTTTACGGCGGCTGCGCCGCCACAGAATCGCGCGTCGACCCGATACCTGTAGGAGCGAGGCTTGCCCGCGAAGGCGGCGTATCAGCCGACAACGATGTTGAATGTCAGCGCGTCTTCGCGGGCAAGCCTCGCTCCTACAATGTTGTGTTCTCTGGAGGTCTGCATGGCCGCTTACAACCTGCGACAGCTCAAGTATTTCGTCACCACCGCCGATTGCGGCAGCGTGGCGGAGGCTTCGCGCAAGCTTTATATCGCGCAGCCGTCGGTGTCGACGGCGATCAAGCACCTTGAAGAAAGTTTTGGCGTGCAGCTGTTTATCCGGCATCACGCCCAGGGTGTTTCGCTGACGCCGAGCGGGTCGCGGTTTTATCGCAAGGCGCTGGAGCTGCTGCGGGTCGCCCATGAGTTTGAACAGAACGCGCTGGCGGACAACGACGTGGTGGCGGGGCAGATCGATATTGGCTGTTTTGAAACGGTGGCGCCGCTGTACCTGCCGCGTTTGATCGCTGGTTTCAAAGAGCGCTGGCCGGGTGTGGAGATCCGTATTCGCGATGGCGAGCAGCAGGAACTGGTGCAGGCACTGACCGCCGGCAGCATTGACCTGGCGATGCTGTTCGAACACGATCTGGACAGCACGATTGAGACAGTGCCCCTGATGCCGCCGCAGCAACCCTACGCCTTGCTGCCGGCGGACCATCGCTTTGCGCAACAGGCGAAAGTGTCGCTGAATGACCTGGTGCTGGAGCCGATGATATTGCTGGACGTGGTGCCGAGCCGGACCTACTTCGTGAGCATCTTTGAAGAGCGCGGACTGACGCCACACATCGTGTTCAGCTCACCTTCGATCGAGATGGTGCGAGGGATGGTCGGGCGCGGTTTTGGCTTTTCGATTCTGGTCACCAAACCGTTTTCCGAATACACCTATGACGGGCAGAAAGTCGTGTGCATACCGCTGGCCGAAACCGTGACCGGTTCGGGTCTGTCGGCGGCATGGTTGAGAAGGTCGCAGCTGACCAAACCGGTACAGCTGTTCGTGGATTACTGCCAGGAAGAACTGGCCCGACTGTATACCTGAGCGTCGGGCCAACCATCAGCGGCTGATTGATAACAGCATCCGTTGCAGCATTTCATCGCAGCCGTTCAATTGTTCGAGGCTGACAAATTCGTCCGGCTTATGACCCTGATCCATGCTGCCCGGACCGCACACCACTGTCGCAATTCCCGCCGCGTCAAACAGACCGCCCTCGGTGCCAAATGCCACCGTACCGAACTCCCCAGAACCGGAAAATGCCGCGATCAGCTCAGCGGCTTCGCTGTGCGCATCGGTCGCCAAACCGGGATAGGCCGACAATTCACTGAAGCGGATTTCACTCTGATCACTCACGGCGCGCATGCGCGGTAGCACTTGTTGCTCGGCGTAGGTCTGCAATTCCTGCGCAACGAGGCCAGGGTCTTGTGAGGGCAGGGCGCGGATTTCAAAGTCGAAGCGGCAATCGGCGGGGACGATGTTCAAGGCCTTGCCGCCGGAGATGACGCCGGTTTGCACGGTGCTGAACGGCGGATCGAAACGGGCGTCGTGATGCTCCGGTGCCTTGAGCCGGTGGCCAATCCGCCCCAGTTCGCCGATCAGTTCGGCGGCGTATTCAATCGCATTGACCCCGAGTGGCGCGTACGCCGAATGGCAGGCTTCGCCATGAATGTCGCAGCGCATCGCCAGCTTGCCCTTGTGGCCGAGCACCGGTTTGAGCTCGGTCGGTTCGCCGATGATGCAGAGCATCGGTTTGACCGGGCGCTGTTCGAGGGCCTTCAAAAGCGAACGAACGCCGAGACAGCCGACTTCCTCATCGTAGGACAGCGCGATGTGCACCGGCAGTCGCAGCGAGGCTTGCACCAGTGAAGGGACGAGGGCAAGTACACAGGCGATGTAGCCTTTCATGTCCGCAGTGCCGCGGCCGTACAGTTTGCCGTCATGCTCGGTGAGCTTGAAGGGCGCAACCGTCCATGGCTGGCCGTCGACGGGCACCACATCGGTGTGCCCCGACAACACGATGCCCGGCTGATCCGCCGGGCCAATGGTGGCGAACAGATTGGCCTTGCTGCGCTCGTCGTTGTAGATCAGTTCGCAAGGTACTTCGAAGCGGGCGAGGTAGTCGCGGACGAACTCGATCAGCTGCAGATTTGATTCGCAGCTGGTGGTGTCGAACGCCACCAAGGCTTTCAGCAAATCGCGGCTGTGGCTCATCGGTCGTCTCCGGCGACACCGTAGCCTGGGGACTTGTCGGGGGCGAGGGCGCGGTCGATGTAGTCCTTGACCTGTGGGCGATAGGCGTCCCACAGCTTTTGCAATTGCGTGATCGGGTCGTGATCGGCCCAATCGACCCGCAGGTTGATGATCGGCCAGGTCAGTTCGCCGACCACCACCATCGCCGCCGAATGCACCGGCCCGGCTTCGCCACCCGTGGCGATGGCGGCGTTCATTGCAGCGAGCAAGCGGTCGGCCAGTTGCCCCTCGCCATGCTCGAATGCCTCGACCATGGCCGAGATCACGGCACGGTCCGCGAGCATATTGCCGGCGGCCACGCATTGCTCACCCGACACGGCATTGTGGTTGCCCAGGGTTTCTGAACCGCTGAAATGCGCGGTGCGGCCGAGGTGGTCAATCGCCGTGATTTGTCGGTATTGGCTGTAGCCGTTGCGGGTCAATGCCTTGTCCAGCGCCTCGGCAGGTGCGAGGCCTTGTTCCATGAGGGCGAGGGTTTCCGGGCCGAGGGATGGCAGGGTGATATTTTGTGTGGAGACCGCGCCGACACCGGGCAATAGCCAGGGGCAGCGGGCGCCGACGGCGATGCTTGAGGAACTGATTGCAATGCCGAACTGACCGGTTTCGGGGCAACGTGCGGCGATGGAGAAGGTCATGGTTTTGCTCCTTGGTTGGCCTTGGCGAAGTTGTTGTCTGTGCGGGCGTCTTCGCGAGCAAGCTTCGCTCCTACAGATGATCAGGGTCGTTCATGAAACAGCGATCTACTGTAGGAGCGAAGCTTGCTCGCGAAAGCCGCGACTCGGTCTACCTGCTTACTCAGGAATCACCGCAATCACATCAATCTCCATCAGCCACTGCGGCTGCCCCAGTGCCGACACCACCAACCCGGTGGAAATCGGAAACACCCCTTTGAGCCACTTGCCCACTTCACGATAAACCGGCTCGCGGTAACGCGGGTCGATCAGGTAAGTGGTGGTTTTGACGATGTGGCTGAGGTCGCTGCCAGCTTCTTCCAGCAACTGTTTGACGTTGCGCATGGCTTGCTCGGTTTGCGCACGCGGGTCGCCGAGGCCCACCAGGTTGCCTTCGAAATCGGTGCCGACCTGGCCGCGAACATAAACGGTGTTGCCGGCCCGCACGGCCTGGCACAGGTCATTGTCCAGGCTCTGGTTCGGGTAGGTTTCCTTGGTGTTGAACATGCGAATACGGGTATGGGTTGGCGTGGACATCTGAGGCTCCTGAAGAACTATTCGTTAAGCGCTGACGGTGGTTTTATGCGCGACGGGGGCGGTTTCAGCTTCGCGTTGCAGGGCATCGCGGTAGTCGTGGTATGAGCGCTGAATGGCGATCTGATCAGCCACGTACTTGGCGTCGTGCCAAACACCCCAGATGAACGAAGAGCCGCGACGGGACTGCCACGGCAGGCCGAGGAAATACACCCCAGGCTCGCTCGACACTCCGCGCTGATGCTGCGGCTTGCCGTTGTCGTCGAAGGCGTTGACCTTCAGCCAGCTGTAATCCGTGGCAAACCCGGTGGCCCAGATGATCGACGTCACACCAGCCCTGGCCAGGTCGAGTTCAAGAATCGGGTTAGTGACGCAATCCGGATCCGGGAAGGTATGCCGCGCCTCAGGTTCTTGCGGCAGGTCCAGGCCATTGCGCTCGACGTAGGCGTCGGCGGCATTGAGCAGCGCCAGGTAGTTCTCATCGCCGCGTGCCAGGTTGTCGGCAAGGTTGGGCTGGAACGTCGCCACGCTGCCATTGAACGATTGGGTCAGACCCACCAGCGTCATTCCGCGATGGGCCAGCTCGCGGAAGTCCACGGTACGACCGCCATGGGCGCCGCTCACCGCGATGGTCACGTGCTCCCGGCCGGGCTTCATCGCCGCCTGATCCCACTCACCGAGCACGCCCAGCCACCAGCAGAAATCACGGTTGCGATAGGCGCGAGGAGGACGATCGTGGGCGCCGACCGAGAGGTAAACCTGCTTGCCGGCACGCTGCAATTCATCGGCGATCTGCACCCCGGACGAGCCGGCGCCCACCACCAGCACAGCGCCCTCGGGCAGTTGCTGCGGGTTGCGGTAGTCGGCGGAGTGGATTTGGGTGAATGGCTGATCTTTCGGTGCGATCGGCGGAATAACCGGGCGCTGGAAGGGGCCGGTGGCGGCCACTACGCGGTTGGCCTCGATCACGCCTTCGGAGGTTTCAATGGTGAAGCCTGGACGACCGACATTGCGTTCGACTTTCTTCACGTCCACGCCGGTGCGGATGGGGGCGTTGAACTTCTTCGCGTAGGCTTCGAAATAATCCGCCACCCGTTCTTTCGGGGCAAAGCCGTCGGGGCTGAGATCGTCGAACTCAAGGCCTGGAAACCGATCGTGCCAGGCCGGACCATTAGCCACCAACGAGTCCCAGCGGCCGGTGCGCCAGCGCTCGGCGATACGGCTGCGCTCCAGCACCAGGTGAGGCACGCCGAGTTTGCTCAGGTGTTCACTCATGGCCACGCCAGCCTGGCCGGCACCCACAATCAGCGTGTCTGTTTTTGTTATTTCAGTGGTCATGTCTTTACCCTTCGAAGTTGGAATCAGGTCGGTTGTGGCCTGCCATTTCTTGGGTCAAGACTAGGGATCACCCCTGGATCGGTAAAATATTATTAAGTTGGTATTTGAATACAAATAACCGATGCAGAGCCTGCAAAGAGGTGTTGGAGACGGTACGGAAGTCCGTCCCCACCTCGTTAGTATTTTTCCATTTACCCATCATTCCCCTTGAAAACAATCAGTCTAAAAACCCCGACCCAGGCCTCGAAGGGTTTGCTATTCTGAGGTTGTAGGTGAAGACGCAGACTGATGCGCAAAGGGATAGCGAGGAGGCGTGGGGCGCGCTCCCAAGGGTACACGGTTAGAAAGATCTCCGCGCTGAGATCCAGCCCTTATGCCGTGTGAGGCAGAACAGCCCAAAGCTAAAAATCCTGTTCTGTGAGAGGCCCGATAAATCTCGTAAGCCAGAGACCAGCGCTGGCCACCTACATCGAATTCCAAAGCCCGCCTTGTGCGGGCTTTTTCGTATCCGCCGTAGCAGCTGTAGCAGCTGTCGAGCTTGCGAGGCTGCGTTCGGCTGTGAAGCAGTCGTGAATCCGGCTGACGCGGTCTGCCTGATACACCGCGAGTTCTGGTTTGACGACTGCTGCGCAGCCGAACGCAGCCTCGCAGGCTCGACAGCTGCTACAACGAGTGTGTTGCCTGTTTGATGTGAGCCGCAAAGCCCGTCTGGTCTGCAGCAATCTCATCATGCAACGTGAGTTGCGGGATGTCATACGCCCCTGAATTTTGCGCCCGGAAAGCAATCGGCGCGGTTTCCCAGAGGTCATCCAGCCGTTGGCCGAGCGCCTCACAAGTTGCTGAAAATCTCGCCTCATCCATTCGGCTGGTCCGATAGATCACGAACGGTGGCAGCACGTCGAAGCCGGGGTAGAACAGTACGCCATGCTGGATCGGGAATAGCACATCGTCGATCGGCCCATTGATGCCCCGTGGGCTGTAATGAGATTCCCAGCCTCCGGTGGTGACGATCAGCATCGCCCGTTTGCCCGCCAGCGTGCCTTCCCCGTAACGGTCGCCCCAGCGCGCATCGGAATGCTCCCCTACGCCGTAGGCAAAACCATAGGCATAGACGCGTTCCACCCAGCCTTTGAGGATCGCCGGCATCGAGAACCACCACAGCGGAAACTGCAGAATGACGGTATCGGCCCAGAGCAGTTTTTCCTGTTCGAGGACGATGTCCTGCCGTTGCCGGCCTTCTTTGAAGGCACGCTTGGAGTCTTGCGACGGATCGAACCGTGCGTCGGCAGGCCGGCCGAAACTGTCATCGGCGTCCAGCGAGGCTTTCCAGTCCATCGCATACAAATCGGAAACCTGTACCTGGTGGCCGGCAGCTTCCAGGCGTTTGACGGCAAAGTCCTTGAGCGAACCGTTTAGCGATTTGGGTTCGGGATGGGCGTAAACGAGCAGAACATTCATGGCTGAGTCTCCGTTGTCAGAAGCCAGCAGAATCAGGCCTTACCCGGTATATTGGAAATGAATAACCAATATGCCAGGTATTGTCATGAATAATCTGCGACGTCTGGACATCAACCTGCTGCTGACGCTTGATGTCCTGCTCTCGGAACACAACGTGACCCGTGCGGCGCAACGTCTGAATCTGTCGCAACCTTCGGTGAGCGTTCATCTCGCCAAACTGAGGGATATTTTCAACGATCCACTATTACTGCCGGGGCCACGGGGCATGCGGCCCACGGCTCGGGCGGATGAGTTGCGCGAGCCGTTGCGCCAGGCTCTGGAAGCCCTGGAGCGCGCGGTGTCGCCCGCCAGCCCTTTCAATCCGGCCGAGGCACTGCAGACGTGGAACATCATGGCGTCGGACTACGGCGAGTCGACCATCATCTTGCCCGCGTTGGCCGGGCTGCGTTCGGCTGCACCCGGTACGCGTCTGGCGGTGTTTGACCTGATGCCGTCACAACTGGCCAAACAAGCGGAGCAGGGGGCAATCGACCTGGCGTTTCATACCACCGAGGATGCTCCCCCAGGCTTGCGACGTCGTGCATTGTTTACCGAACGCTATGTGTTGGTGGGGCGTACTGGCCATCCGCTGTTGAGAAAGCGACCGACACTCGCGCAGTTCTGCGAACTCGACCACGTCATCGTATCCCGGGATGGCGGAGGCTTTCAGGGTGTCACCGATCAGGCGCTTTCTCAGCTGGGCATGACGCGCCGAGTGGTGCTTTCGCTCCCCCATTTTCTGTTTGTCCCGTCGGTGGTGGAGAGCACCGACATGGTCGCGATGCTGCCAGCGCGCCTGGTTCGCGATACGCACGCCTTGACCATGGTCGAGCCTCCCCTTGAAGTGCCGGGATACGAGATGTCGATGCTCTGGCCCGAGCGCGCTCATCGCGACCCTGCGCATAGGTGGTTACGTGAGTTCATTGTGAATGCGTTGTGAGGAACATCAGCTGACCACAATCCTGTGGGAGCGCCTTGTGTTCATTGAGGTGTTTGGCTAATCTCGCACAAACACGCAAAAACAGGCATAACCATGCACGCCGAGCATTCCTCCGCCGAACTCCCCCAACTTCGCCGCCAAAAAATCCTGCTGATCCTCGAACGTGATGGCAAGGTCATGGCTTCCGAGCTGAGTCAGCATTTCGCCGTATCCGAAGACACCATTCGCCGGGACCTGTCGGAGCTGGCCAGCGCCGGGCTGGTGCAGCGGGTGCATGGCGGGGCGTTGCCGCGTCCCAAGGACACGGGCAAGGATTACTTCACTCGGGTCAGCGAAACCGACGAGGTGAAAACCCGGTTGGCGCAACTTGCCGCGCGCCGGGTCAAAGACGGCCAGATCGTGATGTTCGATTCCGGGAGCACCACGCTGCAGATCGCACGCTCGCTGCCCGCTGACATTGTCATCACGGCCGTCACCGCTTCGCCGATGATTGCGATCACCTTGACCGAATACAAAGGCATCACGGTGATCGTCGCCGGTGGTCAGCTCAACCCTGCGACGATGTCTTCCAGCGGGCATGAAACCCTGCGGTTGATCGAGGGCATCAAGGCCGACCTGGTGTTCACCGGGGTCTGTGCCATTCATCCGGAAGTCGGCCTCAGTTCGCTGCATTTCGATGAGGTGCCGGTGAAACAGGCGATGCTCGCCAGCGCCTCTCACGTGATTGCCGTGACCACCGCGGACAAACTGGGTGCCGTGGAGCCCTTTGTGGTTGCGCCTTGTGCCCGTGTGCACACGCTGATCACCGAACGTCATGTGGCCTCGGGCAATCTTGAGGACTATCAAAGACTGGGGATCGAGGTGGTGCAGGCAGACGCCTGAGCGTCATCGCGCCTGGCGCTGCATGGGTTACGCTGATAGCAACAACGGGAGGAATGCAGTCATGACTGAGCGTCATATAACCCACTCGGAAACGCTGTCGAACGGATGCACGATTGAAGTTAAAGCCGAGATTTTGAGGGACGGCTCGCTGAAGATGTTCATGGGGGTCTATTGGCCGGACGGCTCGCCCATCGTCGAGGACAAACACCCCTCGCCGCATCTGCTGGACATGGAAGCGGCGATGGAGTGGGCCATCGAAAAAGCCAAAACCATCGGTAACAGCCAGAGAACGCTTTAAGGCCCGGCGATAACGGAATCATTGACCGGCTTGAAGGTCGTAATTATGGGTTTGAACGCACTGCGATCGATTCGCCGCTAGCGTCACCTCATCCCCGTAGTTCTGACCTTTTAGGACGTTAAAATGAAGCGCACCGCGATAATGACCCTGGCCATTGCAAGTACTCTCCTGCTGGGAGGTTGCTTTCCTTACTGGGAAGAGGGGGACAGGTACGATCGGGATCACCGTGAATACCGTCGCGACCATGACCGTGGCTATTATTACCGTGATGATCGTGGGTACGACCGGGATTACGATCGTCGCGATGATCGCCGTCGGCACCGCGACCGTGAAGACCATCAGGGCGATGATTGACGCTCGATCGCCAGGCTTCAGAGCGGGGGCATTACCGCTCTGAACCTCCTCCTGAGGAATAATCATGCGAATGCTGACTGGGCATATTATTGCACCCCTCACTCAATGGTTGATGGCTGCGGGTATCGGCCTGACCGCCGTGGCGTTCAATGCACAGGCACAAACCTCACCTCAAGCCACTCAGGAAATCAACAGCTTGCTGGACTTTGTCGAGCACAGTGAATGCCGGTTTGTGCGCAACGGCAGCGAATACGCCGGCCCTCAAGCCCGAGCGCATCTGGAGAAGAAGTTGGAGTACCTTGAAGAACAGGACAGGGTGAACAGTGCCGAAGACTTCATTGAGCTGGCGGCCACCCAAAGCAGCATGAGTGGCCGCGCCTATGAAGTGCGCTGTCCGGCAGGCATACAACCGGCCAACCTCTGGTTGAAGACCGAGCTACAGCGGCAACGGAAACTTCATTGATGGTCTTGTCGGCGCGCTAGCGCAGCAGATGCACCGCCAACCCGATCAACCCGCAGCCCATCAGTACCTCGATCACCCCCCGCTTGAAGCGGAACAAGGCGATGGCCGCTGCAATGGCGATCAGCGCCGAAGGCCAGTCGAGTTGGCCACTGAAGCCCTTGGGCCAGAGCACGTGGTAGCCGAAGAAACAGGCCAGATTGAGGATCACGCCGACCACCGCTGCGGTTATCGCGGTCAGGGGGGCGGTAAGCCTGAGTTCGTTGTGCGTCGACTCCACCAACGGGCCGCCGGCGAGGATGAACAGGAACGATGGCAGGAAGGTGAACCAGGTGACCAGCGTGGCGGCGAGGGCGCCGGCCAGGAACAGTTGATCCGCGCCGAACACTTGATGCACATAGGCACCGACAAAACCGACGAAGGCCACCACCATGATCAACGGCCCTGGGGTGGTTTCGCCGAGTGCCAGGCCATCGATCATTTGCGTGGGCGTCAGCCAGCCATAGTGGCCGACAGCGCCCTGATACACATAAGGCAGCACGGCATACGCGCCACCGAATGTCAGTAACGCCGCTTTGGTAAAGAACCAGCCCATCTGGGTCAGGGTGCCGTCCCAGCCGAACATCGCGGTGAGAATTCCCATCGGTAACGCCCATAGGACCGCGCCCACCAGTAACAGGCGCAGGAATTTGAAACTGCTGAAACGGGCGTGTTCGGGAGTGGGGGTATCGTCATCGATCAGGGCCGGGCCGAAGGACTTTTTCGCCGCGCTGTGGCCCCCGGTCCGGAACCGTTCAGGCGCCAGGCGTCCGCCGAAGTAACCGATGATCGCGGCGCCCAGCACAATCAACGGGAACGGTACATTGAACACGAAGATGGCCGTGAACGACGCTGCGGCGATGCCCCACAGCCAGTTGTTCTTCAATGCCCGTGAGCCGATCCGGTGGGCCGCCTGCACCACAATCGCGGTCACGGCCGGCTTGATCCCATAAAAAAGCCCGGCCACCGCCGGCACTTCGCCAAAGGCGATGTACACCCACGACAACCCGATCAGAATGAACAGCGACGGCAGCACAAAGAGCCCGCCGGCAATCAGGCCGCCCCACGTGCGGTGCATCAGCCAACCGATATAGGTCGCCAGCTGCTGAGCCTCCGGTCCGGGCAGCAACATGCAGTAGTTGAGGGCGTGCAGAAAGCGCCGCTCCGAGATCCAGCGTCGGCGCTCCACCAACTCCTGGTGCATGATCGAGATCTGTCCGGCCGGCCCGCCGAAGCTGATGAAGCCGAGCTTCAGCCAGAACAGAAACGCTTCCCGCAGGCTGATCGCCTCGGGCTTCGACAGTGCCTGTTCGACGGTCGAAGAGGGGGCCTTATTCAAATGGCGATTCCTTTTTCAACGGATTATTCAGGCCATTACGGCGTGCCAAACATCGCCGTCCAGTAAATACCGGCGTCACTCTTCGGGTCCACCGCATAAGCTGCACCCAATTCGCGAAATTGTGGGTTCATCAGGTTGGCGCAGTGCCCCGGGCTGGCTAGCCAGCCATCGACCACCTTGCGCACCGTGTCCTGCCCTGCGGCAATGTTCTCACCAACCTGCTGACCGGCGTAACCCGCCAGTTCAGCCCGATCACCCGGTGTGCGGCCGTCGCGGTCCTTGTGATCGAAAAAGTTTTGGTTGGCCATGGCCCGGCTGTGGGTCTCGGCGGCTGACCCGAGCGTGGCGTTCCAGGCCAGCGGCGTGGTGGCGGCGAAGGATTGGGCACCACATTGGCGCGCCTGCTTGCGGGCGCTGTTCATCGCTTCGAGCAGTTTCTGGCCCTCCACCTGCCAGTCGCCCAAGCGCCCCGTCAACAGCGGGCGCGCCAGCACGATGCGCCACTCGCGGCCCTCCCGGCTGACGCCGATATCGACAAATTGCGGGTCCAGCACCACCCGGCAGAAGCTCTCCTGAATCGCCTTCATCGCGGCTGGCGCGTCACGCGGGCCGGACAAGCTGATCGCCTGCACGTTAACCATCGGATATGCCGCGCGGGCCAGTGCCTGCTGCAAGTCGCCGATGCTATTGGCGGACAGCACCAGGCGCGGATCGCTGGCCAGCGGTGGCAACTCCGACGACGCCTGACCGGCACAGCGCTGCACCTGGCTGCGGTAAACATTGATCGACTCGACCAGTTGCTGTTCATCGGCTGCCGACGCGATGACGCTGAACACCAACCCGAATGACAACACGCCAAGATGCAAAACGGATGACAGGCTGCGCATGAAAATCTCCCCCTGAACGGACTGCGCTCATGATGCGCGAATACACCCCTCCGGATGCAATGCCTTTTCGCATCCAAATGCAGTTTATTGCCTGCCTGTCGGTATGAATTCCGGCTACTACAATCAATCCAGGTCTGCGATGGTTTTGTTGCTCACGAAGGTTTCAATCAGAAGGGTCTGTACATGCGATTCAAAGGGGTAGCCACCTGCTTCGCAATCATCCTTCTGTGCGGCCAGGTGTGGGCGACGGATCAGACGGATCAAGAGCAAAAAAAGGAAGTGGCCGAAGAGAAGGCGCAGGTTCTGGAGCAGAAAGCAGCGGAGAAGGGCAGTGAAGTTCCAGTGCCCAAATCCGAGGTCATTACCCCCTCTGAAGTGCAGGCGGTCGATCCGGCCGGCGCCGCGCCGCTGGACGATGCCATTACATGCCTTGCACGCAGCATCTACTGGGAGGCCAAAGGGGTGACGGGTGCCGATATGGAGGGCGTCGCCAGTGTGGTCATGAACCGGCTGGGCCATGAAGGCTTTCCGGATACGGTGTGCGCCGTGGTCAAACAAGGTTCTGAAAAGCATGCCTGCCAGTTTTCCTGGTGGTGCGACGGGCGTGCGGATCAGGTAAAGGAGGACGACGAATATGCCCTCGCCAAGGAAATTGCGCGCAAGGCACTCAACAAGCAGCTCACGGATCGCACCCATGGAGCCTTGTATTTCCACGATAGAACGGTGAAACCCGATTGGGCGAAGGAGTACATCAAGACCGGCGAGACCCGGAAGTTTTTGTTCTATAAGCCTCATGGCGAGACGGCGCGATAGGTGCGAATCGCTTTACACCACCGATCCCCGGACGCAACTAGCGGGCAACACCAGGTAGCTCGTGCTTCCAGCTACGGTGGATTTCGCCATGAAGGTGAGCAGGTACGGTCACTTTTTCGAGAAGCGTTCTACCGTATATTTTTACGGTTTCTTTACGGTAGGCATTTCTTCCGGCGACGATACTTGCCGCGTTTTTTTGATCATCAACAGGCCTGCACATTCGTCCCGGTTGACCCGAGGTGTTCAGCGTTGTCTCTTCGGCTCAGCAACCTTTTGTCGTACCTCGCAGGTACGCTGAGCGAACGGTATGACGACGCATGGGCTAATCTCATTAGCAAGCTGTTGGGTCTTATGGCAGTTGAGTCGAAGCGTTTACCCGGTGACCCCGCAAACCCTCTTGCTCGAAGGTGGCATGCCATTCCTTTCCTTCAATCTCAGAGAAGCTTCCCGTGAGCGAAACAGCGATCCCTGCCCATGAAAATTCCCACGCCAAAACATCTGGAATGGGCTTGCTCGTCGGCGCGGTCGGCGTGGTTTATGGGGACATTGGCACCAGCCCCCTTTACACCCTGAAGGAAGTGTTCGCCGGCCACTATGGCGTCCAGGCCAATCACGACGGTGTGCTGGGCATTCTGTCGTTGATTTTCTGGTCGCTGATCTGGGTTGTCTCGATCAAGTACGTGCTGTTTATCCTGCGCGCCGACAACCAGGGCGAGGGTGGCATCATGGCCTTGACGGCACTGGCACGTCGGGCCTCGGCGCCGTATCCGAAAATGAGCAGGATCCTGGTGTTGCTCGGGTTGTTTGGCGCCGCGCTGTTTTACGGGGACAGCATGATCACCCCGGCCATCTCGGTGCTCTCCGCGGTTGAAGGTCTACAACTTGCGTACGAGGGCATCGGGCATTGGGTCGTTCCGCTGTCCGTTATCGTTCTGGTAGCACTTTTCCTGATCCAGAAACATGGCACGGCGCGCATCGGCATTATGTTCGGCCCGGTCATGGTGCTGTGGTTCGTGGTATTGGGGATTCTCGGTACCTACGGCATTCTGCAACGCCCGGAAGTGCTGCAAGCACTCAATCCTGCATGGGCCGTGCGATTTTTCGTGGTTCATCCGGGCATTGGCATCGCCATTCTGGGCGCCGTGGTATTGGCATTGACCGGTGCTGAAGCGCTGTATGCCGACATGGGCCATTTTGGTCGCAAACCGATTGCCCGTGCCTGGTTCATGCTGGTGTTGCCTGGCTTGGTGCTCAATTACTTTGGCCAGGGCGCGTTGATCCTCGGGAACCCGGAAGCGGTACGTAACCCGTTCTATCTATTGGCACCCGACTGGGCGCTGCTGCCGATGGTCGCGCTGTCGACACTGGCCACCATCATCGCCTCCCAAGCGGTGATTTCCGGGGCGTTCTCCCTGACTCGCCAGGCCATTCAGCTGGGTTACGTGCCGCGTATGTTTATCCAGCACACCTCCAGTCAGGAGCAGGGGCAGATTTACATTGGAATCGTGAACTGGGCGCTGATGGTCGGCGTCGTGTTGCTGGTCATCGGCTTTGAATCGTCCAGTGCGCTGGCAGCGGCGTACGGCGTAGCGGTGACGGGGACCATGTTGATCACGACCATTCTGTCTTCGGCCGTGGTCCTGCTGCTGTGGAAAACACCGCGTTGGCTGGCGATTCCGGTACTGTTGGGTTTTCTCATGGTCGACAGCCTGTACTTCGCCGCCAACGCGACGAAGATCTTGCAGGGCGGTGCGTTCCCGGTGATTGCCGGTATTGCCCTGTTCATTTTGATGACCACCTGGAAACGCGGCCGCAAGATCATTGTCGAGCGACTGGACGAAACTGCTCTGCCATTGCCGTTGTTCATCAGCAGTATCCGCGCGCAACCACCCTATCGCGTGCAAGGTACGGCGGTATTTCTGACGGCCAGATCCGATGCTGTCCCCCATGCCTTGTTGCACAACCTGTTGCATAACCAGGTGCTGCACGAGCAAGTGGTGTTGCTCACCGTGGTGTCAGAAGACCGTCCGCGGGTGTCCGACGATCAGCGATTCGAAGTCGAGTCCTTTGGTGAAGGGTTCTTCCGGGTCAATCTGCACTTCGGCTTTATAGAGGAGCCCGATGTGCCGCTGGCACTGAGCCTGTGCCATTTGAAAGAGCTGGATTTCAGCCCGATGCGCACCACCTATTTCCTAAGCCGGGAGACAGTCATCCCGACCAAGCGCATCGGCATGGCCCGGTGGCGCGAAAGCCTGTTCGCGTTCTTGCTGAAGAACGCCAACAGCAACCTCAAATACTTCAAGTTGCCGCTCAATCGTGTGATCGAGCTGGGTACGCAGGTTGAGATGTAGCCACTCATCCTTGTGGGAGCGAGCCTGCTCGCGAAGATTGAAATGACGGATCCACTGATGGAGCAATGGCTTTGGAGTTTCTCAACGACATGGCGCTGTTCGTCGAGGTTGTGAAGGCGCGCAGTTTCCGTCGCGCGGCTGAGGCGATGGGTATGCCGAACTCAACATTGTCGCGCCGGATAAGTGGCCTGGAGAAAGAAATCGGGCTCAGGCTTTTGCATCGCACCACGCGCAAGATCGAGCTGACCGAAGCAGGGCAGTTGTACTTCGATCGCTGCAAGCGCATCGTCGAAGAAGCCCGGCTCGCGCACGAGCAGCTCGGCGAAATGCTGGCCCGGCCCAGCGGTGTACTGCGGGCCTCGTTGCCGGTGGATTTCGCCAATATCTATCTGGCGCCACTGATAGCGGAGTTTGCCCGGCTGTACCCCGGCATCAGCTTCGAGTTCGACCTGACCCCGCGTCAGGTAGATCTGGTGAGTGAGCCGATTGACGTGGTCATCCGCATGGGGGAGCTCGCGAACTCGAACCTGATCGCCCGCAAGCTCGCCAGTTTGCGCCGCGGTCTTTATGCCTCACCCCGTTATCTCGAACAGTACGGCGATCCCGTCCAGCCCTCGGACCTGACTCACCACGAATGTCTGCGTCTTCGCGGGAGCCGTGCCGAGCGCTGGACACTCTCCGGTAGTGAAGGGGAGGAGTCGGTTGAGGTGGGCGGTCGATTTGAACTCAACAGTGTGGGAATGATCCGGCGTCTGGCGACGCTGGATATGGGGGTCGCGTTACTGGCCGAAGGCATCGTTGCGCAAGACCTCGCCGATGGCACGCTGCGCAGAGTCTTGCCACAGTGGCAGGCTTCGCCCGTCTCTGTTTACGCTCTCACCGAGACGCGACTGTTACCGGCGAAAACCCAACGGTTTATCGAGTTTCTGCGTGAGCAACTGCAGGATGCTTAGCGGGTGGTAACTGCCTTTCATCGCTTGCGGCAAATATCAGGTGAATTCGCCATGACAATTTTGCCGGGCTTCTATACTGAATCTCGCAGAGGCGCGCATCACCGCAACTCAGCGAGCCTCGTGAGCGCAGTTCCGCCCTGAACATGACGTCGCGAACTGCAAAGGATTGCAATCGGTGTGACGACACAGTCGCCACACCGGCGAAATGTTGCAAGGGAGGGTGCGGTCATGAGTACGGCTCGACAAGATGTCGCAACACTCGGTTCCGGATGGAACAAGGTTCTGCTCAACTATGCGCTGGCGATGCGCGAGCTGGACAAGCTGCCGATCACCGATCACAACAGTTGGAAATTCCTGGGCGCCATCCACGGGTTCGATCGGCAATTGTGGATTGACGAAAACGTGCTGGGTGTGGACGACCCGATTCCAAAGGATCTGACCAACTATACCTACGGCAGTCAGTGCCAGCACGGCAGCTGGTATTTCCTTTCCTGGCACCGCGGTTATGTGTATGCATTCGAGGCGATCGTCGCCGCGAAAGTGAAGGAACTGACCGGCGACGAATGGGCGCTTCCGTACTGGAACTACCTCAACAGCGGCAACCCGGATGCGCGGCGTGTTCCAGATGCTTTCCTGGAAAAAACCTTGCCCGACGGCAGCCCGAACCCGCTCAGCAAATATCCCCGTCGACAAGGACTTACCAAGCTGCGGCCAGGTCCACGCGATGCGTTCAGCCTCGCCGCGATGGAGGAGAACGATTTCCAGGTCGGCAATGATGGCAGCATCGGATTCGGCGGCGGAGTCACCGGCGATTTCGTTCAGTTCGCCCGCTGGACCGGCGATCTGGAGAACAACCCGCACAATACGGTCCATCGTCTCATCGGCGGTGACCAGGGATTCATGGCCAATCCGTATCTCGCGGGCCTGGACCCGATCTTCTGGTTGCACCATTGCAACATCGACCGGCTCTGGGAGGCGTGGATGAGCACGCCGGGCAAGACGATGGTTCGTGATCCGCGCTGGCTCAACGGCCCGGCTGACCGTTCCTTCATCATGCCGGTGCCCGGCGGCACTGCTGGAATGAAGTTCTCCGGCCGCGACACACTGAAGGATGGCAAATTGCACCGTAGCTATGCGGACTTGCGCATCGGCACCGGTGTAACACCTGGAGCAGAAGCTGTGGCACGGGTCAAAATGGGTGCACCGGATCAACAAAGCATCGAGCCAATCGGTGCCAATGCGGCGGCGGTCAGGGTTGGCGGGGCGCCGGTGCGCACGCAGGTCGACCTCGACCAGCAAGCCACCACCGCCGGCATCGCCGCGATGGGCGCGATGGAGCCGGGCAAGGAGGTGACCCGGCTTTACCTGGCGCTTGAATCGGTGCGCGGCTCCGCGCCTTCTCCTCTGTTGGAGGTGTACGTCAATCTGCCGGAAGGCGTCGATCCGCAACTCCACCCCGAGTGCCATGCCGGCAGCCTTACGTTGTTTGGCCTGAACGTTGCTTCGCGGCCAGACGGCGGCCACGGCGGTAACGGGCTTGGCTATACGATCGATATCACCGACCTGGCCCAGCGACTGACGGATGCTGGCGACTTCGATCCGAACCATCTGCGGGTAACCCTCGTTCCGGGCGAGCAGATATCGGAAGCCAAGCCCGTGACCGTGGACCGAATCAGTGTTCTCAAGCGAAGTGGCGTCGTGAGTTGAGTAGCCGCTCATGGAGCCAGGCTCGGTAATGCGCAGCTTCACCCAGGCACCCTGGCCGTTGCTGTTCGCGACGGCTGGGCTCGGTCTGGCCCTTGGCATTTACAACGCCGGGCACGCTGCGCATCCAACCTTCTGCAGCTCGGTGACGGGGCTGTCTATCGTGACGCTTTGGCCCACCGCGCTGGAGGCCGAGTTCGCCCTCAATCCACTGAACCGCCTGCTGGCTGACTGGGCGCTGATGCTTGTTGCGATGATGCCACCGCTGCTGGCGATGCCGCTCATGCATGTCTGGCGCTCCAGTCTGCCGCGCAGGCGCCTGCGTGCATCGGCAGGGTTCTTGCTCGGTTACGGTGCGCTATGGATGGCCGCCGGGCCGATCCTGACCGTTCTCGCTTTGTTGTTGCAGCTCACCGTCGCAGACGCGGCCCTCGCCGGGGCACTGCTGATTGCGATGTTGTGGAGTGCCAGCCCGTGGCACCGCGCGGCGCTCAATCGCGGCCACCGGATGCAGCGGATCGGTCTGTTTGGTTGGGCGGGCGACAGGGACTGCCTGATCTTCGGCATGACGCATGGGCTCTGGTGCATTGCGTCGTGCTGGGCGTGGATGCTGGTGCCACTGCTTGGCGGCGCGTGGCACATTCCGATCATGCTGTTTGCAGGCGCAATGATGCTGGCTGAGCGCCTGACGCCTGCTGATCGGCCGCGCTGGCGTTGGCCGGCGATTTTCCCCCGACTTGATCTCGTCTCTGTCCTCGTTGCGCGAAAGGCGGCGCGCCCGCATGACTAGGCGGGCCTGCCTGGCGATCGGGGTCAGCACGCTGACTCCGACCTCAAACCAGACGCTGCGCTTTGCGTACCTGGACGGTGCCGTGCTCGCCGCCCGTTCAATAGGCGACTGGGCGCTCCGCTCGGGCTTCGGCACCAGCAACGTAAGAATCGTCGACGACGGCCTCGCTGGCGATATTCCAGTCACCCGAGAACGGGTGCAGCAAGCGGTCGATGAACTGTTCCCGAGCGACGCCGAGGTGGTCGAGCAGTTGATCCTGGCGTTTTGCGGTCATGGCCTCACCGATGCGAATATCGGCTCGATCTCGTGGCTGTTCAGCGATTCCCTGCGCCTGAAGTACCGTGTTCTGGCCGACTTGTTCTACACCGAGTTGTTGCTGCATGGCGTGCAGCGCATCACGCTGATTACCGATGCATGCCGCGAAGCGCCGAAGAATATCGACCTGATGCGCCTCGATGCCGTGCGCGGGATCGTCGTGCAGGGCACACAAGTCGACAGCCCCAGGTTTGATCGCCTGGCCTCCTGCCAGGACGGGCAGCTCGGCTATATGGTGTCTGATCCGATGTCCGGTGCTCCGGGCAAGTGTGTGTTTTCTGGCGTGATCGCCGACGCGCTCTGGGGCATCGAGCCGGCCGCCATCATCGACGGTGTGATCACCACGGAGACCCTGGGCAAGTGCGTGCGGTCGCGCACCACCGAGCGAGCGAAAGAGTATCGCCTGAAACTCAACCCGCAGTGCCTGGTCGATCCGGAACCAGCCGTGCTCTATAACGCCGCCAATCCACTACAGGGCGCCGCCGAATTGCAGCCCTGGCCGCGTACGGGGAATGCCACCACTCTGGGCGCGGTCGAGGCGGGTGGCGCACCGGGTGCCGCCGAGCAAATTCTTGAACGGGTGCACACCGACACGGACTTCCGCGAGCAGATACTCGGCACCGGTTTTGGCTTCAAGGGGCGCGATCTGGCGGTGCCCGCCGACCACTTCATCACCATCCCCGACGACAGTAAGGATCTGCTTCAGGATCTGTTCGAACTGCGGCACCAGAACACTCACACACCTGAAAAAACGCAAAAGGTACAGTCACTGGTTCAGCGGCTGGAGGCAGATGCGGCTGCCGATGTCCGCAAGACTGCGGCTGGAGAGGTTCGGCGCAGGCTGGAACAGGTCAACGATCCAGGCCAGGCGAACGTGATCGTCTGGGGCGGTCAAGCGAAGCTTTTGTCCCGGGAGCCGATTGAGCGACTGGGCGCAATGCCCGGGTTCAATACCTTCCGCATCAAGGGCGATCCGCAGGGGATGCCGGCGTTGGTCGAGTTGGCCGATGGCACATTTATACCGGTTGTTCCTTACGATGACCTGTACGCCGTCGTGGCGCCCAGCAACGCCGGTGACGTTTTCCTGGCCTATGGCACGCGCAATGCTCCAGAGAGCTATCAAGGGATGCTCGGTGCAATCGACGATTTCGCCGCCGGCCGGCTCCAGGCCGACAGCATCGACCGACTCGCTGCCGAACTGCGCAACCAAAAGCACGCGGATCCCATGCTGGGTGTGATCTGTGCCTACCTGTATCGCGCCGTTGCCGACTACGACAGCATCCGTCGCATGGCGTATTTTTATGTTACCCATGGCCAACCGGTGCCCTTTGACATCGCGCTACTCGGGGCGATGCAAGTGACCCGAGAAGTGAACGGTGCTCTGCAGCTACACGTGCCGACTGTAAAAGCGCGGCAACCCCGACCGGATGCGCCCGCGCTCCCTGACTACGTCATGCAAGCGACCCCGGCCGTGCAGGCCTGGATCGGTGGGCGATGCCCGTGGTTGGGACTGGGGTGGGACTATGTCAAAGACCCGCGCCCGGAATGGGCTGTGCTTGTTGAAGGACTTGCTGATTATGTTGGGATGGTTCGCCGTAGTGGGGCGACGGTGTTGCCTGATAAGGCTGCGTATGAGCTTGCGGCGGTTTGGAATCTGCAGCCGCGTTGAGGTGGTTTTGGTGGGTTTCCTTAGGTCGTCTATGTTGTGTTTTTAACTTCGGGTTTTGGGGGGAGGGGGTATAGACGTGATAGGTAGGAATCGACCAAACGTGGCGGAAGGCTTCGCTGAAGCCTGGCTTGATTTCTCCAGCGGTTGAATCCACAACCCATAGCGGCTGGTGGCGACTGGCAGAGGGGGGGTGTCAGTCGCTCAAAACACGTAAAAACCACTGATTGCTAAAGTAATCAGTGTCCGAAAATAGCTCACTCGGTCGAAGGAACGGATGCTTTGCTGCCCAAGCGGATTAGTTCATTGGAGAAACACAGGCCGACGATGATCAGTGCCGCTCCCGCGTACAGGCTTTCGCGCGGTACTTCATTGAGCGCCACAAACGCGAGCAGCGCCGCGAACAGTGGCTCGGTCAGCTCCAGCGCTTGCACTTGGGATGGCTTGAGATACTCGATGGCCTTGGTGGTGCAGAAAAAGCCCAGGATTGTCGGCAGCGTGGCCAGCGCCAGCAGTGCGGCGATCGCAAGCGGCGACAACTCGCCGATCGCAAAACCATCGGCCGCAGCCGGCATCAGCAGATACAGGCTGCCAAAGAACAACAATTGTCGAGTGAAATGCAGCCCACCCGACACTCCCATACGCTTCATGGCAACCGAAAAGGCTCCATAGCCGGAGCCAGCCATGGAGGCGAGCGCAGCACCTTGCAGGGTAAAGCCCTGCTGCAGGTCGCCGCCGAAGATCACCGAGATCCCAGCGATAGCTAGTGCGGCACCAACGGTAGCGTTCGCGGTGATGGCATCCTTGAGGAAAATGCGCCCCAGAATGATCGAGGAAATTGAGGCACTGGCCATCAACACCACCACCACACCTGCCGCAGCGTAGTGTCGATAGGCGGACGTTTCGAAATGGAACAGCACAAAGATGCCAAGGAATGCGCAGATAGCCGCCTGAGTCCATTTGGTCGACGCCGCCGGGCGCTTGAGGAAAAACAGTAAGATCGAGAGAAGCACGCAACCCAGTACGGTCTTGATGACAGCGACACTGCTAGCGGTGAAACCATTACTCATGAGTACTTTGCTGAGTACACCGATCGTTGCGTTCAGTGCCGCAGCGGAGAGTGCAAATATGACGCCTTTGCTGAAAGTAGATTGCATTGATGACGATCCCTGTCGCTGAATTGTCGTTCGATAGAGTGCCGCCCTGCATCGACGGCGCTAAGTTTGAGGATACGAAGGTCCCACCAACCCCACTGTTTATTGTGGCATAAGCTGGATCGCCCAGTAGGATGCTATTCGCCTTCTTGTCACCGCCAAGGGAGAAGTCAGAGGGCCTGGCCCTTGGCTATGCAATATGAGTTGACGAACGTTGCAGTGTGCTGCAAAGACTGACGTATATCCGGTTTGACTATTCCATTCTTGTCGGCAAATTGCTCGACCGTCGCTGTATCAAAACGAGTGGTCTGGATAAAGTCCAAGGCTTCGGGTTTTGTATTCAAAAACCACGCGACGGGAGGAATACTCAGTAGCAACCTCAGCAATCGGAGTGAAATGTAATGCTTGGGAGACTTTAAGCCCAAAGGTTGTGCCACCTGTACCAGGAGTTCTCGCAAGTTGGGAGTTTGGTCATCAAGCACCAGCAGTTCCTGACCCACCATGGCAGGATCAAAAGCACAAACCGCCACCAGTTCAACCAGGTAATCCACGGTGACCAGTGGCAGCCAGTGCTCGGCGGTACCGGGCACTGCAGTCAACTTTCCCTGCACAAGGTTGCGTATCAACTCCACCAGTGGCTGACCGTCAAGGATATGCCCCGTGCGGCTGTGGCCACAAACCGTCGCGGGGTGGACAACGGTAATCTCCCCGCCCTTGGCGGACATGACCTCCAGGGTCGCAAAATGCGCCTCCAGCTTGCTCCCCTCGTAACCACCGACATGCCGGTAGACGGCAGGCCAATTCGTTAGCTCCGGATAAAGAGGATCAATTCCGATGCGTTGCAGATGTTCATGATTTTTCAGCATGTAGCCGCCGATCATCACTAACCGGCTTTTTTGCTCAGCCGCCAACAGCGCCACGCACTTTGCCCCTTCTACATTCACCGCACGTGAGTGCTCCACTGAAAGCCCCCATGCGAAGTGGGCACCCAGGTGGAATATGACTCTGGCGCGCCTCAGCACTTCTCGGTCAGCAAGACTCAGCCCGAGGTTGACCCGTTCCAGATCGCCAGCTACGGCAAATACCCGGGCTGCGCACCCCCCCAATTTATCAACTTGCTCCCGCAGTGCAGCTAGTCGCTCTGGTCGACGCATCAACACCCGAATGGTGTGACCTTTTGCACTCAGGTTCGCCACCAAATGTTGACCGACGAAGCCAGTCCCGCCCGTGACAAAGCACTCCACGTTCATTTCCCTGTTCCTTGTTTAAGGTGAGAAAACAAGCGTAAACTATCGACCAAACTCTATAGTCAAGCGGTGTTTTCATGAAAATCGGCGAACTCGAGGCCTGCAGCGGCGCCAGCCGCCATACGCTGCGTTACTACGAGCAAATCGGCCTGATCTCATCGGTGCGGCAAACTAACAACTATCGCGTTTACACAACGCAAACTCTGCAGGATCTGGACTTTATCCAGCGCGCGCAAAGCATGGGGTTTTCCCTGGGGGAGATAGGCGAGATTCTGGATGCGCAGCGGAACAAGCTGATTGATTGTGCTGACGGCGCTAAGCTAATTGAAAAAAAGATGGCAGAGATCAAACAGAAAATCGCCAACCTCCAAAGCATTTATCGGTATCTGGATGAAGAGCGTGCAAACCTCGAAGCCAGTGCTGCCAAGCAACTTGAGCTTCAGCAGCTGAACAATTCTTCCAACTGAACTGTCAGCATCTGGGAAATGGAATCTGCAGCCTGCTTCCAGTTTCAAGCCCATCGCTTACGCATTTTCTAAAACCTTGTGGCTAGGCCCTGGACAGTAAGCGTCCGTCCAAAAGACCTTGCGTGGTTAAACGGGCGCCCATCTATGCGGCAGCAACTCGATAATCTCACTCAGTCGCGTGAGCACGCCCTTTGAATACGCATACGGATCATGACCGTTAAGCCGTGTCGACGAGTTCAAACTCATAATCGCAGTCGCCGAACAGCAATGGCTGGGCTCACTCATAAAATTTACCAGCCAGCAAAATGGCCGCACAGCGTTGCCATACGTTTGATCTACTGGCACTCACTGGGGAATTGCGTGAGCTGGCAGTCGCCCACGCTGCGGCAGCATCAAGAAAGGTATCAATAGAGCCGTTTTCCCATCCCAACGCCCCCGGTCCATAGGGAGACGACGGAGAGGTCTCCTCCAGCAAACGTTCCTCGGCGAAATCCATACCTAGAGCCTCAATGAAGCCGATGAATGATTGTTCGTCGTCTACGGTTTTCAGTAGCTCATCAAGATTTATGGACATGGTGACCTTGGAAGTGCGTGATAGGTGATAGCGAAGGAGTAAATTCTCACTATGCTGCTATGTGCCAGCGAGAGGTCGACTGGCTTACCGGCATTACCCCACAAGCCCTCAAACTTGAAATGTCTTTTAGACTTCAGTGCCTACCTCTCATCTCAAAAATCATCGATTTTTTGAAATCACACCACTCATGTATTGATTTAAATCGCGCAGATCTTCAATCCTCCATGAGTACGGCGATAGCTTTACACCATTCTCTCGCAATGTTTTTGGAATCAAGTCCCCATTTGGATGAAGTATTATCGATGATACAATTACGCCCGGATAATCATTTAATCGTTTTTTGAAAGCGGATGTTGTTAGATCAGGTGTAGGAGGATTGCTTTTATTGGCCAATGGTCCTGTTGCTTTGAGATCTATTCCGTGGCACATGGTGCATCGCTTTAAATAGAGATTTTTTCCATTAATATTATCTGCGAAGGATAGTGATGTTTGAATTAACGATAAAATTCCTAGCGAAGCGATGAATAATATTTTCATTGTTTTTTATCTTCCTTGATGGGATCAGCGTTCACTGGACGCGATTTGATGCGCGGGAAAGATATCAGCCATCGTGTTGGCACGGACAGTCATTTTTGATGCCCATTGAATCAAGTCGTTTTCCAGGCGCATCCCGGGGCCGCTTCTGGCCCAGAGTGTGTAAAAACGCTCATGGCCTCATCGTCTTGGATCATCGACGTTATTGGCGGAACGATCACAAGGCAAATGCTGCGTGTCGTATCAGTCGTGACCTCAGGAAGTGCGTTGCACCCATCCACTGGTTGAGCGTCCCGAAGGGATGCTCAACCGTCCGTTTTCGGACTTGCATCATCTCCGGGGCTTTGCTCAGCCGAAGCTGCATTGCCTCCAATACGGCTTCATGGCGCAGCCTTGGCAATTCGAACTCCAGTAACGGTGTAACTTCAGGCCTTTTTCAACGCTGGAAAAACGCCAAATCAATACCTCTCCAGCCGGACAAATGTATTCATTTTTTGAAGCGTCGTAGATGAAGACATCATTGTTGAAACGCCCATCGGCTTTGGCTGCTGAGGTCATCGGCTTGGGCACGTAGGCGGTGATATTTGCATCGTGACAAGCCAGGATTTGTTCGCTTTTGAAGTAACCTCGATCAGCCACTACCGACAGCGTTTCTGACGCCATCGCCTCGCGGGCCTGCTTGGCCTAGCCGTAGATGTAGATCTCTGCGCAAATCAGCATGAGCAGATGTTGCGTCATCATAGCCAAAATGCGTGCCGCAGGACGGGCACATGCCAAACGAAGAGCAACCAACGTCGTCGTATGGAGGCTCTTCAAGCCCGGCGTATCCACAAACCGGACAAAGATATGAAACGTTGCCTGCAATCATCCAGCTCCCAGATTTCTAGCCTCTAGCCCAGTTTGTCGGCGTGCCTGCTGATCTCTGGAATTTTATGCTGATTCTGAGCAACTGATGTCTGACCTGACCTAGGCTGAGTAGGGCAAAACATTCCGGAGTGGAAACGGCTAACAAGGGTTTTGACACACTCTGGGCCAAGAGTGGACGGTCGTGTTCAGCCGTTTATCTTAGTCAGCTGCGAGGCGGTACAGTGCTTGGGCATGAGATGTCGTCAACCCGGCACGTTGCAGATTTCGGCGACTTTGGGAGCTGGCCAGCGCGGTCGCGGCGATCAAGTGACAGCCATGCTTCTTCGCTTGCTCAATTCGATGAGATATCAGTGCTCCATGGTAGCCAAGGCCCCGGGCATCCTTTCGGGTGGCAGCCGTTCCAAGGTAGGCAATGCCATTACTGGCCAAATACATTGAGGCTCCTGCCACGACTTTCCCATCAGCCTTCAGGACGCAGATTTTCAGACGTTCGCTCGACGTCTGCTCTGCGAAGGATGCTTGATTCAGCAATTGGTACTCTGGTTTGGTATGAAAACCACCCGCATGCACATCTGCGAACTGAGCAAGCGTTGTTGACGTGACTTCCTCGATTTCGAATGAGTGGCGACTCAATACCACCTTCTCGATGGCACACGCGAATTGCAAGTGAGTCCAGCCCCTCAAACGCTCAAGCTGCGCTTCGCCCACAAGTGAGTACTGCCCCAACGCGGAAGGTTTCCCGATAAGGGGAGTTACGACCGAATGTTCCGCTGAATCTTTGAGCAACTTCAACAGTGCCTGGGGATCACGGGCGCTGTCGCCGTAGATGCGGTTGAACATTGGGCTAGGTGATGCGTTCACCTGAAAGCACGGAAAGTCTCCGTTGGAAAAAACACGTGCGCCATAAGGATTTCCACTTATCCCTGCCAAGTTCTGAACACGCGAACGCAAATACTCGCTTTCTGCGGCCTCAATCTGATGTGCCAGTTCAACATCCATGTAAGTCGTCCTTTTTTGAAGATTTCCAAGGGAGGGAAAGCGCATCGAACAATACGCTTGCGTCCAAGTACGTACCAGTAGTTGGCTCTGCTTCACCGTCAGCTAAGGGTCGATTGCTGTCTATCGCGACCGGCTGAAAACGATCAGGTAGCTGCCGCCTGAGCTTTTGTGGTCGTTGTCGAATGGATCCTGTGAGCTACGCTCTAAGGCAAGCTGCTTTTCTGACGAGGTGATGTGCCGAACTCGAGCATAGCCCTTCGCCATTTCCTGCCAAATAGGGGTCATAGCAGTTACAGCAGCCTTGCCAGGAATTAGTCTCATCAGAAAGGGTCGGTTACGCCCAACTTAGTGGCTACAGAGTTCGAACCTGGTTTCATCGTTGTCATGACAAGGAGAAAGTAACGATGCCGATGCCACAATTCAATCTCCATTTTCGTCAAGGTTCCTACCTTGGCAATCTTCCACCTCGGCACGAACTACGGCAACTTGGCGTATGCAATGCTTTGTGCTACGACTGGATTCGGACACGCCTCGCTGGTGGAGAGCCAAATTACAATGAACTTGATATTTTCAATCCCGAGTCCACCAGTCTGCCTCAATATATTTTTTCGCTCCAGAGAGGTTATAAAGCTTTTCGTGAAGTAGGTAAGACAAATGAGCAGGCGATGGAGCAGATAGCTAAAGGCGATGGTCTTGGCTTTCGATATTGGAGCCAGATGTATCTAATGACTTTTGGGAATGCACTGTGGCAGGATATTGCCCGTGTGAGTGATCAGTTCAACAGTTATGCACATATCATGTGGTCTGGACCAAGAGGTGGCCATGCGTTCGCGATAAAAACAACAGTGCCATGCTTATTGTTTGACCCCAACTTTGGTGAGGCAGAATGTGCAAGCCTTGACCAATTAGGAATCGCCTTTGCCAGTTTGATTGATGAAGTGCCTGTTTATAATCAAAAGCTCGGGCCGAATCTTACAATTGCCACCTACACAGGAGTTCCCAGGAAGCCAGGTGCACATTGACGATCGACCCGACGCTCGCGTTACCCGCACGTTGTTGATCAGCTTGCATCCATCTGCTCCTGGAGGCGATGAGCTGCGCAGTTACCTTGGGTGGCGCTCGATTTGAATTGGTCGGGACGGAGAAGGGCTATCAAGCCGGTGACCTCACTTTGCCCTCTGGACCGACCGCTTTTGGCCGATCTCTGCCTGTCACGACCCGCGGTAAATTTAGGTATGAATAATTTTTTCGGGGCTCTCCAGGGCTGCAAGGAAGTCGTGTTCACCCTCAGCTCCCCACCATGGGATAGATATAACGCCGCCGAGGTCTCTTAGCTGCCGCAGTAGCTCCAACAATGAGTAGATCTGATCTTGTCCCCACTGAGCCCCCATCCGATAGTCCAATGTGAGGCTATTAGTGAAAACGTAAACACCAAGGTCAGGTATTTGACCCCGGGTGCCGTACAGCCCACCGAGAACGACGTGGAATGCCTCTGCTGCTCCTGAGCTTACAAGCAAAGCATCCTGAGGGCCGGAGAATGGCTTCCCACTTTGGGATGCTTTGATCCAAAGGTAGCCGCCGTCAACAGTGACATTTTTCGCGCCATGATCGAACAGATATTGAAATGCCTGCGGTACAAACGACGAATCTGAATACGTCACCACAACCTCAGGGAGCGATCCATCGTTAGTTGCAAAGTATTCGGAAAAATTCACGTGGCGTGCCTATCGTTTGCAAGGGACGAGGCATTTCCGATGAGCCGATGCCCCCTAGATGATTGTGAGGTGTTGGCCAAGGTTGAGCCAATCTGTCGTTATTAACCCAACTGAAAACTGATTGCGAGCGGATGGTCAATGCTTTGGGCGGGAAGGGATGGCTCTGAGGGGTAGCTTTCGACCCATAGCAGTCATCTGTACCGCATTGATCGACAGAAATGTCCACCGCCAATCCTAAAATCGTGATGGTGGCTCTTTTCCGGCCTTGATATGCGAAAAGACCTGATCTGGATCTGCTTGGCACCAATATCTGAACAGAAGGCGAGGTTCGGTATTTCCGAAATATTGATCCACGATGCTCTCGGGCGGCACGGTCAATTTAGGTTCTGGCCATTGCTGCGCTAAAACACCTATTGGTTTGTCAGACGAAAAAATAATCCAAGTAGCCTTGCCTCCATTGATACCAGGTAAGTAGCCCGCATCTTGTATCACTTCGATTAAGGCACGCAGCGTTGCTGATGGATCGAGTGTGATCGACGTCGCATGGCCTCCCAGATCGTCTCCTGCATGAACGCTATCTCGATCAATGGCAACTTCCAACATGACTACTCCTTTTTACCGCTGTGCTGTCACTGGATCGCCCAGCGTAGAGACATCAGCGGCTACCTGTCCACAGTCTGCTCTTGGCCGACTGCTGCCTCTTGCCAGACGCAGGGAATAGGGAACGAGCCTTAAAAAGAAACTTCTCCGTTCTCTACCCACTTACATTATTCAAGCTTCAGCCAGAGCCGCCGACAATGGCTGTTTACATTTTTAAATTCGACTAACGGCTCCCGCCTGTAATACTCAATGGACGACCCCCGATGCTCAAATGCTTACTACCACTTGCTGTTGTCTTGTCCCTGGCTGGCTGCTCAAGCAATTCACAAAATCAATACATCGATCAGGTCCAGTCCAGCAATACACCAATCGCTCATTCATTCCAGGAAGCCATTCACCAGGCACCGGTCACTCCTCTGCCGATCAATCGTGGCCTGTTTCCGGTGCGATGGGAGATCAGCCCAGCAGAGCCACGCGTTGTCATGGGGACGCAGCAAGGCAACTATCGACTGTTCAACTTCCGTTTGCTCAAGGGCCAGACCTACATGATCAACGTCAGCTCAATGTGCAACAACATGTGCATGGGGTTTGCGAAAAGTGCTCTGAAACCCAAAGCAGTGGTGCTCGATGCACAAGGTAATATCGTGGCCGATAATTTGGTCGGCCCCAATGCTCTGGCAATTGAATGGTCCGGCGTCGCGCCCGCCGATGGCACTTACTTTTTGCTGATCGCTGCGGATAACCGAGCCCCGGGGGAGCAGGTTTCAATCATCAATACACCGATAGCAGGCTACCCAGGTGTGAATATGCCGATAGGTATGACAAGTGCGCCTTTCGGCAAAGTCATCGCTTATGTCGAATTTCCAAACGAGCCATAAGAGGGGGCATGGGCCAATTTTTTCAGGGGTATACCAAAGGGTTGGCCTTGAATCGCTATTGGTTTCTGGCATCAGTCAAGACACGCGGAAAAGGGGATGTTCAGCCTTCTCCCTAAAAAACCGCGAACAGAGTTAACGGTGAAATTTATGCCCATGGGTTCGATTGTGGGCTTTAATGTCCGTGCCCACTATGCAGCCACGTTAGCTTCGAGTCCGTACGAAGGTGGATGCGCCTGACGGCGGATTCAGGTGGCTGTGCATTTGTCCAACCAAGGAAGAAACGACATTGAAAATAGCTTTTGGCGCCCTGTTGTTGACCTGTCTGACTACTCTCGCACTCGCTGACGAGAACCCTGTCGGCTTCCGATCTTCCACACTGGCGGACTCGCAGAATGACCGTGCGCTGGAGATGGTCGTCTGGTACCCCAGTGCAACTACCGCCGCCACGCAAATGATTGGCGATGATGCGGTGTTCGTCGGGGCTTCTGCCGTTCGTGACGCGCCGCCCGCTGCCGGCAAGCATCCCTTGTTGGTGCTCTCCCACGGGTACAGAGGTAACTGGAGCAACCAAATCTGGCTTGCCAGTGCTCTGGCCCATAGGGGTTACATCGTCGCCGCAATCAATCACCCGGGCACCACCACTCATGACCGTAGCCCTCAAGCGGCGGCGCAGTTATGGCAGCGGCCCGTTGATGTGCGTCGAGCCATTGATAGCGTCACGACTCAACCTGAAAAATTCGGCTCGGTCGCCAATGACCGAATTGCAGTAGTGGGCCATTCAATCGGCGGCATGACCGCCCTGGAGATCGCCGGTGCTCGTTTCGATCCAGACCGCTTCGCCCATGACTGCAAAGCCCACCCGCAGTTAGCGAGTTGCACCGTCTACGGAAAGATAAACCCTGCAAGCACCTCAAAATCAAAGGCCGCGTTGGCCGCCGATTTGCGCGATAAGCGCGTCACTGCTGTGGTTACATTGGACATTGGCCTTTCACGGGGCATGACCGATGAAAGCCTGGCGGCGCTGCCGGTACCAACGCTGGTGATCGCTGCCGGCGTACCGTCGCACGACCTTCCTGCTGAACTGGAGTCTGCCAACCTGGCCAAACGCTTGCCTGCGGCGTCAAGTCGTTACGTCGAAATCAGCGACGCAAGCCATTTCAGCTTCTTGTCGATATGCAAACCTGGCGCGCAGGAAATGCTCGAAGACGATGTACCAGGCGATGGCATCATTTGTCTGGATGGCGACAGCGGTCGCCCACGTGGGGTGATTCAACAGCAGATCACATCGCTGATAGCAGAGTTTCTTAAGGCATCCTACAAAGAAGCAAGTTTGTAAACTCGTGGTATGGGAACCGCTGCAGCTCAACAAAAAAACCGCTGTAGCAGTTTTGGCGCCCGCGCAATCTGTCAGATCGGTTGGGCAGGGATGAGCGCTCTGGGTTGGAAGCTATCAGTCGCGAGGGTTACGTAAATCAGCTCTCAGCGGAAATGATTGAGTCCTGACTGGCTTCAGCTGCCAGCTTCAATCGGTCAGCTTTACTAATGTATTTAGTCTTGCTTTTCGGTGCCAATTTGGCACTGGCCTTTTTGGCGTTAGCCTTTAACAGCTGATTTATTTTTTTACGGCGATTCATATTTTTTGCTCGGTTTGTCAGTGCTTGAATGATACCAGCTTAAAATTTCAGGTAAAAATTGATACCGGTGCGGCGGCCTGCGAATTCCACTCCGTCCGCAATGGCCGTTGCGGCGGGAACTTCAGGGTACTGGTCAGGTCAATGGGGGCCCTGTGTCGCAGATGCCGAGCAGTGCTGGTGGCCTGTTTTACGACAGTGCCGTCCGAGATCAGCTGAGTCCGCCCCCTGATGCCAACCAAGATTTCTCTGCCGAGCCTCCTCCTGGCGTTCTGCGTCGTCACGTCGCTTTGTTCGGTTGCTGCCGAGCGAAGGGCGCCCTCGCAAAGCAACAGCGCATCAACCACCCTGATCGAAACCGCATCGCGGCAGTATGGAGATGGCCAGTTGGACCAAGCCGCTGCCACGCTGGAGCGTGCTCTGCATATCCAGCCGAACAATCCCGCGACGCTGCATTATCTCGGTGTGTTGCGTCTTCAGCAGGGGCAGTACCAACAGGCTGAAACGTTGGCGGTGCGCTCGAACATGAGGGTTGGTAGCAACGTAGCGTTACGCAATCGCAACTTCCAATTGATCCAGGCGGCGCAGCAGGCCAACGCTTCGAGCACCTCACCCAACGCCAAAGAGGACCAGGTTGCAGTACAGAAGGGGCTCGAGGAGGAGGCTCAAAGGCTCCGCGAAGCAGAAATGGCCGCTGCTGAACAAGCCGCTCCGGATACTGGGCGCGATGCTGGCAATTTCGCTCGCGCAATGCCCGAAGGAGAATTGCAATCGGCTTCCGCCGAGCCAGCGCCCACGTACGATGAAGTTGAGATTCCCCGCGGCCATTGGCCGCCTCCGGGTAAATGCCGAATCTGGTTTCCTGATCGCCCGCCCGGGCATCAGCCCCCACCTGGCAAATGCAAGAAGCTACGGCATCGGGTTCCGTTGGGTGCCTATCTGGTACACGGTTGAGCGACGGTCCAGCTTCGACCGTCGCGTCGCATTGAATGGTCAGCAACCTGATGGGTGAGCACTGCTATCAGGCCTGCGGATTAATCTCGTGGCGTCGCATTAGCGACGATAGTAGCGGTGATCGTCCTCGTAGCGGTGCCGCATGGGCCGATCATCGTGGCGCTCCCAATACCGATGGCGTTCAGCTTCTCGACGGGCTTGCTCTCTGCGCCACTGTTCTCTGCGCCAGTCGTCTCGGCGCCAATCGTCTCTACGATCGTGCCAACGGCCGTCATGCCAGTATCGGTCGTCATGGGCCAGCAAGGGGCCTGGCTGTTTGCCAGCCCTACTGGCCAAGGTTGGCCAAGGGTTGTCGGCGGCCTCGACCGGAGCCTGAACGGCCGCCACTTCAGTTGCGAAAACAGGGGTTGAGGTCTTCATTTGTGTTGCTGATGCAGAGCCCACTGCCGCGAGCGCGAACAGGCCGAAGAGCACCATCCGTGGGTCATGGAATTTCATGAGCGAAGACAACCTCTGATTGAAAAGTGGACATGTGGCCATCTGGCTGCGGGAAGCCTGCGAGTCGCGCTTACCGGGCGGATGTGCCTATCCACATAGACCGATAAATAGAGAAAAGTTCTAGGATGGCGCTGCTTAAATAGCCGACGATCTTATTGTTCGGTTTGTTTGAGGTTTGCTAGCTAGGTGTACGCCTCTGGTCCCATCGCGCTGGCATCGGTTTCGTGTTCGTCTGCAAATGCCATGAGCACCTCCAGATCAAGCACATCCAACTTTATCCGGGAGATAAAAGCGGAGAAGGCCAGGTTGGCGGCAAGTAGACGCAGATCGGAAGCCCAGGCCGGTACATGGATCGGTCCCTGGAGCCAGCCGGACTCGAAAAGTGGAGCCAGGCGTACGGTATCACCCAGACTGAGGCGCCCCGCAAACAAATGGCCCACCAATTCCGGTCGGTTGTCGCGGATCGCGATGCGCAGCAGAGTATGAACGCCGAGCAAACCGGTCAGGTAGGCGGCATCCTTGGTAAACGCCGAACCGCCATGCAGGTTGGCGCCGCGGAAAACCCGCTGGGTTGAGCGGAATGACTCCTCCTGCGACTGACCAGCAGCCAGAAACCCTTCGAATACCTGGATGAAATCGGCGCCATCCAGCGCTTGCTGGACCGCAAGCACGCGCAAGGCAAGGCGACGCAAGCGGTTGATGTCCATGCTGCCGGTGAACAGTTCTGCCAGGGTGGCAATACCCTCCTGAGTCTGAGTCGTGCGTGGTGCTCCCAGGCCCAGGCTTTTGAGGTTGGGCTGGAGCGCGCCGTTTTGTGCTGTGGCGACATGCACGAAGGCTTCGTGCTGCAATAACTGATTCTTGTCCAACTCCGAGAAGAGGGCGCTGGCGCGCAGGCGTATGCGGCTCGCCCCGGCGATCGCCTTGGCGGCCAGGGTCGGGTCGAGCAAGACCTTGATCCGGCCCGCGCCGAAGAAGCGGTCCAGTTCCGGCTGCATCCAGGCGGCGAAGGCCTCGGCCGGGATCTCGGCCTGACTCGATGGAATGCGGGCACCGCCCAGAAGGGCGTCGGTGGTCTTGAGAAAGAAATGGGCTGCATCCAGCATGCTCAGTTTCTGGCTCGGATAATAGAAGTCCGGACGCCGGTAAAGCGCTGACGAATATTGAGTAAAGGCGGGAGTGCCAATGGCACCCAGCATG
The DNA here is from genome assembly GCF_058148225.1 of Pseudomonas sp. DF5. Lineage (NCBI taxonomy): Bacteria > Pseudomonadati > Pseudomonadota > Gammaproteobacteria > Pseudomonadales > Pseudomonadaceae > Pseudomonas > Pseudomonas sp. DF5. The sequence continues at coordinate 122,415 of NZ_JBYVYM010000009.1, forward strand.
CGTCCAGCCGTGGCATAACTACGCGCGGTCATGGCGAGGTAGTTCCCGGCCGGATGCCCCTCATCGCAACGGCCAATAAAGGCTTCCAGGGCGGCGATGTCGGTGCTGTGCTCGCGTGGGCGCAATTCGACTCTGGGCAGTTCTGCTTTCCCGCCGCGCCACTGCGCCAGGAAGACTTCCTCGACGCCATCCGGCCAAGACAGGGCATCCAGCACGCGGATCTTGCGCGCCAGACCGGGCAGAGCTGCGTCAAGTTCAGACAGTGGGGCGGCGCTCATGGAGATCCCCTTGATAGGCAAGGTTCATTCGAAAAAGCTTAGTCGTTACCGACGGATTGCGTTGTAAGTTGCAACGGGTGCGTTACGACCGTCACGACGACTGACATCTCGCCAGAAGCAGACGGTCGTGGATAACTTCATCCGCAGCGGATCAGCGTCGTCCGGTCCGGGTGCTCACATCTACCCACACGGCCAACACCAGAATGCTGCCCTTGACGATCATCTGCCAATAACTGTCGACGTCGAGCATGGACATGCCGTTGTCCAGGCTGGTGATGACCAGCGCGCCGAGGAGGGCGCCGTAGACAGTACCGGAGCCGCCGCGCATGGAGGTGCCGCCGATGAAGCAGGCGGCGATGGCGTCGAGTTCGCCCATGCTACCGGCCGAGGGCGAACCGGCGGCCAGGCGCGCGGTGTTGACCACGCCGGCGAGGGCGCACATCACGCCCATGATCCCGAAAATCCAGAGCTTCACGGCCTGCACATTGATACCGGACAGGCGCGTCGCTTCCATGTTGCTGCCCACGGAATAGACGCGTCGGCCGAAAACGGTCTGACTGGCCACGTAGCTGAACCCGCCCAGCAGGATCAGCAGAAGCAGGACCGGCACGGGGATGCCGTCATAACTGTTGAGGGTCTGGACGAAGCCGGCCAGCACCGCGCCGATCAACAGCACGCGTACTCCGTCACGCACCAGTGAATGTGCCGCCAGGCCGTGAAGGGCGCGATTGCGCCGTTGTTTCCAGGTCAGGAACAACGTCAGTGCGAACAGCAGAACGCCCAGGCCCGTGCCGATCGTGTGTGGCAAATAACCCTGGCCAATGTAGACGAGCTCCGGCGACACCGGGGCGATGGTCGTGCCGCCGGTAATCCCCAGCAAAATGCCCCGGAAAGCCAGCATGCCCCCCAGCCCCACGATGAAAGACGGAATGCGCAGGTAGGCAGCCATGTAGCCGTTGGCGAGGCCGATCAGCAGTCCGCACAGGACGACAAGGCTCAGGTTCGCCAGCAGCGGTATGTGGTAAATAACGTCGAGAATGGCCGCGACGCCACCGAGCAGGCCCAGCAATGAGCCGACCGACAAATCGATCTCGCCGCTGATGATGACCAGCACCATGCCGCAGGCGAGAATCCCGGTAATGGACATCTGGCGCAGCAGATTGGAGAGGTTGCGCGGTGTCAGGAATCCGCCCTCGGTCTGCCAGCTGAAGAACAGCCAGATAAACGCCACGGCAAACACCAGCGCGAGCATCTTGTAGCGTGTGAAGAGTTGTTTGACCTGATTCATTTACGCGGATTTCCGATCTTTATTGTTATGGCTGTCAGGCTGGCTGAGTGCGGCGGCGAGCAGCTGTTCCTGAGTGAGTTCATGGTTGATGAAGTCGCCCTGCAACCGGCCTTCGCCGATCACCAGTACGCGGTCGGAAACGCCGAGCACTTCGGCCAGCTCCGAAGACACCATGATGATCGACACGCCTTCGGCCGCCAGCGCCCCCATCAATTTGTAGATCTCGTACTTGGCGCCGACATCCACCCCCCGGGTGGGCTCATCGAGAATCAGCACCCGGGGTTTGGTCAGCAGCATCTTCGCCAATACGGCTTTTTGTTGATTGCCGCCGGACAGACTGGTGATCGGCAGGAACGGGCTCGCGGTCTTGAGGTGCAGGCGCGAAATTTCTCGATCGATGCTGCCCAGTTCGGCTTCGGCATCGATGCGGGTCAGTCTCGAGTAACTGTCCAGCACGGCCAGGGTGATGTTCTGGCCGACTCCCAAGTCTGGAATGATGCCCTGGCGCTTGCGGTCCTCGGGCACCAGGCACAGGCCGGCACGGATTGACTTGAGCGGCGTGCGGGTGTCGATGAGTTGGCCGTTCAGCCAGACTTCACCTTCGTGGCGACCGGGGTAGGCGCCGAACAGCGCGGTCACCAGCTCGGTGCGGCCTGCACCGACCAGCCCGGCGATGCCGAGGATTTCCCCGCGTTTGAGGCTGAACGAAATATCGTCGACCCGTTTGCGCCTGGGGTTGTCGACGTCGTAGCAGGTGATGTGGCGGGCTTCGAAAATCACCTCGCCAATGTCGTGTGGCTCGGTGGGGTAGAGGTTGCTCATTTCCCGTCCGACCATCTGGGTGATGATCTGTGGAATGTCCATGTCCGCCATGGCGGTCGTGGCGATGTGTTTGCCGTCCCGGATCACCGAAATGGTGTCGCACACGGCGGCCACTTCATCGAGCTTGTGGGAGATGTAGACACAGGCAACACCCTTGGCCTTGAGGTCGCGGATGATGTCCAGCAACACCTCGATTTCCGAACGGGTCAGGGCCGATGAAGGCTCGTCGAGGATCAGCAGGCGCGCCTGCTTGTTCAGTGCCTTGGCGATTTCCACCAGTTGCTGATAGCCGCCGCCGTACTGCGAGACTGGCAGCGATACGTTCATGTCCGGCACTTTCAGTTCACGCATCAGGGCTTCGGCGCGGTGGATCATCGCCGGGTAATTCATCCGTCCGCCAGGCAGCGTCAGTTCATGGCCCATGAAAATGTTCTCGGCCACCGACAGGTCGGGAACCAGCGTCAGTTCCTGGTGAATGATGACGATACCGGCGGCTTCCGTTTCACTGATCGATTGCGCCTTGAGCGGTTGACCGTCCCAGAGGATCTCACCGTCCCAGGTGCCATGGGGGTACACCGCGGAAAGGATCTTCATCAGCGTGGACTTGCCGGCGCCATTCTCGCCGCACAACCCAACGCACTCACCCGGCTTGACCTTGATATCGATGCCGTTGAGCGCTTTGACACCGCCGAAGGTTTTGACGATACCGTTCATTTGCAGCAGATAGTCGGACATGGCAGAGACTCATAAGCGGCAGGTACGAAGCTGGTCCCGCAGGAGCGAGCTCCTGCAGGGGGGGCATTACGGGGTGATGATCACTTTCCGGCTATCTGCGCCTTGGTGTAGAACCCGTCCTGTTCCAGCAGGTCGATGTTGTCCTTGGTCAACGGAGTCGGAGTGAGCAGGATGGTGTCGACTTTTTTGCTGCCGTTGTCGTACTGCGAGCTGTAGGCGGGTTTCTCGTTACGCGCCAGTTGCACCGAGAGCTTGGCGGCTTCGGAGGCGATGAGTTTAAGCGGTTTGTACACGGTCATGGTTTGAGTGCCGGCGATCACTCGCTTGACCGCTGCGAGGTCCGCGTCCTGCCCCGAAATCGGCACCTTGCCGGCCAGTTGCTGAGCGGCCAGGGCCTGGATAGCGCCGCCTGCCGTGGCGTCGTTGGAGGCGACGATGCCGTCGATTTTGTTGTCGTTGCGGGTCAAGGCGTTTTCAACAATGCTCAGCGCTTCGGTAGGGTTCCATTCCTTCACCCATTGTTGGCCGACGATCTTGATATCACCCTTGTCGATGGCCGGTTGCAGCACTTTCATCTGACCTTCGCGCAGGACTTTTGCGTTGTTGTCGGTGGGCGCACCGCCGAGCAGAAAGTAATTGCCCTTGGGCGCTGCGTGCAGCACGCCGCTGGCCTGCATCTCGCCGACCTTTTCGTTATCGAAGGAAATGTAGGCGTCGATATCCGCGTTGAGTATCAGACGGTCATAGGACACGACCTTGATTCCGGCTTTCTTCGCTTCGGCCACTGCATTGGTCAGGACCGTGGCGTTGAACGGCACGATGACGATGACATCGACGCCACGGGAAATGAGGTTTTCGATTTGCGAAATCTGCTTTTGCTCGTTGGCATCGGCCGACTGTACGAAGACCTTGGCGTCCATTTTCTCCGCCGCCGCAACGAAGTAATCGCGGTCACGTGACCAGCGTTCCAACCGCAGATCATCAATGGAGAAACCGATTTTCGGATGGGCAGCATCGGCCAATACCGGCAGCGAAAGCAACGCCAGGGCGCCAGCAAACAGCGTGCGTTTTACGTTCTTCATGGTGGTGCGTCCTTTTATTTTTGTTTGAAAGACACTGCCTGACGATGAGTATCGGGCTGGTGGAACTGTAGAGAATCTGCAGACGCAGCGGACACAGATTTGTCGTGCGAATGTCACAGCGTCGTTGCGCCCGCAGACCCCGTTGGCGATCAGCGATAGATAAACCGGTTGACGAGGTTTTCGAGCATCTCCTGCCTGCCGCTGACGGCCTGCGGATTCAGCTCGTTGGCGAATGCGTGTTCGGCCAATGACTGGAGGTTAAACTCACCCGCCAGCACCGCCTGCCCGAACGGCTGCTGCCAGCCCGCGTAGCGTTGATCCTTGAACAGCTGAAGCTGGTCGTTCTGCACCATGGCGGCTGCCCGCTCCAGGGACAGGGCTAAGACGTCCATTGCGCCGACGTGACCATGGAACAGATCGATCTCATCGAGGCTCTGGCGGCGAACCTTGGAGTCGAAGTTGAACCCGCCATTCTTGAACCCGCCGGCCTTGAGAACTTCATAGGTGACCAGGGTCATTTCTTCGACGCTGTTGGGGAATTGATCGGTGTCCCAGCCGTTTTGCGGATCTCCGCGGTTGGCGTCGATGCTGCCGAAAATCCCCAGCGAGACGGCCGTCGCAACCTCGTGATGAAAGCTATGACCGGCCAGGGTCGCGTGGTTGGCCTCGATGTTGACCTTGATTTCCTTTTCCAGGCCGAACTGCTGGAGAAAGCCAAACACGGTGGCGCTGTCGTAATCGTATTGGTGCTTGGTCGGCTCCTGCGGCTTGGGCTCGATCAGCAGGTCGCCCTTGAAACCGATCTTGTACTTGTGCTCGACCACCATGCGCATGAAGCGGCCCAGTTGTTCGCGTTCACGTTTCAAGTCGGTGTTGAGCAGGGTTTCGTAGCCTTCGCGACCGCCCCACAACACGTAGTTGGACCCTTTAAGGCGTTGGGTCGCGTTCATGGCGCTGAATACCTGGGCGGCGGCGCAGGCGAACACTTCGGGGTCCGGGTTGCTGGCGGCGCCTGCGGCAAAGCGCGGGTTGCTGAAGCAGTTGGCAGTTCCCCACAGCAGCTTGATCCCGCTTTCTTCCTGGTGTCGCTCCAGGTGATCAATCATTTGCGCGAAGTGGTTGCGGTACTCCTTCAGCGAATGGCCTTCCGGGGCGACATCCGTGTCGTGGAAGCAGTAATAGTCGATACCCAATTTGGAGAAGAACTCGAACGCGGCCGCCGCCTTGCCTATGGCCAGCTCCATCGGGTCGCCGGCGTGTTGCCACGGGCGCTTGAAAGTACCTGCACCGAACACATCGGAACCCGGCCAGACGAAGGTGTGCCAATAACAGGCGGCCATGCGCAGGTGTTCGCGCATGGGTTTGCCGAGGATGATTTTGTCGGCGTCGTAGTGACGGAAGGCGAGGGGAGAATCGCTGGCGGGGCCTTCGTAGCGAATCCGGTCGACATCGGGGAAGTACGGCATTGGCAATGTCCTTGTTGTTCTTGGCGGTGTCCCGATACTAGCAACGGCCCCGTGCCTGCTGATTATGAAAATCACCAACAGCGGGTGCGATTTTGCGTATTGAGATTCGCCGTCTGCACGCCTAGTCTGTGCAAACCGCCTCTATGACAAGGGCCCGGAACAAGCCTGAAAACAATGAAAACCCTACCGCCTGTTCACCGCATCGCACTGTTGTTCAACGGGAGCAAGATCTATGACCGCGGCATCATCAGCGGCATCGGCAACTACCTGAGCAGCACCCGCGCGTCCTGGGACCTGTTCCTGGAAGAGGACTTTCTCTGTCGGTTGAAAGGGATCGAGCGCTGGCAAGGTGACGGAATCATTGCCGACTTCGACGATCCGCTGATTGGCGAGGCGCTGGCCAGCATCAAGTTGCCCGTGGTGGCGGTGGGTGGTTCTTATCAGGATGAGCGGGCCTATCCGAAAGGGATCCCGTACGTCGCTACCGACAATAACGCACTGATCACACTGGCTTACACGCACTTGATCGAGGCAGGGCTGCAGCGTTTTGCCTGCTTCAGCCTGCCTGAAGCGCAGGCAAATCGTTGGGCTCAGGAGCGGGAAAAATCCTTTCGACAACTGATGCAACGTGACGGCTTGCACGCCGAGGTCTATCGCGGCATGGGTACCAGCGCACCGCTCTGGGACAGCGCCGTCGAACAACTGATCGCCTGGCTCCAAAGCCTGCCCAAGCCCATTGGCATCATCGCCGTCAGTGACGCCCGCGCCCGGCAGTTGCTGCAAGCCTGCCTGACCGCCGGAATCGCCGTACCGGAGCAGGTGGCGTTGATCGGCATCGACAACGACCCCCTGACACGCTGCCTGACCCGGGTCCCCCTGAGCTCGGTCATCCAGGGCACCGAAACCATGGGCCGCACCGCCGCGCAACTGCTACACCAGATGCTGCACGGCAAGCCGTCCACGGGCACGCACATCCTGATCCCGCCTGATGCGATCAACGTGCAGGTGTCGAGTTTGCACCAACCTTTGGGCAACCCCTACGTCATGCAAGCGCTGCTGTTTATCCGCCAATATGCCTGCCAGGGCATCAAGACGGCGCAAGTGGCGGCTTATGTCGGCGTGTCGCGCTCATCGCTGGAGTCGCACTTTCGCACTGAGCGAGGCTGCAGCGTGCACGACGAGATTCTGCGTTTCAAACTGGCGGCGGCCACCAGCGGGCTGGAAAATACCGATACAGCGATTGCGGATGTTGCCCGTAATTGCGGTTTCAAATCCGCTCAATATCTACACACGGTGTTCCGTCGCGAGTTTGGATGTACGCCCCGTGAATACCAGCAAGGCGCCAGATAGTGATGTGGGGTGCAATTGTTCAGAGCCCTCAAAATGATTCTTAAGTCCTGCGCATGGAGCAATACTCCACAATGAGTTGAGTGACGGCTGCCACAATTACCTGATCCGCTTCAGGTGCGCTGAACAACCGAAACTGCGCATCCGGCAAATCCGGCAATCCTTGTTCTGCGCCAAGAGCCGCCAGTCCTTGCCCCAACTGGCTGACCGGCATGGGCGCTACCGCGAAGCCAGCCAGCGCCGCTGCTCGCAATCCCGCCGTGCTGCTGCACAACATTGCGGTTCGTTGGGTGATCCCCGCCCGAGCCAGTTGTGTCAGGGCCACCTCGCGATAAGGGCACGGCTCGGGGAACAGGGCCAGCGGCAACGGCGTCGGTAACTCGGTGACGGGCTGCGCCGACCAGGCCCACACCAGCGGTTCTTGCCACAGCAGCAGCCCCGCGTCGCTGGTTTCGCACAGCGAACCGATGACCAACTCCAGATGTCCTTGTTTCATCAAGGCCAGCAATGTGCCCGGAATGCCCACTTGCACATCGATCTCCATCCCCGGGTACTGCGCCGCGAAATCCTGAAAAGTCCGCATTAATCGCGACTCGACAAAGTCTTCGGATACCCCGATCCGCAGCCGTCCGTGAAACGGCGTTCGTGTCAGTTCTGCCCAGGCATCACGGTTCAGCGCAAGGATGGTGCGCGCATAAGCCACCAGGCGTTCGCCATCGGGCGTCAGTTGTTGGGAACGGGTGGTACGCCTCAACAGGGGTTTACCAATCTGTTCTTCCAGTCGCCGCACGTGCCCACTGACCGCGGATTGGGTCAGGTGCAGTTTCTCGGCTGCACGGCTGAAGCCTTCTTCATCGACGACCGTGACAAATGTCTTGAGTAGCAGAGCATCGAACATAGTTTGATATGTGATTAATTGGCTATTTATTTACGATTTATATTCCAAATGAAACTATGTTGCAATGTTTGCCGCCCCCATCTCCCATTACCCGAGGCGTGCCATGACTACTCTTCTGCATATCGAATGTTCCCCACGCAAGCAGCGCTCGGCCTCCCTGGAGGTCGCTCGCAGCTTCATTGCGCGCTATCAGGAAAACACCCCGGACAGCGAAATCATCACCCTCGACCTTTGGAACATGGCGTTGCCGGAGTTCAATGATCTGGCCATGGACGCCAAATACGCCGGACTCAATGGCACGCCCTTGACCCCGGCACAACAAGACGCCTGGAACACCTTGAAAGATCTGGCCGCGCACCTGCACAGCGCGGATGTTCTGGTGATGTCCGTGCCACTGTGGAATTTCAGCATCCCGTACAAACTCAAGCACTTCATCGATCTGGTGTCGCAGAAAGACATCCTGTTCAGCTTCGACCCGGAGCGCGGTCTGGAAGGCATGCTGCACAACAAAACCGCTGTGGTGATGTATGCCCGCGGCCTGGATTTTTCGGCGCAGTCGATCACCCCGGCAGAGCGCTTCGACTTCCAGAAGCCCTACGTGGAAGCCTGGCTGAAATTTATCGGCGTGACGGATGTGCACTCGGTGATTGTGGAGAAAACCATCCTGGGGGAAGACGTTGACCTCAGCGCGCGTGAAGCCGCGACTCAGCAGGCCAGGGGATTGGCGGATCGGCTTGGTCGCTGAGGCTTCAGGTGTTCTTGCGCAGCACAAGCAACAGCAACGCTGCAGCCGCCAGCACCGCCCCGGCGATGAAAGTGCTGGCGGAACCCGAGGTTTCCCATAGCGCGCCAGCCAGCACGCTGGCGATCAGCAGGCACACGCCGCTGATCAGATTGAACAGGCCGAACGCTGTGCCCCTGAGATGTTCGGGTGCGGTGTCGGCGATCAGCGTCGCGAGAATGCCCTGGCTGAACCCCATATGCAGACCCCACAAGGCCACGCCCGCCAGCATGGTCGTGATGGAATCCGCTTGCGCCAGCAGCAGGTCCGCGAGGATCAGCAAACCCATGCCGACACACAACAATTTGGTGCGGCTGATCCGGTCGGACAACCAGCCGGCCGGGTAGGCGGACACCGCATACAGCAGCGACATGACCACCATCACCATCGGCACCCAAGTGGCCGTCAGGCCTGTCTGCTGCGCTTTCAAGACCAGAAAGGCCTCGCTGAAACGGGCCAGCGTGAAGAGCCCTCCGACGATCACCACCCACCAGTAACCCCGGGAAAACTCCCGCAGTACCTTCCAGTGGATAGGCGAGCGAAAGGTGTGTTTCCCGGCGACATCGGTAGGTTCTTTGACGCCACCGACAATCAGCGCCACCGATATCACCGCCGGGATCACCGCAAACCACAACACCAGATGGATCTGCCCGAGCCAGAGCATCAGCACGATCGCCAGAACCGGACCCAGAATCGCCCCCACGGTGTCCATCGACTGGCGCAAGCCAAAGCAGGCACCACGGATTTCGGCAGGGGCGACATCGGCGACCAGCGCATCGCGTGGCGCGCCACGAATGCCTTTGCCGATGCGATCCAGAAAACGCGCGGTGAATACCACATCAACCGAGTGCGCGAGGGGAAACAGCGGCTTCGACAACGCCGCCAGACCGTAGCCCATCAACAGCAGGCCTTTACGCCGGCCGATAAAGTCGCTGATGGCGCCGGAGAATATCTTGACCAGCATCGCGGTCGCCTCGGCGATGCCCTCGATCACCCCGACGGTCAAGGCGCTGGCGCCCAGGGTGGTAACCAGAAACACCGGCAGCAGGCTGTGTACCAGCTCGGAAGACAGGTCCATGAACAGGCTGACAAAACCCAGGGCCCAGACCGTGGAGGGAATACGCAGTGAGGCCGGTCTGGGTTTTGACAGGTTGTCCATGCTGGTTTCCGGGGTTGAATCTTACCGATTGTTCATGTCGACGATCAGCCCTTAAAGATTCTGACTCAAGAAGAGCAACGTATTGCCATGCGCCTCGACCGCTGCCCGCTGGTTGTAACTGTCGCGGTGCGAGCAGTTGAAGCCGTGTTCGGCCCCCGGATACACCTCGATATCGACGTCGTCGTTGAACTCGAAACGCTCGGCGATTTGCTTCACGGCGTCGATGGGGATGTGGCTGTCCTGTTCGCCGAAGTGCATCAGCAGCGGCACTTTGATTTCACCGGCCCGATCCAGTTGGTTCTGAATGCCGCCGCCGTAGTAGGCGATCGCCACGTCGACGAAACCGTTGGCCGCGGTGTTGTACGACAGCATGCCGCCGAAGCAGAAACCGATGGAGGCGATCCTGCCGTCCAGCCCGGTATGTGTCTTCAGAGTGTCGATGGCCAGTTTGATGTCGGCCTGGGCCTTGGTGATGTCGGTGGCGTTCATTAATTCGACAGCGCGTTTCCAGCCGGCTTCGTCGTAGCCCAGTTCGATACGGTGGCCGTGGCGCCAGAACAGATCCGGCGCTATGACCAGATAGCCGTCGGCGGCGTATTGCTCGGCAACCGAGCGAATGTGTTCGTTGACCCCGAAGATTTCCTGAATCAGCACGATCCCCGGCCCTTTACGGGTGTGGGGGATGGCCAGGTAAGCGCCGAAGGTGCCTTCAGGGCTGCTGATTTCGATCCATTGGCTGGTTACGCTCATGATGGCTCCTTTACACAAGTTGGATGAGGTATCGAGGCGCTGGCGTCTCAGCGGTGACTGCGCCGCAAGAAGAGTCGAGCCAACAACGCGTCCATGCTGAGTTTGCCGGCCCCCGAGAACAACAACGGCATGAGGGCTACGAGGTAGATCAACGGCAGCTTGAAGTTGCCGTGGCCTTTATTGCTGATGGCATAACCCTGGGCAAGTTCACTCAATGTAGACCAATCGGCCGGCCAGTGAACGGCAGCGGTCGCAACGACCGTGACCACCACCAGAATAATCGCCGAGAGCCGTGTCCCAAGGCCTGCCAGCAAGGTGAGGGCGCAGATCAGTTCGGCCCACATCGCCAGTTCCCAGTTCAGCGTTGCGGGAACGTGGTTGAAGGGAAACGGGAAGCGGTCCTGGATGTCGGCGAACCAGTTCTGGCCGTTCCATTTTTCCAGGCCTGACTCGAAAAACTCCCAGGCCAGAAACAGCCGCAGGGTGAGGGGGGCGATCCAGTTGCCGACACGGTCGAGGTTCAGGTGCAGGCCTTGGATGGCCGACGAAAGTGAAGTGTTCATGGGTTTGATCTCCGTGAGTTTGATCGTTGGCAGGCAATAACTCGTAGCAGCTGCTACGGGGTGTTGCTGGTCAGGGGATAGGCGCGGGGCAGGCTACGTTTGTACTTCTTCGCAATCTTGCCCAGCAGCCGAATGGCGACCGCTGAAAACATCAGGTCGAACGGCAGGACGTACCAGGCACTGAGAGGGATGCGTTTGAAGTTGGAATAGGTGAACACCGCCGCGATCACCCACATACCGCTGGTGTGCAGGGCTTTCCAGGCTTTGGGGCCGATCAGGCGTGCCGTGGTTTTGAATGAGGTCAATGCCATCAACAGAATGAACAGGTAACCGACCGAACCCGGAATATTGCCGACGGTGGTGCGACCGGGCCAGAACTCGGGGTTCAACTGGCCGTAGCTATAAATCAGGATGGCGTGGACCAGGTGGGAAAACGCGAAGGCCAGGCCGATGAAGCGTCGTTCGCGCACCAGCGATCGGCTGAAAGGCGAGGGCACCAGCACCGCCAGGGCCGATGCGGTAAACGCCGCGAGAAACAACACAAACGAAGTGCGTGCGGTGGCGCGAATGGCGCTGCGGGTGGCTTCCACCAGGTCTGGGTTGAGCAGCAGAATCAGGCCGGTCATCAACAGCACCAGCATGGCCAGCAGGCCAAACAGCGACCAGCCATGGTAACGGGGGACTTGGGTCATCATGACAACACTCCTGAGCAAGGGCCGACCCGATTTGCCGGTGGTCAGCGGACGACAGAAGTGTTGCAATCAGCTGTATTGGCGATATGTCTGAAAGGCCCCCCGGTGCAAGTTGGTGTATCCCGGGCGGTGAAAGATACATTCCCATACAAAACTGTGATTCAGCGCCGCCCAGCGGCGTCTAGCGACAGTGTCCCCGCAATCCCATGGGGCGAGACTTCGGAACCCGGCATGCAAGCGCTGTTGAACGAGATCCTTGACGCAGTCCGACCGTTGATCGGTCAGGGCAAAGTGGCTGACTACATTCCCGCCCTCGGCGAGGTACCGGGCAATCAATTGGGCATTGCCGTGTATGGCAATGACGGCGAGTTGTTTTGCGCGGGGGACGCCGACACGCCGTTCTCGGTGCAGAGTATTTCCAAGGTGTTCAGCCTGGTGCAGGCCATCGAACACTCCGGCGAAGCGATTTGGGAACGCCTGGGCCACGAGCCATCCGGCCAGCCGTTCAACTCGCTGGTGCAGCTGGAATTCGAGCGCGGGCGCCCGCGCAATCCCTTCATCAATGCCGGTGCGCTGGTGATCTGCGACATCAATCAATCGCGCTTTGCCGCGCCGGCATTGTCGATGCGCGATTTTGTCCGGCGCTTGTCCGGCAACCCGAACATCATGGTGGACGGCAAGGTCGCCGAATCCGAATACCAGCACCGCGCGCGTAACGCGGCGATGGCGTATCTGATGCAGTCGTTCGGCAACTTCCATAACGATGTCGAGGCGGTGCTGCGCAGCTACTTCAGCCATTGCGCGCTGCGCATGAGTTGCGTGGACCTGGCCCGGGCGTTCTGCTTCCTGGCCAACGACGGTTTCTGCAAACACAGCGGCGCACAGATCCTCAGCGCCCGCCAGACCCAGCAAGTCAACTCGATCATGGCCACCAGCGGGCTGTACGACGAAGCGGGCAACTTTGCCTATCGCGTCGGTCTGCCGGGCAAGAGCGGCGTGGGCGGAGGGATCGTCGCGGTGGTGCCGGGGCAGTTCACTGTGTGCGTCTGGTCCCCGGAGTTGAACGCTGCCGGTAACTCGCTCGCTGGCATGGCGGCGCTGGAATTATTGAGTCAGCGAATTGGCTGGTCGGTGTTCTAGAGCGGTACGGGCATGACGCTGCGGGAAATTTGCTATACATTTTCCGACCGCCCCCTGCATGGTGAAACCGCTTCATGTCTCTTGCGCTCGAACGTCTAGTCGCTGGCACGCCGATCCCTTTTGCCGGTAATCGTGTCACTGTCGTCAGCCCCGAACTGGCGGCGCGCTTTCAGCCCGGCGACCATCTGCTGGTGGAGCAGGTCAGCGGCGAGTTGTTGCTGATCCCTGTGGTGGATCAGCAAGCGGCGACGGTCGCCATCGAGCGCGCCGAGGCGGCGTTTGCCGCTATGTCCAGCGTTTCGGATCAAGCCATCAGCGAGTTCTTCGATCGCTTCGCGCAACGCCTGGAAACCCCGGAATGCTGGGCCTTGATTGCGGCCGCCAACCTGGCCGACATCGAGCGAGCCAAGGCGCGCGGGCGCTCCACCACGCGATTGCTGGCTGATGAGCGCATGCGCCGCGACATGATCGCAGGCCTACGGGCCTGGCGCGATGCTCCAGCTACCCGCGGCCAAGTCGTAAGTTGCGTCGAGCACGACGGCTGGAAAGTCGAACAGGTGGTTTCGCCGCTGGGTATCGTCGCTTTTGTGTTCGAAGGCCGGCCGAATGTCTTCGCCGACGCCGCCGGTGTATTGCGCACTGGCAACACCGCGGTGCTGCGTATTGGTAGCGACGCGTTGGGCACCGCTCAGGCCATCGTTACCCATGCACTGAATCCGGCACTGGCCGATGCCGGGTTGCCGAGCGGTGCGGTGTCGCTGGTCGAAAGCGTCAATCACGCGGCTGGCTGGGCAATGTTCGCCGACCGGCGCCTGTCGCTGGCCGTGGCCCGTGGTTCGGGGCGTGCGGTCAGCCAGTTGGGCAGCATCGCGCAACAGGCCGGCACCGCCGTCAGCCTGCACGGCACCGGTGGCGCCTGGCTGATCGCGGACAAAGACGCCGATGCCCAGCGCTTCGCCGCCGTGGTGCGCAATTCACTGGACCGCAAAGTCTGCAACACCCTGAACGTTTGCCTGATCCACCGCGACCGAGCTGCCGAACTGGTGCCGCTGTTTCTCGATGCACTGCAACAGGCCGGCACCGCTCGGGGCCAGGGCTGCAAACTGCACATCGTCGAGGGCAGCGAGCAGCATTTGCCGAGCGATTGGCGCACCGCGAGCGTCGAGGTGTACCGCGCTGAAGGCTATCAGACCGAAGCACAGGCCGAACCGCTTCCCGAGGAGCAATTGGGCCGCGAATGGGAGTGGGAAGAAACCCCGGAAGTCAGCCTGAAGATTGTCGATGACCTGGATCAGGCCATTGCCTTGTTCAACCGCTACAGCCCGCAATTCACCGTGTCGCTGATCAGTGAAGATGCCCAGGCGCAGGCGCGTTTCTACAACGCGGTCAACGCGCCTTTTGTCGGCAACGGGATCACCCGTTGGGTCGATGGGCAGTACGCGCTGAACAAGCCGGAACTGGGGCTTTCGAACTGGGAGAGCGGTCGTCTTTTTGCGCGCAGCGCGATTCTCTCGGGTGATGGCGTGTTCACGATCCGCAGCCGCATGACCCAGACGAGCCTGTCAGTCAAACGCTGAGACGCGCAAACCTGTGGGAGCGTGGCTTGCCCGCGAAAGCGGTGTGTCAGGCGACATCAATGTTGACTGACACTCCCTCTTCGCGGGCAAGCCACGCTCCCACAGGAATTTCGTCGCTCTTATTAACTTACCGGCATCAGGGACAGCCCTCTGACCGCGGGCACGGACACACTATACTTATTGTGTGTCCGTGCCTGCGCGGGGACGGACAGCGCATCTGATTACGTGTGAGAGGATTGCGCCATGAAACTTCATGACATCCAACATTACTCCCATGGTCTGGAAACGGTCGTTCACGACACGTGGATTACCACCCGGGTGAAGTCGGCCCTGGCCTTGGCCGATACCACTCTTGGCCTGAATGTCCATGTCAAAACCCATGCGGGCACGGTGGCATTGAGCGGTCGCGTCAATACCCATAGACAGTGTGAGCACGCTGTTGCTCTGGCCCGTTCGGTTCCTGGTGTCGTCAACATCGATGCCAGCGAATTGCTCACTCATGTGTTCACCCCAGGCAGTTTTCCAGAAGCGCCCAACGCTGAAGACACACCTGAACGTCGGCCACAATCGTCAGCCAAGACGGACGACAAATAACCAGGGCGACCGTGTGAGTGACACATTCCCGGCCGGGAAACGAGGACGGGCGCAGTAGCGCGCCTGTCCACTTTGTAACGCTGCGCCAAGCCTGGTGCAGCTTGTGCGGTCGACACCTTCAGGCGGCTTCGACCGTTTTGCCGTGCACGGCGCAAGTGCCGGGGTGTTCGGCCAGCGACACGAAGCTGTGACTGCCGGCATCCAGGGCGTCGACCGAGCCGGTTTCGATGTCATAGACCCAGCCATGCAGGTTCAACAGGCCTTTTTCCAGGGCCAGGCGCACGCTCGGGTGGGTCTGGATATTCGCCAGTTGGGCGATGACGTTTTCCCGCACCATCGAACTGACCTTGGCCGCGTCGCTGGCATGAGGGCGGGATTCGTTGATCACCTTGGCCGACTCGGCGTGCTGCAACCAGCCGCTGACAGCGGGCAGGTGATCCATGCATTTGCACTGGGCAATAGCGGTCATGGCGCCACAGTCCGAATGCCCGCAGATCACGATGTCCGTCACGCCCAATACCGCGACCGCATATTCCACCGTGGCCGACACGCCGCCCGGATGCGGGCTGTAAGAGGGCACGATATTGCCGGCGTTGCGCACCACGAACAGTTCGCCGGGTTCTTGCTGGGTCAGCAGCTCCGGTACCACGCGGCTGTCGGAACAGGTGATGAACAAGGTGCCGGGATGTTGGGTGGTGGCCAGGTGTTTGAACAGGTCGGTACGTTGCGGAAACGCTTCTTTCTGAAACTTCAATAAACCTTCGATGAGCGCTTTCATGGCGGACTTCCTTGCATTGAATGAGGGGGGAGTGCCGGTGAATCAAGACACAGAACCTGTAGGAGCGAGGCTTGCCCGCGAAGAACGATGACGCGTAATGCTTGAAAAACCGCGGTGCATTCTTCGCGGGCAAGCCTCGCTCCTACAGGTTGACTGGGTTGTTTCAGAACGGACGCAGCGGCAGGAACTTGCCGTCCAGGGTAATCACGGCGCGGGAGCCGCCTTCCGGGTCTTCGACCTTTTTCAGGTCCAGCTTGAAGTTGATCGCGCTGATGATGCCGTCGCCGAACTGCTCGTGAACCAGGGCTTTGAGCGTGGTGCCGTAGATCTGGATCATTTCGTAGAAACGGTAGATGGTCGGGTCGGTTGGAACCCCCGACAGGCTGCCGCGCAGCGGGATGATTTGCAGGCGGGCCACGGAGTCGGCGTCCAGTTCGAGTTTCTCGCCGATCACTTTGGCGGCGGCTTCCGGCAGCGGATGTTGGCCGAGCAGGGCGGCGGTGACGTAGGCCAGGCCCAGGCCGGTGCCGTCGGTCAGATCCTGCCAGGACAGATGCTTGCGCGCCTTGGCATCGAGGATCGAAGTGGTCAGGGCCAGACTTGGGTCCTGGTAAGTGTGGGACTGTTGCATGGTGTGACTCCTATCGGTTGTGGCTGGAAAGTGGAGCCATCTTCGGTTGGTTAATCCATAGCGTCCAAGACCGATATACAATGCTTTGCATAAGTCCTTCCTATAGATGATGAGCCCCATGCTGCTCCGACATTTGCGCTACCTGCTGGCGGTCGCCGACCACGGCGGCTTCACCCGTGCCGCCGAGGCGTTGCACGTCTCCCAACCAACGCTGTCCCAGCAGATCCGGCAACTGGAGGAAACCCTGGGTGTCAGCCTGTTCGACCGCACCTCGCGCACGGTCAAACCGACCGACGCGGGGCAGGCCTATATCGAATGCGCCCGGCGGGTGCTGGTGGAACTGGAGGCGGGCAAACGTGCGCTGCATGACGTGAAGGACTTGTCTCGCGGCACCTTGCGGCTGGCCATGACGCCAACCTTCATGGCGTATCTGGTGGGGCCGCTGGTGCGCGATTACGTGGCAAAGTTTCCGAACATCCATCTGCAGATTTTCGAGTTGTCGATGGATGACATCGAGGCCGGGCTGCTCGATGACTCGCTGGACATTGCCATTGCCTTCACCCCGGTGAGGAGCCCGGATATCGAGTGCCTGCCGGCGTTTGTCGAGACTCTGGGCGTGATGGTCGGGCACCGTCATCCGTTGTACGAACAGCAGATCCCGCTATCACCCAAGGAGATGGCGCAATTGGAATTCGCATTGCTGACGCCGGACTTCATCACCCGATCCTCAGTCGACGAGTATTTTCGGCAACAAAGCATCACGCCCAAGGTGGCGATCGAGGTGAATTCGGTGAGTACGTTGCTGGAGGTCATTCGCCACACGCCGATGGCTACCATCCTCCCGGAGCCCATCGCCACGGCGGAACGGGCATTGCGCCGAATTGAATTACAGGGCGAGGCACCCCGGCGCGACGCGGCATTGCTGCGCAGGAAGAACAACTACCACAGTGCTGCGTCAGTGGCGTTCGCGAACCTGGTGATGGCAAGCAGCGCCAGCGTGTAGATCAATCATCCACGGACTGGCAGATGCCATTGCCGCCTTTCTTGCTGGTATAAGTCACGGCTACCGTGTCGTCATCCGCGATGCTGATCGAGATCGTCACGTCGGACCCCTTGGCCTCGAAAAGACGATCGTTGATCATTTTGGTCTGGGCTTCTTTGCTGTTGATCATCACCGGACCATCCTGGTCGGCGTGGACCATGATGTTCCCGGGGCAGTCCACATCGAAGGCGGGAACGCCGGGAACACTGTTCGCATGGGCTGCACTCGCCAATGCCAGTAGCATGAATGTCAGGGTTGTTTTCATCGCAGACCTCCAGCAGATAAACCGATGTCCAGCGCACTGTTAACCATAGCCCTGTTCTTTTGACCCGGTGCGAAGTTAGAGGTGCAGACGCAAGAAACAAAAAAGGCCCCGCTCGATAACCGAGCGGGGCCTTCTTGTATTTGGGCGAGATCAGTACAACCGATCAATCACCCGAACTTCATTCTGGTTCTGCATCGAGGCCCAGGCCTGCTTCAGCGTTTGCAGCACGTTGCCGATGAAGTCCTTGTCGGCCGCGGCTTTCTTGCCGACATAACCCTGGCCGCGACGGTACATCTTCAGACGGGCCAGCAGGTTCTGGTTGTTCTTGTCGAACTCTTCTTCGTGGGCATGGGGCGAAAGGCAGTCGATATGGACCTGGCCCGATTTGCTGATCCACAGAATATGGCTGTCTTGGCTGTCTTTTTGCGCAGCGAACAAGCGAGCCAGTTCATCGATAGTAGGTTGATTGTTCAGATTCATAGTAAGCCCCTTGACCATTTGGTGATCTTTCAAAGTTGATTCGCTAATACAGGTAGCCCATCGGTTAGTTGATCCCTGGCACCGAAACCAGGACGTCAGCGGTCGACCGTCAATACGACGGGGTCGCGCATCTGTTGCATGTAGTCGTGTTGAATAACTGCTACGCAATAGCGTCACAACGAAGAGAAGCAGCGAAAACCTGGAGGCCACTGCCGACGTTTTCAGGGTCGGCCACAAGCTTCATGAGGATTGATCGCTAGCGTTTCTCGCCCTTGTACTGGACGTTCAGGCCAGGTCAGCTTCTTCAATCTGCCTTGTGGGCAGCGTGTATCCGGGAAAAACAGCTCGGCGGTCAGACGAACTTGCTCAAACGTGTTGCCTGTACTCCCGATCGGGGAGACGTCTGCATCATGCAAGGGCAAATCGGAGGCGTCAACGGTTTTGTAGTGATTATTTTTGTTCACTACATATTGTCGGACAAAGTGGTTTTGGAATTAGAAAGTCAGCGTGGCCAGCGCTTGGAGTCTTCGGCAGCGCTTACCCGGGCCCCGGAGGCGTTGCCGAAGGCTGCGATCTTTCAAAGCGGTAAACGGTGCATGGATAACCGTCAATCGGCAGTTGATGCACGGTGAACGCTCCGCCCGTGAGATCGGGCATCACCCTGGCCCAGAACAGCCGCGCAGGCTGGTTGGCATCGATGTGGAAAATCTGCCATTGACCAGGAAACAGGCTCAAGAGGGCAGAGACGACAAACTTCGCGACACCTTGGCCACGAAAGCGTCGACTGACGAAAAAGTAGCCGATGTTGTATTCGGCGCCGACGATATGGGTTTCGTCATCCACGGTCACGAACCCCGCCAGTTCGCCGTCGACCTTGATCAGAAACGGCCGGGTTGCCGGGTTGCGCCAGTAATCCAGTTTGGGCTGGACGTTGAATAAGCCATGTTCCCCGAGCTTCAGCGGCAACCATTCGCTGAAGTCGTACACGTAGAACTGCATCAGGTTTTCGATGATCTCCAGTTCGTCGCGCTGGGCGGCGTGCAGTTCTATCGAGGGCTGGCTCCTGATTGTCGCCATGATCGTACCTTCGGTGTCTTAACTGACATTGAAGAACACTAGACCATTTCGATTCGCTGCCCTCAAACCTTGCCCGCCGGTTTCGCCGCGCGCTTGGTTCCAGTCGAAGGCTTGCGTTTGGCGGGTTTGCGTTTGTTTTTCCACGGTGTGGCACCACGCCCGGCCGGGCTTGCCGGCCCGCTGATGGTCAGGTTCAGGCCGGCGCAGCGTGCCACTTGCTTGCTCATCCACGCGGCCTGTTTGGTGACGAATTCTTCCAGGCTCATTTCACCGCTCTGCACCATGTCCAGCGCCTGTTCCCAGATCGCCGTGGTACCAGGATCGGCAATCGCGCGCGGCACCGCATCGATCAGGCTGAAAGCCGCCGGCGTCGCGGCCAGGGCCTTGCCGTTCTTGATCAGATAACCGCGGTCGAGCAGGCCTTGGATGATCGAGGCGCGTGTGGCTTCGGTGCCGATGCCGGTGGTGTCCTTGAGCTTTTGCTTGAGCAGCGGATCTTCCACCAGTTTGGCGACGTTTTTCATCGCCTTGATCAGATCGCCTTCAGTGAACGGCTTGGGCGGCTGGGTCCAGAGGTCCTTGAGCTTCACGTCAGCCACCGCGCAGTCACGCCCTTCGGCCAGTGTCGGCAGTGTTTGCGGTGCCGGCGCTTCGCGGCCCTTGGCGGGCGCGAGGGCTTCGGGCAGGGCGCGTTTCCAGCCGGGCTCGACAATCTGCTTGCCCACGGCACGCAAGGCTTCACCGGCACAGTCGAAATCGGCCTGGGTCCGGTCGTATTCATGATTGGGCAGGAACTGCGCCAGGTAACGCGCACGAATCAGGGTGTAGACCGCCCGTTGCTTGCCCACCAGTCGATCGAGATTCTTCGCCGCGGCGGTCGGAATGATGCCGTGGTGCGCGCTGACCTTGGCATCGTTCCAGGCCCGCGAGCGGCGTTGCGGCTCCAGATAATCGTGCAAGGCGTTCAGGGCCGGATCGGCTTGCCGGAGCGCCGCCAGAATACCCGGCGCTTCGCTGTGCTGACTCAGGGGCAGGTAGCCGCAGTCGCTGCGCGGGTAGGTGATGACTTTGTGGGTTTCATACAGGGCCTGGGCGATATCGAGGGTTTCCTGGGCGCCGAGCCCGAGTTTTTTCGAGCAGACTTCCTGCAAGGTGCCCAGGTCGAACGGCAGCGGCGCGACTTCGCGCATGCGCTCGGTACGCAGCTTGATCACCCGAGCGCTCGCCGCGTTGCCAATGGCCGCAGCCGCCTGCCGGGCCAGCGCCTGATTCAGGCAGCGATCCTGATCGTCGCAGGCGTCCGATGCTGCACGCCATTGGGCCATGAATGCCGTGCCATCGTGCAGCAGTTGCACGTCGATGGCCCAGTAGGCCACCGGGACGAAATCGGCAATGCTGCGGTCGCGGTCCACCACCAGGCGCAAGGTCGGCGTCTGTACCCGACCGACCGGCAACACGCCCTGATAGCCGGACTGACGCCCCAGCAGGGTGAACAACCGACTCATGTTCATCCCGATCAACCAGTCGGCCCGGGAGCGCCCCAACGCCGAATGATAGAGGCTGAACGTCTCGGCCCCCGGCTTGAGCGCCGCCAATGCCTTGCGAATCGACGCATCGTCCAGTGCCGACAACCACAGCCGCTGGATCGGCCCGCGATAACGGCAATGCTCCACCAATTCCCGGGCGATCATTTCGCCCTCGCGGTCGGCGTCGGTGGCAATCACCAGTTCACTGGCCTCGCCGAGCAGGCGTTTGACCGCCTTGTACTGACTGGCCGTGCGCGGCTTGACGGTCATTTTCCATTTTTCGGGAATAATCGGCAGATCCGCCAGCACCCAACGCTTGTAGCGCGCGTCGTAGGCATCCGGCGGCGCGGTTTCCAGCAGGTGGCCGATGCACCAGGTCACCGTGACGTCTGTTCCCAACCAGCAGCCGTCGCCCCGACGCCGGGCGCCGAGCACGGCCGCGATGTCTTTGGCCTGGGAAGGTTTTTCACAGAGGTACAGCCGCATAACCACCATCGTCGATCAGGGTTCGAGAGGTGCACAGAATGGCGGGTGATGAGCGATGGAGCAATCTTTATCTGTATGGATGTACAGCTTGAGCTGTTGCTGTTGATGACAGCGGTCAATCTGGCGACTGAAGCACGCTCCGTTCGGCTGCGAAATATTCGCGAGACCCGGAACATGGGGTATACCTGATGGGGCGCAAACACAGCTCAACAGCAACAGAGGAACCGACCTCATGAAAGTCCCAGGTCCCGGTAACCCCATCTCCATCGTCCCTCAACCCGGTTGCGTGGTGGTGAAGTTCCATGGCATTCAAGTGGCGTCGTCCACTCGGGCGCTGGTCATGCATGAGACCAATTATCCTCCGGTGTACTACATCCCGCGGGAGGACATCGCCGAACAGTATTTCGCCCGCACCGACCACACCAGCTACTGCCCGTACAAGGGCGATGCTAGCTATTACAGCCTGCAGATCCCCGGGCATGAAAGTGCCAATGCGGTATGGAGTTATGAGCACCCCAAGGTGTCGGTTGCGCAGATTGGCGGGTATGTGGCGTTCTATCCTGACGAAGTGACGTTTGAGGTGCTCAAGACCTGATGTGCAGAAAACATTTTGTGGCGAGGGGGCTTGCACCCTCGCCACAAACTAACCTCCCGTTAGCGCTCAGTTTTTATCGAGGTCCACGTTCTTCGTCTCCCGCAAACACATCATCCCCACCACCAGGCTCACCCCGGTAATCACCACCGGGTACCACAGCCCGTAGAAAATATCCCCGGTGTACACCACCAGGGCAAACGACACCGTCGGCAGGAAACCGCCGAACCAGCCGTTGCCGATGTGATAGGGCAGGGACATCGAGGTGTAGCGGATGCGGGTCGGGAACAGTTCGACCATCAGCGCCGCCAGCGGGCCGTAGCACATGGCGGAGATGATGATCAGCGCGACGATCAACACCACGATCATCGGTTTATTGATCAGCTGGATGTCGGCTTTTGACGGATACCCGGCCAGGGTCACTGCGCCACGCAGGGCCGCTTCGTCAAAGCCGTCGAGCTTCACGTCACCGACGCTCACCTGCACACCGCTGCCGGTCGGGGCCGCTTCGCTGTTGTACGGCAGGCCCTGTTTGACCAGGAAGGTTTTGACCTTGTCGCACGGGCTATCAAATTTCGCCTTGCCCACCGGGTCGAACTGGAAGGTGCAGGTGGCCGGGTCGGCCAGTACGGTGATCGGTGCCTGACGGCTGGCCTGGTCGATGGCCGGGTTGGCGTAGTGGGCGATGGACTTGAAGATCGGAAAGTACAGTGCAGTCGCCAGCAGCAGGCCGATCATCAGCACCGGTTTGCGCCCGACTTTATCCGACAGCCAGCCGAAGAAAATGAAGAACGGTGCGCCAATGATCACGCTGACAATCAGCAGACTGTTGGCCAGGGCCGGGTCCATTTTCAGGAACTGCGTGAGGAAGAACAGCACATAGAACTGCGCGGCATAGAAGGTCACCGCTTGCCCGGCGTTGATGCTGAACAGGGCGATCAGCACCACTTTAAGGTTGTCCCATTTGCCGAAGGAATCGCGCAGCGGCGACTTGCAGAGTTTGCCTTCCTCTTTCATTTTCACGAACGCAGGCGACTCGTGCAGGCTCAGGCGAATCCAGGTGGAGATGCCCAGCAGCACGATTGAAAACAGAAACGGAATGCGCCAGCCCCAGACTTCAAACTGGTCGCCGGTGAAGTAACGGCAGCCGAGCACCACCAGCAGCGACAGCAGCAAGCCGAGGGTGGCGGTGGATTGAATCCAGCTGGTGTGGAAGCCGCGTTTGCCGATCGGTGCGTGTTCGGCGACGTAAGTCGCAGCGCCGCCATACTCACCGCCCAGCGCCAGACCTTGAAGCATGCGCAGCACCACGAGGACGATCGGCGCGGCGATGCCAATACTCGCGTAGGTTGGCAGCAAGCCGACGCAAAAGGTTGCAAGGCCCATGAGGACGATGGTCGCGAGGAACGTGTATTTACGCCCGATCATGTCCCCCAGGCGTCCGAACACCAACGCACCGAACGGCCGCACGATGAAGCCGGCGGCGAAGGCCATCAGCGCGAAGATGAACGCCGTGGTGTCGTTGACCCCGGCAAAGAACTGTTTGCTGATCACCGCCGCGAGGGCGCCGTAGAGGAAAAAGTCATACCACTCGAACACCGTCCCCAGGGACGAGGCGAAGATGACTTTCTGGGTTTCCTGACTGGTGCCCGCGCTGCGGACGGCTTCCAGGGGCTGAACATGTTCTGACATATCGGTATCCCTCACAGTGATTGTTTTTGTTGTTCCACTGTCGGCGCCAGCCTTGTGGCGGGTGCCGCGTTTATCCATAAAGCGGGGTGTACGTCGATCTTTGTAGGAGCGAAGCTTGCTCGCGAAGGCGTCAGACCTGACACACCGCGTCATCGTTCTTCGCGGGCAAGCCTCGCTCCTACAGTGGGCTTCTGCGGGTTGAGGCTCCTTGTGTCTGGACTGAGGATCAGTTGCGCGGCTTTCTCGGCGATCATCAATGTCGGCGAGCAGGTGTTGCCCGAGGTGATGCGCGGCATGATCGAGGCGTCGGCGATGCGCAGGCCGGGGATTCCATGCACGCGCAGCTCAGCGTCGACTACCGCGTCCGCGTCGTTGCCCATCCGGCAGGTGCCCACCGGGTGGAAAATGGTGGTGCCGATCCGGGCGGCGGCTTCGTGCAATTGCTCTTCGCTCTGCAAACTGTCGCCGGGCAGGTATTCCACCGGTTTGAACGCTTGCAGGGCGGGGGCGCGAACGATGCGGCGGGTCAGGCGGATCGCGTCGGCTGCCACTCGCAAGTCTTCGGGATGGCTCAGGTAATTGGGCTGAATCAGCGGCGCTTCTCGCGGGTCGGCAGAGCGAATGTCTATGCGCCCACGGCTTTGCGGGCGCAGATCACAGACCGATGCGGTGAAGGCGGGGAAGGCGTGCAGCGGCTCGCCGAAACGCTCCAGCGACAGGGGTTGCACGTGGTATTCGAGGTTCGCCGAGGTCTGTTCCGGCCCCGAGCGGGCGAAGGCGCCGAGTTGGCTTGGCGCCATCGACAATGGGCCGCTGCGGTCATACAGATAACGCAGACCCATGCCCATCTTGCCCCACAGCGTGCCGGCGATCTGGTTCAGGGTGCGGGCGTTTTCCAGTTTGTAGATCAGCCGCAGTTGCAGGTGGTCCTGCAGGTTGCCGCCCACGCCGGGCAGTTCATGGGCAACGCCGATACCGAGTTGTTGCAGCAGCGGGCGAGGGCCGATGCCGGAACGCTGGAGGATGCCGGGTGAACCGACGGAGCCGGCGCACAGGATGATTTCCTTGCGCGCCTTGAAGGTTTTCGCCTGATCTTGCCAACGGGCGCTGATCGCCGAGGCACGGCCGTTTTCCAACAGCACGCGGTCGACTTCAACATCGGTCAGCACCGTGAGATTGGCGCGGTGGCGGACCGGTTTGAGAAACGCCTTGGCCGCGTTCCAGCGCACCCCGGCTTTTTGGTTGACCTGGAAATAACCGCAACCTTCGTTGTCGCCCCGGTTGAAGTCATCGATGCTGGCAATGCCGCTTTGTTCGGCAGCAGTGCGGAAGGCATCGAGAATCGGCCACGACAGACGTTGCCGCTCGATCCGCCATTCGCCAGCGGCGCCGTGAAATTCCGAGTTACCGGCAAAATGGTTTTCGCTCTGTTTGAACAGCGGCAGCACGTCTTGCCAGCCCCAGCCGGGATTGCCCTCGGCTGCCCAGCCATCATAGTCGCCAGCCTGGCCGCGCATGTAGATCATGCCGTTGATCGAGGAACAGCCGCCAAGCACCTTGCCTCGCGGGTAGCTCAGGGCGCGGCCTTGCAGGCCCGGTTGCGACTCGGTCTTGAAACACCAGTCGGTGCGCGGGTTGCCGATGCAGAACAGGTAACCCACCGGGATGTGAATCCACGGGTAGTTGTCGCGGCCGCCGGCTTCGAGCAGCAACACGCGGTGTTGCGGGTTGGCCGACAGTCGATTGGCCAGCAAACACCCGGCCGGCCCGGCGCCGACCACGATGTAATCGTATTCATCAAGGGAAGTCTGCATCCCTGACCTCGTATTGTTGTTCTTGTTGTCGGTCATCCTAGTTGTTAGCTTTCGTTAAAAGAATGTTAGTTTTTGCGCAGCTGCTGTGCGTTTTTAAACAGCCGTTAGTAACGGCATAACGTCAAGGATGGTTCATGTTCGACTGGAATGACCTGCGGTTTTTTCTTGAATTGCAGCGCAGCGGCCGCTTGCTGACCGCCGCCCGCCGCTTGAACACCACCCACGCCACCGTGGCCCGGCACATCGAGGCCATCGAAAAAAGCCTCGGCACCGCGCTGTTCGTCCAGCATGCCCAGGGCTACGAATTGACCCCGGCCGGCGAAGCGCTGCTCAAGCATGCTGAGGCCATGGAAAACGTCGCGTTGCTGGCCCAGGAAGAAATCACCCAATCCACCGCGCCGCTGGGCAAGATCCGCGTCGGGGTGACGGAGGGGCTGGGCATCATGTTCCTCGCCAGCCGCATGAACGGGTTGTTCGAACGCTATCCGGGGTTGGAAGTGGAACTGGTGGCGGTGCCGCGCTTCGTCAGCATCCTCAACCGTGAAGCGGAGATCAGCATTCACCTCGAACGCCCGGCCGCCGACATGCTGGTCACCCGCAAACTCACCGACTATCGACTGGCGCTCTACGCCAGCCAGGCCTATCTGGACCGCTCGCCACCGCTGCGCAGCCGCGAAGACCTCGGCCGCCACGCGTGGATCGGCTACGTCGATGATTTGCTGTTCAGCCAGGAACTGATGTTCCTCAACAGCTTTTGCCGCAACCCCCAGGTGGTGTTTCACAGCACCAGCGTCATCGCCCAACAACAGGCCGCACGCTCGGGCCTGGGGATCGCCGTGCTGCCGTGCTACATGGCCAGCGCCGATTCTGAACTGGTGCCGTTGCTGCCGGACGAAAGCATCCAGCGCAGCTATTGGATCAGTACGCGGCGCGAGCTGCACAAATCGGTGCGGCTGCGGGTGTTGTGGGATTACGTGGTGGAGTTGTGTGAGCGTGAGCAGGCTCTGCTGCGAGGCTCCATTCCTCTGTAGGAACGAGCGGTGCGGCGATCCGACTTGCCTGCGAAGGCGTCAGGTCTGGCACACCGCGTTATCGTTCTTCGCGGGCTAGCCTCGCTCGGGTAATGGAATCTTGAGTCAGTGAGAAACCTGTGGCGAGGGAGCTTGCTCCCGCTTGAGTGCGTAGCACTCACAAAAATCGGCGATTGTTCAGATTTTGGGGTCGCTACGTAGCCCAGCGGGAGCAAGCTCCCTCGTCACAGAGTGTTCAATGGTGCGGGTCAACAGGGATCGACAGCGTCGCTCGCAACCCGCCTTCCGGTGGGTTGACCAGGGTAATCCGCCCACCCAGCTGCGTCGCGATGGTGTTGACGATGGCCAGTCCCAAGCCTGCGCCGCCGGTGTTTCCGCGGCTGTAGAAGCGTTCGAACAATCGTGCGCGATCCGCTTCGTCGATACCCGGTCCCTGGTCCTGGACGCTCAAATTGTAGAACCCGTCGTCCTGGCACAGTTGCACGGTGATGACGCCATGCTCCGGCGAAAAATTCGCCGCGTTGGTGACCAGGTTGTTCAGGGCGATATCGATGGCGCCGGCATCGGCGAGGACTTTGAAAGGCCGGTCCTCGGCGTCGAAAGCCAGTTCCAGGTTCCTGCTCAGTAACCAGGGAGTGAGCTGGGCCAGGCTGGCGCGCACGGTTTCACTCAGGTCGATGCTGTGCAGCACCGGCACCACGGCCTTGGGTTCGAGACGGGCCATGGTCAGCAACTGATTGACCAGACGGCTGGCGCGATCGACCCCGGCAATCAGAAATGCCAGGGACTCACGACGTTCCTGTTCCGTGCCGGCCTCCAGCAGGTTTTGCGCATGCACCCGCAACACGGCCAGTGGCGTGCGTAATTCGTGGGCGGCGTCGGCGATGAAGCGTCGCTCACGGCCCAGCACCTCTTGAATTTGCGCGAGCATGCGATTGAGCGCCGCTTGCATCGGTTCCAGTTCGCTGGGCAACGGGGTCAGTTGCAACGGCTCCAGAGAACCGCTGTGCCGTGCCCGCAAGGTTGCTGCCATATCGGCCAGGGGTTTGAGTCCCCAACCAATGGCCAGCCAGACCATGGCCGCCAGTATCAGACTGCCCAACACATTGGGCCATAGGGTGTGACGCACGATCCGGTCGACCAGGTCCGCACGCACATCATCCCGTTCACCGACCCAGATGCGCAGGTCATTTTGTTTGTCTTCGAGCACGAACACCCGCCAATGACGGTTGTTCAAATCCACCACATCGCTGAAACCATGCGTTGTCGGCGGCGCGGTGAAGGAGGGCGCGCTGGCAGTGTGCACCAGCACTTCGCCCTTGCGATTCCACACCTGAAAGGCAATTTTGCCTTCATAGGGGTGACCATCGACGCCCGGCACCGCTTCACTCAAGGCCTTGTTGAACGCTTGATACAGTTCGGCGTGTTCTTGGCTGGCCAGCGGCATGCGCATCACACCCTGCAGCAGTCGGGCGTTCTGCGCCAGTTGGGCATCGTAGACTTCGGCAATTTCGTGATTGCTGTCGTGCAGGTTGAACACACTGATGATTGCCAGCCCCGTCAGCATCAGGCCGATGATCAGCGTCAGGGTGCGATGCCGGATAGACGTCATCGACGCTCCTCCACCAGATAACCCACCCCACGAATGGTGCGGATCAGATCGGTGGAGAATTTCTTGCGCAGGTGATGGATGTGCACTTCCAGGGTGTTGCTTTCGGCTTCTTCGTTCCAGCCGTAAAGCAGTTGCATCAAGTGATCGCGGGTCATGACCCGGCCCGGAGGCGAGAGCAATTCATGGAGCAGTTGATATTCCTTGGGCGTCAGCGCCACCGGCTCGCCCTGATAACTGACTTGCTGGGTGCCGGGGTTCAGGCTGATGCCGGCGTGTTCGATCAGCACTTGCGCGCGACCGGCACTGCGGCGCAACAAGGCCCGCAGGCGAGCCTTGAGTTCGGCCAGGTCGAAGGGCTTGATCAGGTAATCGTCGGCGCCGGCATCCAGCCCGGCGATGCGGTCTTCGGTGGCGTCCCGGGCGGTGAGGATCAGCACCGGCAGGTTCGAGCCGCTGGCACGCAAGCGGCGCAACACTTCCAGACCGTCCATGCGCGGCAGGCCGAGGTCGAGCACCGCCACATCGAAGGTTTCGCTGAGCAGTGAATGCAAGGCGTTGCTGCCGTCCTGCAGCCAGTCAACGGTGTAACCCTCACGGCCCAGCGCCTGATGAATGCCCTCGCCAAGGGCCACGTCATCCTCGATCAGTAATAAGCGCACACGGGACTCCTGTCAGTCGAGTTTCTTGTTTACGTCACCCAGTAATGCTTCGATCTCTTTGCGACGCCCGGCGTCGGCGCTTTCCCGGCCAGGACGGGGCGCGGCGTGCAGGGCTTTTTGCAGTGCATCCCGAGCTTCACCATAGCGCTTTTGACGGTAAAGGTGATCACCCCAGAAGTACAGACTGTCGATGCCGGTCGGGTTCAGCTCCAGAGCCTGCTTCAACAGCTGTTCGGCCTTGTCGGCATCGCCGAAACCGATAGGCCAGCCGGGCACTCGATCATACAGCGCCGCGAGGCTGGTGTAGGCCGAGCCTTGCAGGGCCTTGGGATCGATGGTCAGGGCTTTTTCCAGATCGACTTTGGCTGCCTTGGCCTTGCTCAGGGCACCGAGGCCACCCTGGGCTCCGGCCCAACTGCTGGTGACGATACCGGACCAGATCCACGCTTCAGCCAGGGACTGGCGTTCCCGGGTAAACGCGGAAGCCTGGGCTGCAAGTTTTTCGAAGGCGGCGCTGCGCTGTTCGGCGGGCAATTCGTACTGGATGTGCGCCCAGCTTTGTTGAATGGCGTTGAGGCGCTGCTGATCGGCGGCTTCCAGCGCCCAGACGCTTTGGCTCAGCACGGCGAGCAACAAGCAGGTGAGAAATTTCTTCATGGTTTGAGGCTCTCCTTATCGGGCTTCTGACTCAGGCGACGGATCAGCGGCAATTGCTTGCGCAAGCCACGGTCCACCAGATGCGGCAACAGACTGTTCAGGCGCACGAAAAAGCGTTCCGGCCAGCCCAGGTACAAGTCGCGACGGTCGCCGGCAATGGCGTGGATGACCGCTGAAGCGACGGTTTGCGGGTCGTCGACATTGGCTTTGAGCGCATCGTTCAGCGCTTGGGCCGCCGCGCTGTTCATGCTGGTATGGGTTGCCCGGGGAGCGACATAGAGCACGTTGATCCGGGTATCGGCCAGTTCCCGGCGCAGGGCTTCGGAGAAACCGCGCAGGGCAAACTTGGTGGCGCAATAGCTGGCGTAACCGGGGTAGCCGATGGAACCGTAGGTCGAACCGACGTTCACCACCATGGCACTCTCGGCCTGCTTGAGCAGCGGCAGCAACAGCCTGGTCAGGCAGATCGGCGCGCTGACGTTCACTGCGAGCATGGCGTTGATCTCGCTGTCATCGAGCTGTTCGAGCATGGCGAAGTGATTGACGCCTGCGGCATTGATCAGCAGGTTGATGTCGCCGATGGCCTCGGCCGCCGCCAGCACTTTGCGCCGGTCATCAGGCAGGGTCAGGTCCGCCCCGACCCAGCGCAACTGCTCCGGGTAGCGCTCGAGCAAGGGCTCCAACGACGCTCGATGCCGGGCCACGGCCAATACATGGGCGCCGCTGGCACACAGGGTGCTGGCGATGGCCAGGCCGATGCCGCCGCTGGCGCCGGTCAATACCACGCGTGCCTCAGACGGGCGCATGCAGATTCTCCCCATCACGCGGCAGGCCCCGGAACATGTCGGTGTAGAGCGTGTACACGACCTTCGAGGCATGAATCACCGCAGCCTGGTCGGCCGGGTCTTCGAGCAGGTTCATCAAGCGGCGGTAGGTCTGCATGTGTTCGATATCCAATGAGCCGTGGGAGCTCAGGTAGCTGAAGGCGGTTTCCGGCAGCACCAGGCGTTCGCGGATGCTGGCGGCCGCGTGGGTGGCCAGGGCAATGCTGGTGCCTTCCAGCACGTTGACCATGCCGAACAGGCCCACCGGGTTGTCCCGGGCAATCAGGTCGTAGAGGAAACTGACCATCAACTCGATCGGCAGCGATGGACGACCGTCACGCACGGCGTCTTTGTCACCGCCACAGGCCGCGATATCGTCGAGCACCCACTGTTCGTGACCGTATTCGTCTTCGATGTACTCGCACACCGCTTTGCGCAACCATTCCAGACGCTGCGGCAGACGTGCGCCGCACGCCATCATCAACGGCACGGTATGGCGCACATGGTAGTAAGCCTGGGTGAGGAAGGCGCGGTAGCTGTCCAGGCTCACGTTGCCTTGAAGGGCATCGCGGATGATCGGCAGATTGAACAGCTCGTGGCGTTCCTGATGAGTGGCTTCTTGCAGGGTGTCGAAAAAACTCATGGTGCAGATACCTCGGGGAAAACGGATTCAGTGAGCTGCGCCCGATAACGCTCGACGATGGCGTCGCGGCGCGGTCGGCCATTGGCGGTCAGCAGGCCGTTGGCGGGGGTGAAGGGTTGATCGAGACGGGTCCAGTGATGAACCTGGGCGTAATCGGGCAATACCTCATTGGCCTCGGCTACGGCGGTGGCCAGCTCTTCATCAGTGCAGTCCGGCCGATGGGGCCAGAGCAGAGCGTGGTTGCTTGGCATCGCTTCGCCGTAGACGAACGCCTGAGCGATGTGGCGACGCTGGGTGAGTTCGGCCTCGACCCATTCCGGATTGACGTTGCGGCCGAAACTGGTGATGAACTGATGCTTCTTGCGCCCGTTGAGGTAGAGAAAACCTTCCGGGTCGAACTCGCCGAGATCGCCGGTCGGCCACCATTCATTGTGGTAGGGCGCTTGCCCCAGATAACCGAGCAGGGTCGAGCCCTTGACCAGCACTTCGCCGTCGTCGGCCAGGCGAATTTCGACATGGGGCAGGGGCCGGCCGACGCTGCCGGGGCGGTGTGCTCCGGGGCGATTGAGGCACACCACCGACGTGCACTCCGACAACCCGTAACCCTCGTACACCGGCATGCCGATGCGTTGGGCACGGTGCAGCAGCTCTTCGGAAACCCGCGCACCGCCCACGGCGGCAAAGCGCAACGATTGGGGGTTGAACGCTTTCTGCTCGGCGGCACTGACCAGCATCAGCAGCAACTGTGGCACCAGGATCAAACTCTCGGGCGCGCGGGAGGCCAGACACCCCAGCAGCCGCGGTACATCGACACCGCTGGCGCCCTGAATACCCAGGGTTTTCTGGCTCGGCACGCTGAGGGTCGCGCCGGCATACAGCGCGGCATAGCAGCCTAGGTTTTCCAGCAGAATCGCCAGGGGCAGCAGCGCCAGGTGATGCCGCGGATCGGTGGGCTTGCTCGCTTGATCCAGTTCACGGGCCACCCGCAAAAGGCTTTCGGCGCTCAGGCACACGCCTTTGGGCGTGCCGGTGGTGCCTGAGGTGAAGGTCAGTTTGGCGGTGCCTTCGGGTATCAGGTTCGGGCCGCTGAAGGTGCGATGCCAGAATTCACCGTTTTTTTCGTAGCCCGCCGCTTGCAGTTCGGCCTCCAGTTCCGGTTCGGCAATCACCAGTTCGGCCTGGCTCTGTTGCAGGCAATGATTGCGTTGCGCCGGGCTGAAGAAGGGCGGCAACGTCAGGCAGGTCAGCCCTTCGAACAGGACGGCCAGGTCCCAGAGCATCGCCTCGGAGCCATTATCCAGGGCCAACGCGACCACCTTGACGTGCTCATCGCGCAGTCGCTGTTGGCGATCCGTGACCTCGGCATACAGCGTGGCGTAGTCCAGTTTCAACTGATCGCCCCATAGGGCGACGGCGTTGCCTTTGTGTTCGGCGTGCTGGCGCAGGGTTTGTTTGAAACGCTCCATTTCAGGCGACATGGCTGGACTCCTCAAGGGACGTTGGCAGCCCCAGGCGATTGAACAGGCCGATGTTGCGCAGATGAATGAAACCGGCGCGGATGTTGCCGACGTGCACCCATGGCTGGCTCTCGTAATAACTGCCCCAGTGGTGACGGTCCTCTCCCAGCCGCTCGGGGTCGGCGGCGCAGAGCGTCACCGGCTTCAAACCCAGGCGATGAAAACTGTTTACCAGCCCGATGTTGCCGGTGAACGCCACCCATTCCAGCCCGCCCATGGCCAACAGGTAGGTGATGGCGATGATGCTCAGCCGCGCACTGCCGGTATCGCTGGCGGCGAGGTTACCGACCTCGACAATCCCGACCCGGTCTACCGGTTGGCCGGCAGCGGCGCTGATCAGCGGATCGATCGGCTCGTCCAGGTAACGCTCCAGAAACAACGGTTCGGTACTGGCCAGTCGCATCCCGGCCACCGCACACAGCGTGTCGGACTCATCGCTCAGGCCGAACAGTTGCGGCATGAAATGGCGGATATCGGCGCCATGGGCTTTTCGGAAACGCTGCTGGATAAAAGCTTCGAAGACGGGTCGCTGGGCATCGTCCGGCAAGGCCCTGGCCAGGCTCATCTGCGAGGTTTCGGCTTGACCGAAGTGCAGGGGCAGGGGGATGTTCCAGTCAAAATCGTGCATGGGTAAGAACGCCTCCCCTAGTCAGTTTGGGGGGAGTATTGAAGGCGATTCTTAACGAAGTCTGAAGGCGGTCTTCAGATTGTCTTAAGACTGGACAGGCAGGGTGGCGCCGGTCGGTTCGACGAAACCGGATCCAGGCTGCACGAAATGAATCGGCAGCCACCACCGATCTACACGAGGCTCTGTATGACCCGAGATTCAGCAGTACACCGGTATGGAAAACTCTCGATCACCTTGCACTGGCTGATGTTGGCGCTGTTCGTCGGCGTTTATGGCTGCATCGAGATCAAAGGGCTACTGCCCCGTGGAAGTGATTTGAGGGGCCTTTTCCTGGGGCTTCACGGCTTATTCGGATTGAGCATTTTTGCGTTGGTCTGGGTTCGCCTGCTCGGGCGTCTCACGCCCCGGCCACCGATTACCCCGGCCCTGTCAACCTGGCAGACCGGCGTCTCGCACCTCATGCACCTGGCGCTGTATGTGCTGATGATTGCAACACCGCTATTGGCCTGGTTGATGCTGGCCGCCGGCGGCAAGCCGATGCCGTATTTCGATTTCTTCCTGCCGGCGCCGGTGGCGGTTGATCCCGTGCTGGCCAAGCAATTCAAGCATTGGCATGAGTGGCTCGGCAGTGCCGGTTACTGGCTGATCGGTTTGCACGCGGCGGCGGGGTTGGTCCATCACTACTGGGTTCGCGACAACACGCTCACGCGCATGCTGCCCAAGGGCTTTGGTGCGGGTGTCAACGAGCGTCAGCGATAAAACTCCCGGAGTTGCCTGGTGTACCGCGTTATCGTTCATCGCGGGCAAGCCCGCTCCCACAGGGATTTGTGGTGCTACATAGCTCCACTGTGGGAGCGAGGCTTGCCCGCGAAGAGGCCCTCACCGTCACCTCAAACCTTACCCGCTTCCTCTTCCAGCT
Organism: Pseudomonas sp. DF5; assembly: GCF_058148225.1. Taxonomy (NCBI): domain Bacteria; kingdom Pseudomonadati; phylum Pseudomonadota; class Gammaproteobacteria; order Pseudomonadales; family Pseudomonadaceae; genus Pseudomonas; species Pseudomonas sp. DF5. Next base: position 156,460 of record NZ_JBYVYM010000009.1, read on the forward strand.
GATCCGACTCAAACAACTTCGCCAGTTCCGCCCGCGCTTCCTGCGCCGTCTGCATCACCTTGGCCGCATCGTCATACACCGCGTGCTGAGCCTCCAGCACCTGTTCGTCGTGATGGGTAAAGCGCTTGATCCGCGCATCCGCCTGGGCTTGGGTCAGCCCAAGGCCAACCAGGGTGCGCCGGGTCATTTCCAGGCTGGAGTAATAAGTTTCCCGCACCGCCTGCGCCCCCACATCCACCAACCGGTGCACATGCTGACGGTTACGGGCGCGAGCGATGATTTTGATGTGCGGATAAAGCTTGTGCACCAACTCGGCCGTCTTGATGTTGGTCTCTGGATCATCGGTGGCGATCACAAAGTACTCTGCTTGCTCGACCTTGGCCGCGCTGAGGATTTCCGGGCGCATCGGGTCGCCGTAGAACAGCGGCACGCCGCCGAAGCTGCGGGACAGTTCGATGGTTTCCACCGACGTGTCGAGGGCGATGAACTTGATGTTCTGCGCCCGCAGAATCCGCGCCACGATCTGCCCCATACGGCCCATGCCCGCAATGACCACGCGGGGCGAGTCGGCGTCGATTTCGCGGAACTTCTGCGGCACCTCCACCGGTTGCACCTTGGGTTTGACCAGCCGTGCGCAGGCCAGCAGCAGCAGCGGCGTCAGCGCCATCGACAGGGTGATGGTCAGCACCAGCAAGTCGTACAGATGCGGCTCGAACAAACCCTGATCCCGGCCGATCTTGAACACCACGAAGGCAAACTCACCACCGGCCGCCAGCACGATCCCCAAACGAATCGCATTGACCTTGCCCAAGCCTCCAGCCAGTCGACCGACCACAAACAGCAGCGGTAGCTTGATGGCGATCAGCAGCAGGGTCAGCCCCAGCACCGCCAATGGCATGCTTAGAAGCAGGCTCAAATTCGCGCTCATGCCGACGCTGATAAAAAACAGCCCCAGCAGCAGGCCCTTGAACGGCTCGATCTGTGCTTCCAGTTCGTGGCGGTATTCGGAGTCCGCCAGCAGCAAACCGGCGAGGAACGCGCCGAGTGCCATGGACACGCCGGCCAGGTCCATCAGCCACGCGGTGCCGATGACCACCAGCAAAGCCGTGGCGGTGGACACTTCCGGCAGACCAGTCTTGGCCACCACGCGAAATACCGGACGCAACAGATAGCGCCCGCCGATCACCACCACCGCAATACTGCCCAGCACCCGCAAGCCATGGTTCACATCTGCGGCGGCGCTGCTGGTGTGATCACCGCCGGCCAGCAGTGGCACCATCGCGATCAACGGGATCGCGGCGATGTCCTGGAACAGCAAAATCGCGAACGCCAACCGCCCATGGGGGCTGGTCAATTCCTTGCGCTCGGCCAGGCTCTGCAAACCAAACGCGGTGGACGACAATGCCAGGCCCAGGCCCAACACGATGGCACTGTTCAGGGACTGGCCGAACACGAACAACGCCAGCACGCCAATCACTGAACCCGTCAGCAACACCTGCGCCAGACCCACGCCGAACACCGATCTGCGCATCACCCACAAGCGTCGTGGCGACAGCTCAAGGCCGATGATGAACAGCAACAACACCACCCCGAGTTCGGAAATATGAAGAACGCTTTGCGGGTTGCCAATCAAGCCCAGCACCGACGGCCCGATGATCACCCCGGCAAACAGATAACCGAGCACTGCCCCCAATTGCAGGCGCTTGGCCAGGGGGACGGTGAGCACCGCCGCGAATAAAAAGACGACAGCGGCTTGTAACAGGTTGCCTTCGTGGGGCATGCGAAACTCCAGAAACTCGAAACAGCGGGGCGCACAGGATAAAGGCTGGAGCCGGATGCGTCAGCCATGAACGAAAACGTTTGGGCCTCGCGATGGCCGTTTTGCAGGCACCCAGATGTCGTTACATTTAGCATCAATTAGTGATACTCATAGGATAAGCTGATCAATCCGTTCGTTCTCGAGTGCGTACCATGGCCATTAACTTCGACCTTAACGATCTGCAAGCCTTTCGCGCCGTGGTGGAGCAGGGCAGCTTTCGCAAGGCCGCGGACACCGTACGCATCTCCCAACCAGCCCTCAGCCGGCGGATCGAAAAGCTCGAAGACGCTCTGGGCGTGAAATTGTTCGAGCGCACCACTCGCCGGGTCAGCCTGACTCAGGCCGGGCGTGGTTTCATGCCCAGCGTCGAGCGCCTGCTGGATGACCTGGACGTGGCGCTACTGGGTATCAGCGAAGTCGCCTCGACCCGGCTTGGGCATGTCACCGTCGCCTGTGTGCCGTCGGCGGCGTACTACTTCATGCCGCGCGTGATCGCCCACTACCATCGGCAATTTCCGCGGATCAAGGTCAAGGTGCTCGATTCCAGCGCCCACGAGGTATTGAGTGCCGTGGTCAACGGTGAAGCGGATTTTGGCCTGAGCTTCATGGGCACCCTGGAGGCCGAAGTCGATTTCGAGCCGCTGGTGCAGGAAGGTTATGTGGTGGCGTGCAGACGAGATCACCCCCTTGCAGGACGCAGCAGCGTGACATGGGATGAGTTTTATCAGCAGGATTACATCTCGCTGGACAAGACTTCGGGCAATCGCTTTTTGCTGGATCAAGCGCTGACTGGCGTGGTGCCGCAGCGGCCGAGCATCTGCGAAACCCGTCATGTGACGACCATGATCGGTCTGGTGGAGGCCGGGTTGGGCGTGGCTGCCGTGCCATTGATGGCGATGCCGGCGGCGGACCACCCAATTCTGACGCGGGTACCGTTGACCGATCCGCAGGTAATGCGCAGTGTTGGTTTGATCAAGCGCCGGGGTCGTACGTTAACCCCGGCGGCATTGGCTTTGGAGCGCCTGGTGGTGGAAATGAAAATCCAGCAACCTTCGGTCAGTGGCTGACTGAGTCCAGCCCCGTCGCTTTTACGTCCGGCTGGGCTGCGCTGGAGGCCAGGTACTCAAGCAGCGCCTTGGCCTCGGCCGGGTGTTGCGCATTGACCGGAATACCGGCGGCGAAACGGGTGACCGATTGCACCGATTCCGGAATTTTCGCCACAAAACTCACCCCAGGCACCGGTAGCAATTCGCTGACCTGCTGGAAGCCCAGTTGATAATCGCCGGTGGCAACCACCGAGCCCACCGGGATTTTCGGAATCATCTTCGATTTGGGTTTGAGCTGGTTTTCGATGCCCAGACGCTTGAACAGTTGATCCTCGATATACACGCCGCTGGCACTGTCGGAGTAGGCGACTGACTTGGCGTCAAGCAAGGTTTTTTTCAGGCCTTCCACCGAGCTGATGTCCGGCTTCGGCGCACCTTCACGCACCACCATGCCGATCCGCGAATCCGCCAGTTCGACCCGTGAAGCGGGATCGACTTTGCCTTGCTTGATCAGGTCGTCGAGGGCATAGCCGACCATGATGACTACGTCGGCTTTCTCACCGCGGGCCAGGCGATTGGGAATCGCTTCCGGTGCTTTTCCCATGGATGGACCGAGGGCGGTGTCCAGGGTGTTGCCGCTAGACTCGGCGAATTTCGGACCGAGGATTTTGTAGGCCGCCGTGAAACCACCGGACGTCATTACACGGATTTCTTCAGCCTGGGCGATCGAACTCAGACCGAGACTGGCCACCAGGGCCAGGGCGGTAAAGTTGAAAAACCTTTTCATCAAATAGCTCTCGCAGTTAGAGGTTGGGTGGTTCACGACACGGCCGGTTGCAGGCGGCCAGAGGCACGGCGATAGAGAAACAGCGTCGCGCACAGGGCACAGAACGCGGCGAAACTCATCCAGTAACCGGGTGCGGCCTTATCGCCGGTGTACTGGATCAGGAAGGTCGATATGGCCGGTGTGAAACCGCCGAACACCGCCGTCGCCAGGCTATAAGCCAAAGAGAAACCTGCGACCCGAACCTCGACCGGCATGATTTCCGTCAGCGCGGCGATCATCGCGCCGTTGTACAAGCCATAAATGAACGACAGCCACAGCAGCACCAACAGCATGTTGATGAAACTCGGTGCTTGCACCAGATAGGTCAGCGCCGGGTAGGCCGTGGCTAACGTCAGCAACGCCATGGCGATCAGTACCGGGCGACGACCGATGCGATCCGAAAGCGCGCCGCCAATCGGCAACCAGAAAAAATTCGAAACGCCCACCAGCAAGGTCACCAACAGCGCATCGGAGGTATTGAGGTGCAGCACGGTTTTGCCGAAGGTCGGCGCGTACACGGTGATCAGATAGAACGCGGTAGTGGTCAGGGCGACCATCATCATCCCGGCGAACACGATGACCCAGTTCTGTCCCAGGGTGCGGAACACGTCGCCCATGCTTGGCCGGTGTTTACGGGCGGCGAACTCTTCGGTTTCTTCCAGGTTACGGCGCAGGAAGAAGATGAAAGGCACGATCATGCAGCCGACGAAAAACGGAATCCGCCATCCCCAATCGGCAATCATCGTCGGCGCCATCCATTGGTTCAGACCATAGCCCAAAGCCGCCGCGACGATGATCGCCACTTGCTGGCTCGCGGATTGCCAACTGGTGAAGAAACCTTTGTTGCCGGGAGTGGCGATCTCCGCGAGGTACACCGATACACCGCCCAGTTCCGCACCGGCCGAGAAGCCTTGCAGCAATCGGCCGATCAGCACGATGGCCGGGGCGAACAGCCCGATGGTTTCGTATCCGGGCACCAGCACAATCAGAATCGTACCGCTGGCCATGATCGACAGGGTGACGATCAGCCCCTTGCGGCGCCCCACGTCATCGATGTAAGCGCCCAGTATCACGGCGCCCAACGGACGCATCAGGAAGCCGGCGCCGAACACCGCGAACGTCATCATCAGGGACGCAAACTCGCTGCTGGCAGGGAAAAATACGGCAGCGATCTGCGTGGCATAGAAGCCGAAAAGGAAGAAATCGAATTGCTCGAGGAAGTTGCCCGAGGTCACTCGGAAAATCGCACTGGTCCGGGAGCGACCGGAATGGATTGATGCTGTCATTGACGTGTACTCCACCGCTTTTATGACGTGCACTGCCTGGACGCGGTGCACGGTTCTTATTGGGGTGGATAGTGGAGCAGGGGCATCGATATGTTAATTGCATAGTTGGTATGCATTGATGCGTGAAGCGAATCAATGTTGCCGACCCAGAGACTCGGCGTTTACCCAGGCTATTCGCTGTGAACGCGTATCGGGCTGATGTTCCCCAACCGATACTGATTATTGCCGCTGCGCTTGGCCTCATACATCGCCAGGTCGGCAATGTGGATCAACCGGTCCATGCTCGGTGCATGGTCCGGGAACACCGCAACCCCAAGGCTGCTGCCGATGTGGCGCTGGTCGTTGCCGATGGTCACAGGCGGTGCAAGCTCGATGAAGATTTTCTGGCAGATGCTGCGGGCTTCGTCTTGCAGGCTGTTGCCTTGGGGGAGGCCTTGGAGGATGACCACGAACTCGTCGCCGCCAATCCGGGCGACGGTGTCGGTTGAACGCAGGATTTTCTTCAGGCGTGTCGCGGTGGTGATCAGCACGCGGTCGCCGGCGGCATGGCCGTAGTGGTCGTTGATCGCCTTGAACCCATTGAGGTCGACAAACACCAGCGCCACCCGTGTGGCACTGAGGCGGGCGTGTTCCAGGGCAGCGGACAGGCGCTCTTCGAGCACCAGGCGATTGGGCAGGCCAGTCAACGGGTCGTAATGGGCCAGGTGTTGCAGGTAACTGGCGGAAGCTTTTTCTTCGGTGATGTCGCGTACAACGCCCATCATCTTGATCGTTGCGTCATGGTCGTTCTTGACCACATTGCCGGTTTCCCGCAGCCAGCGGATGCTGCCGTCCGGCCAGACCACGCGGTATTCCTCGTCGTGGTTTTCGCCGGTCTCCAGGCAGCGCAGTTCACCGGCGCGGACCTTGACCCGGTCGTCCGGGTGCACGCAGGCACAGAACAACGCGTAGGAGGGCGTCACCTCGCCGATCTTGAACCCGAACATGCCGTAGATCGCATCCGACCAATAGAGCTTGTCGGTATCGACCTCCCAGTCCCAGGTGCCGATGCGGGCGAAGTATTGGCTGCGTTTGAAGCGTTCGGCGTCGCCTTCCTGGTGGATGCTTTGTCCCTCAGTGAGGCTGTCGATCAGCGCACGACACTCGGCCAACTGCTTTTGCAACGAACGATCGCGCCAGATCAGCGCGACGATCAGGGCAAGGGTCAGTGAGCCGATGGTGACGTCGGTCCAGAGCTGACTCATTGAGAAATTGCGCTCATGGCGTATCGAACCGTGGGGGAGGTGGCGGGTATATTAAGGCTCTGTACGAAAAACTGCCTGCATGTCGATCATGCTGCGTTAAAAACAGGCTCGGAATGCTCATTTACAACCCGTAAACTCCGCTTCATCGCCTGTTTTTGCCTTGCCTGATCGACACTCGGCGACTTTTCGTACAGACCCTGGCAAGCAGGAGGTGGGTCAGTTCACCACTGACGGTTGCGTCGCGACCGAGACGGTGAAGGTCACGACAACCAGCACGACGAGTACCCAGAACATCACCATGACTGTCAGCATGACGACCTTCAGGCTTTGATAAAGCCAGCGCAACCAATGGCCTTCGGGTTTTGCTTCTGAGCGGGTTCTGAGTACGCCTTTCAAATAGAAGCCGAGGAGGGCCAGCAGTGCGCCGTCAATCAACAGCGCAGGCAGGCCGGCTTCGGGGAAAATGCTTCCCCACCGATAGAATGACGACCGGCTCAGGAACACCACATAACAAATGAGGCTGCCGTAGGGGATGGCTCTCCACCATTTACCGGCCAGCGCTCCGACCATCAGGCACATAATCACCATGAACGGGTTGAAGAGAATATTGATCATCCACTCCAGTACGTTGGGGAAGTAGCCCGGGGAATGGATGCTGCGCCAGATGTGTTCAAACATTGTTCAGGCTCCTGCCTTCTATGGAGTAAGTGGTGCTTCGGTGCTTCCGTGCCGCTGCACGGTATCGGCGTATTGTCGGGTTACATAAGTCCTGTTGTGTAAATTAGGGTCTGTACGAAAAGTCGCCGAGTGGCGATCAGGCAGTTTTCGTATAGTGCCCAGTTCACGACCACTGCCGGATGCAGAGCGAAATGGTTGCCAATAGCCTGCATTTCAGGAAAGCGGTGAATTGCTGGAAGTGCTGACGCGGGATGATTGATGGGCGTGTGGCAATAGACCGTCCAACATTTTGGGGGCAGATCAGGTTGCCTTCGTGGGGCACGGGAAACTCCAAAAACTCGATACGGCGGGGGCGCACAGGATAAAGGCTGCGACGAGACGCGTCGGCCATGAACGTACGACGTTGTTGGCTGACACACCGTTATCGTGAGCAGGCTCGCGATGGCGATCTCACTATTACGCCAGTGCCACTTCAAACCGTCTGAAACAATCAGCTACGGCGGGCTGATTGATATTGTCCACCGTTCGAGTAAAACGCATAGGGTGTTTGAGTGACTGGATGTCAGGAGCGACTCGTTGGAAAAGAAACCCCTCTACCGCAAGATTAACACTCGTACCTGGGGTGTTCGGCTGAATGATTACTCGGGTGAGTACCGTCATCAGCGCCATACCAAAGCCGAAACCCACAGTGAGTCGTCACGCGGTTCGATGCATGGCACTCGTCGGCATGGATTCGATTACACACCATTGTTCCGGTTCCTGCTGTCCCGCGTCGGCCGGCAATGGGATGAGGTTTTTAGCGAAGCGGTGGCTCGCCTGGATCGACCTGAGCCGGTGTTCTGGATGGTTGCCCTGCATGAAAAGGACAGGCAGGAGCAGGTGCGGCTGGGGGAGTCGAGCTATTTCAGCGGTTTGTATGTCGATGATCAGGGCTGTCTGCAGATCGTCAATCCTGAACTGACGGCTGAGTACATGACCCCTTTCTGCCCTTGTTGCACCCACACCTTTAACGGCATTCCTTTTGGCCAACCCAAGGAGTGAACGGATTAATCGACCCGGCTTGCCAATAGCCCGCATTTCTGGGAAAACGGCGCCCATCAAGCCCGCTCGGGCAAGCGCACAGATAGAGTGAATGTCATGAATGATGAGTTGCAGGTAATCGACCTTGAAGTGGGCGACGGCAAAGCTGCCGTCAAAGGCGCGCTGATCACCACCCAATATCGCGGGTGGCTGGAAGACGGCACCGAATTCGATTCTTCCTACAGTCGGGGCAAGCCTTTTCAGTGCGTGATTGGCACGGGGCGGGTAATCAAGGGCTGGGACCAGGGAATCATGGGCATGCAGGTCGGCGGTAAGCGCAAGTTGCTGGTGCCGGCGCACCTAGCCTACGGCGAGCGCTCGATGGGGGCGATTACGCCGAATTCGAATCTGATTTTCGAAATTGAATTGCTGGAAGTGCTGACGCGGGATGATTGATGGGCGAGTGAATTGAAATGATTAACCCCGCTGTCTCTGAGAGGAGAGCGCGGTTTTTTTGCTATCTGTGGCGAGGGGGCTTGCCCCCGTTGGGTTGCGCAGCGACCCCAAATCCAATCCATCGCGTTTTCTCAGGACTGACCGCATACGCTGATTTTACGACTGCTGCGCAGCCGAACGGGGCGATGCGGAGTTCCGACAAGCCCCCTCGCCACGGATGCTCATTCCAACAACTATTTTTGCTGAAGGCTTGATCGGCTATTACTGCGGATCGATGTTATCCAGCGCCCGGTTCACGGCCAGTTCCCTTTGCGGGTGGGCAAGTCAGGTGAATGCCTCAATATCATCAAGGGTGTCCGCCACAGTTCCTTCCAGGGAGGGGAATTTTTCCTTCACCTTCTCAAGGGCCGGGATGACAGCACCCACATCCAGTTCAGCATGTCTGCGGGCTATGTGACCGAGCGCGGTGATGGCAGATGCTGCAACTGATTCGGACTCACTCTCGAGGTACTTCAGACAGGTGTCCTGAGCCCAGGACTTGTCTTGTTCATTCAGGCCAATAGAAATCAATGCGGCGACAACGCTGGTTTCTACGTTGCTAGCTAGAAGCCTCGTCGCTTCCTCGTGGCTCATTGATGGGTCTTGGTAGAGAAGGCTCACTTTTTAACTCCCATCTCAGTTGTACCTACTCTCGCACCCCTATGAAGAGATCCAGTTCGGTCGGTAACTGCTCATTGAGAGCTATAGCGATTTGTTGGATTTGCTCGCCGGTTAGTAACCATTCTCCATCCGCGCTTTCTTCAAGACTTTTCCACCCAAGAACACCCATTACCGCGACTTCAAACTCAGGTCGAACTGTAAAGTCGTATTTTAAGGAATCATCTTCGTCATCATCTTTTAAAAAACCACTAATCCATAAAAACATAAATAGCCTCTTAATTTATTTTGGGGTGGTTCTGCCGGGTTTTGCGGGGTCTATCTGTTCACCAGTTTCGTGGTTAAACTCGCCAAGATGCTTACCTTGACTGTCATACTTTTCTATTGCGCCTGTCTTACTGTCCCATTCATATATTCGCCCCTTTCGGTCTTTCCACCGGCTGCGCTTACTCCCCCCGCCCTGAACACTGCTTTTTGATTTAACAGGAAGGGCATCTGGAAATGCAGGCAATGCCAACGGCGGCCGGTGGTACTTTATATCGCCGCCAGCAGATCTTGAAACCACAACATACAGCGGCTGCACACCGGAATCAGCCGGAAATACAAGAATGAAGTCCTTGTACTCAGGCGGGTAGATCGGGTTGACGATGATGTTATCTGCCTGCTCGGTAGGCGGATAAATCCAGATCGGAGGCGCTTGTGGTGCCGCCTCTAGCGGGGGAATTCCTGAGGTGCTGGATGGGTCAACAGCTGGTGTCCATATCAGGGTTATCCCATCGCCAAAGTCAGCTACATGCTGAGAACCCTGACTTTTGAACCGGACGACAGGAATCATTTCCCAGTCGCGGCGCTTCTGGGTGTTGTAGCCATAACCCTTCAAGGTGCCATCAGCTTGTTGCTCGACATGCAGTCGAACCCGTGTTCTACCTTCATTGAGCGATTTGAGCTGTTCTTCTGTGTACAGGGAGCTGTCGCCTAAGCTCGACGGCCACAGCAATGCAACCATTCCGGCCAATGCGCCAGCAGCAACACCAGCCGTCACGACACCTGCACCACCAGCCGCACCCGTTCCAGTGCCAGTAGTGCCAACTCCACCCAGAAGTAGCGTCCCCAGCGCAGCAGGTAACGCCCCGGCACTGATTTTTTTGAGCGGAATGTTTCCCGCTGTATCCCTTTCGCGGCCACCCAGCAGGGAGAATTTTCCGTAGTCGGTCAGTTTCTCGACAGGGACGAACCCTGCTGGGCTGTCGTGGTTGATTACGCCGTCGGGGAGGTTGCAGCTTTTGGCGAACACACAACCTATGGAGTTGGATTGGCCCAGCTGTCGGGGCTGCCTGATAAAGCGGTCTTCATATGCCTGCTGTCGGGCTAACATGTCGTCATAGGATTTTTGTCTGGCTTCGCGCCCTGCCAGTTCAGTGGCGGTCATGTAGCGGCTGGTGATGTGGTGCCCGTCGCCCGACGGTGGGTTTTGAACCCGAGGTATGTCTGTTTTTCGAGCCATGAGCGTCCTTGTTTCATCTTTTGAAAGCGATGCGGACGCTATATCAAAGGGCATTGGATAGATGTAGGACTGGTCTGAAACTCTGGCCGTTGTTACAAATGCCGCTTGTCGCCATGCACTTAGCTCAGACGGGAAAAACCGCCATCTCTTCTAACAGATATGGCGGGTTTTTTGGTTTTGTGGCGAGGGGGCTCATGGCAACAACTGTTTTTGCTGGAAGGCCTGATCCGCTGTTACCGCGATACAAGGTGATGTGGCCTGTCGCGCACGCCAGAAATGATGCGTTGTTTGTCAGGCCGTCATCGTGGGCAAGCCCACCCCTTCAAGTCTAAACATACAAACGGGCTTGCTCGCGAAGAACGATGACACGGTCTGTCAGGCGTTCGGTAGATCAGTGAACAAAGGAATGCGCCCGTTAAGGGAAGGGCGGTAGTGCCAGGTCAACCGATCCAAAGCCGGTTTCATCATCAGGATCTGAGTCAGCGTCGCGCGGGCGATGCTCAAGGCCAGCACCTGCCCCGGGCATTGATGACGGCCGGCGCCGAAGGTGAAGCTGCGGCGGTTTGGGCGCTCGAGCAGGAACGTATCGGGATCGTCATTAAGCTGCGGATCACGATTGGCCGAGGCCAGCAGCACCAGAATCACGTCGCCGGGGTTCAGGTTCACGCCGTCGATTTCGCACGGTGCGGCGACGAAGCGGCGGGTGTTCTGCACCGGAGGATCGAAGCGCTGCACTTCGGCGATCAGGTCGTTGACTTGAGTCGAGTCGATCTGCGGGTTTCGGCTCAACGCCAGTAGCGCATTGCCGATCAGCCCGGCGGTGGCGTCGTAGGTCTGGGAGAACAGGCCAATCAGGTTGGCGATCAAGGTGTGCGGGTCGGTCGAGGTGGCGAAGCGCTGCCTGATACCGGCGAGCAGGGTGCTTCGATTGTTCGGATCAGCCAGAAGCTCGATGAAATATCCCTTCAGCTGTTCTGCCGCAACATGGGCAGCGTCCAGTTGGGCCTGGTCGCTGAGGGGTGACAGGCAGGCGACGAAGTCAGCGGTCAGCTCGCTGATGGCCCGGCCCTGAGCCGGAGAAAAGCCCAGCAACGCCGCCACTACACAGACCGGCCCGCGAAACATCGCCGTGTACAACCCATCGGCTCCAGGGGTAATCAACCGAGCGCTGACCCGTGAGTTGACGTCGTTCACATCAATCAGCGCCAGCTCCGGCTCAATCGCCGCCCTCGGACAACGCTGCCGCTCACCCTCGTTCATCCGCATCAGCTGACCGAACACCTTGCCGGCCATGCCTTGAGCAATTGCCTTGGGCACCGGCTCATGCGCCGGCCGCACATGGCAATCCGGATGCGCCAGCACGGCAGCAACCGCTCGGGCGCTGCAGGCCACCCACAGTTTCAGTCCCTGATGAAAAACCAATCCACCCTCGGCACGCAGTTGCGCGTAGTAGGGGTAAGGGTCGGCGTGAGTCGCAGCGATGATCGGGTCCATGGGTCGCAGCCTTATCGATGGTTGAAAAGTGTTGCTACTATCACCAGTCCGAAAGGGCCTTGATTCGTCCGGGAGCGAAATATGAACGCAGAACAACATGACGTTGGCGTCTCTCAAGTGGCCGCAGCGATTGCAGAGCCTGCGCGGACGAAAATCCTCTGTTCGCTGATGGATGGCCACGCCCGCACCAGCACCGAGCTGGCGGCGGTTGCCGAAGTCAGCGCCTCGACCGCCAGCGCGCACTTGGCAAAACTCAAGGAGCTGGCGCTGGTGCGTTTGCATGTTCAGGGCCGCCACCGCTATTACAGCCTCGCGGACAAACGCGTGGCCCAGGCACTCGAAGCACTGATGGTGATCGGCCAGAACGCCGCACCGACGTTCAACCCGCGCACCCCGGACCGCCTGCAATTCGCCCGCACCTGCTACGACCACATGGCCGGCACGCTGGCGGTGGTGCTGCATGACCGGATGATCGACGCGGGGTGGTTGCTGCAAACCGATGAGGCTTATCGATTGAGCGACAGCGGTGAAGCGTTGTTCGAAGGATTGGGCATCGACGTCATAGACCTCGGTACTTTGCGCCGCCGCTTTGCCTGCCCGTGCCTGGACTGGAGCATGCGCCGGCCGCATCTGGGTGGCGCCTTGGGCGCGGCGTTGCTGCAAACGGCGATCAAACGCCAATGGGTGACGCAGGATCTGGACAGTCGGGCGCTGACGTTGACAGCGCTGGGGCGCAAGGAACTCAGTCGCCGGTTCGCCTTTGAACTGCCGGTTCAGGGAACGACAGCGCCAGTCTCATCCACCGAGAACAGGCGCCGCGTGATCGCCAGTCCTGCGACTTAGCGACTGGTCGAGGCCATGAGTACGCCAAAACCGGCGAAGGTCACGCCCGAAACTTTCGCGGTCAGCCATGAACCTTTCGGGCTCGACAACCAGCCTTTGGCGGAATTGGCGAGCAAGGCATAGCTGCCGTGCACCAGGATTACCAGTACGCCGTAGGAGGCGACCAGCTTGATGAACTGGCTGTAGAAGTGCGCCGAAGTGTCGATGAATTGCGGGAACACCGCCAGAAAGAAAAACACCGCCTTGGGGTTCAACAGCTGCATCGAAGCCGCTTCAAAGAAACGATAACCCGGGCTTGAGGGGCGCGTTTCAAGCAGCGCGCTGAAACGATCCGAGCGCCAGCTTTTGTAGCCCAAGTACAACAAATAGGCGGCCCCTGCGTATTTCAATGCGGTAAAGGCATTCGCGGAGGTGCTGAGTATCAGGCCAACACTGGTGGCGCTGATGGCGGCGACCACAAACGCCCCCGACGCGATTCCCAGAATGCCCGGCACGGCCCCCCTCCAACCGTGGCGCACCGCGTTGGACAGGGTCAGGACCACACCAGGTCCCGGGCTCAAAATGGTCAGGGTGGCGAAGAGTACAAAGAGTCCGTAACTGTTCATGGCTTGCTCCGTCAGGTGGCATTGGCTGCGTGCTGGCAGATTGGCGTGGCGAGGAGGGCGTGACAAACGCTTTAATTACAGCGCATAGGTGACTAAATTAGACGCATGAATCCACTACCGCCTCTTAATGCTGTTCGCGCCTTCGCCGTTGCTGCTCGTCATCAGAGCTTCAGCCTGGCGGCCGAAGAGCTGCATGTCAGCCACAGTGCCGTCAGCCGGCATATCAAATTGCTCGAGGAATACCTGGGGGTGCTGCTGTTCGAGCGACGTATCCGTCAATCGGTGCTGACGCCGGCCGGCCAGCGCTTCTATGAACAGGTCAGCGCCGGGCTGTCGCAGATCGCCAACGCCGCCGCTGCGCTCAAGCAACATGCCTCGCAACCTACCGTGAAGATCAATGTGCGTCCGTCCTTCGCCATGCTTTGGCTGACGCCCAGGCTGGCGGACTTCGTTGCGCAGCACCCGGGCATCGAGCCGCAGGTGATCACCCAGACCCAGGCCCCCGATCAGGCACGCGACGGGTTCGATATCGTCATTCGCCGTGGTCGTGACGATTGGGCTCCTGCGATTGAGGCGCGAGCACTCTTCGAAGACGAACTGTTGCTGGTCGCGGCGCCATCGCTGATCGAGCGCCTGCCACTTGAAGACCTCACGTCCCTGAGTCGGCATACATTACTGACCGCCAAGGCACGTCGCGAAGACTGGCACAATTGGGCCATGCACTTCGGTCAATCCCAGTCAGCCACTCAGGTCACCCGGCAGTTTGATCATATGCACCTGGTGCTTCAGGCCGCTGTGGATGGACAGGGCATTGCCCTGTGCCCGACCTCTTTGTTGGGCAGCCATATCTCGAGCGGACGCCTGATCTGCCCGTTACCCGAGTTGCGCATGCCGTTGCCGCGTTATTACTACGGTGTTGCGCCGGACGTGACGGCGCACACGCGGATCTTTGTAGAGTGGTTGTTTGCCCGGATCGCTCGGGATGAGCTGAGTTGGCAGACACCTCGTGCCGTGACCGCTACGCCCTGAAGTCCCAGACGATCTCCACCACCCGCACCGCGAGCACCAGGTAAACCAGACCCAGGATGATCTGGAACGCCGTGTGATACGGCAACTTGGACAGCCGACGCAAGCCGTCGCTGACACTGAGCAGCATCAGCAGTGCTGACGTTGCAATCAATCCCCAGCCGGCGAGGTTTGAGGCGAGCATTCCCATAAACAGTTGATGACCGCCGTGCAACGCGTTGGTGCCCGCCGCGAATAGCAGGGCGCATACCAGCAGGTTCTTGATGTTGTCGAACACTTGCGTGGTGAAATCTGTCTCCAGCAAGGCCAGATACTTTCGCCAGAATTTACTCATGGTTTTAGTGGCACCTATTGATGGCGGTTGCACGTGGCAAGTCTAGTGACGTTTTCCACGAAGCGCGGACGAAAAAAAGCCCGGCCTTCAATGTGAAGGCCGGGCCTTTGTGTTCAAACGGGCAATCGCGTCAAATCAAACCTTGACGATCCAGCCCGCTGGCGCTTCGATGTCGCCGGTCTGTACACCGGTCAGCTCTTTGTAGAGCTTCTGGGTGACCGGGCCGACTTCGGTTTCGCTATGGAATACGTGCAGCTTGTCGTTGTAACTGATGCCGCCGATCGGGGTGATCACCGCGGCAGTACCGCAAGCACCGGCTTCCTTGAAGTCGGACAGCTTGTCGATGAACACGTCACCTTCGACCACTTCCAGGCCCAGACGGGTCTTGGCCAGTTCGATCAACGACAGACGGGTAATGCCCGGCAACACCGAAGGGGAATTCGGGGTGACGAACTTGTTGTCGTGGGTGATCCCGAAGAAGTTGGCCGAGCCGACTTCTTCGATTTTGGTGTGGGTCATCGGGTCCAGATAGATGGCGTCAGCGAAGTGCGCCTTCTTGGCCTGGGAGCCTGGCATCAGGCTGGCGGCGTAGTTGCCACCGACCTTGGCCGCGCCGGTGCCTTGTGGGGCGGCACGGTCGTAGCTGGAGATCTGGAAGTTGTGCGGGGTCAGGCCGCCCTTGAAGTAGGCGCCGACCGGGATGCAGAAGATCGAGAAGATGAACTCGGGTGCGGTACGCACGCCGATGTTGTCACCCACGCCGATCACGAACGGACGCAGGTACAGCGCGCCGCCAGTGCCGTAAGGCGGAATGAAACGCTCGTTGGCGCGGACCACGTCCTTGCACGCTTCGATGAACTGTTCGGTGGACACTTGCGGCATCAGCAGGCGCGCGCAGCTGCGTTGCATGCGTGCGGCGTTCTGGTCCGGGCGGAACAGGTTGATCGAACCGTCCTTGCAACGGTAGGCCTTCAGGCCTTCGAAGCACTGCTGGCCATAGTGAAGGGCAGTGGAGCCTTCGCTGATGTGCAGCACGTTATCTTCGGTCAGGGTGCCTTTGTCCCACTCGCCATTACGCCAGTGCGACAGATAGCGCTTGTCTGTCTTGATGTAGTCAAAACCCAGCTTGTCCCAATTGATGCTTTCGTTACCCATGACACCCTCTATCACTTAACAACCGTCGAAACGGTTCAAGGCTTCTGACATTTTTCTGGATGGGGACAACAATACTTCATTCCGGGCCTAAATCGCAGCCCGGACTATCGGGTGATTGGCAGATTTCTTAGCCTGCTCATGAAACTTGCCGCCGATCTTTCATAATTCGAAACCCTGTGGCGAGGGAGCTTGCTCCCGTTCCGGTGCGCAGCACTGGTAAAACCGGACACTGCGGTGCATCAGGCAGATCGCAGTGACGCGGTTGGGGCCGCTTCGCAGCCCAGCGGGAGCAAGCTCCCTCGCCACAGTTGAGCGGTTACAAATGCAGCGCGTGGCCCAACGCACGCAACGCCGCTTCCTGCACCGCCTCACCAAGCGTCGGATGCGCGTGGATGGTGCCGGCGATGTCTTCCAGCCGGGCGCCCATTTCCAGGCTCTGACCGAACGCCGTCGACAACTCCGAAACACCCACACCCACCGCCTGCCAGCCAACAATCAGATGATTGTCACGCCGCGCCACGACCCGCACGAAGCCGCTTTTCGACTCCAGTGTCATCGCCCGGCCATTGGCGGCGAACGGGAAGCTGGACACGATGCAGTCCAGCCCCGCAGCCTTGGCCTCGTCCGGGGTCTTGCCGACCACTACCAGTTCCGGGTCGGTGAAACACACGGCGGCAATGGCGGTCGGGTTGAATTCGCGGTGTTTGCCGCTGATCAGTTCGGCAACCATCTCGCCCTGGGCCATGGCCCGGTGGGCGAGCATCGGTTCGCCGCTCAGGTCGCCGATGGCGTAGACGTTGCGCATGCTGGTCTGGCAACGGTTGTCGATCTTGATCGCCGAACCGTTCATGTCCAGGTTCAAGGCTTCGAGGTTCCAGCCCTGGGTGTTGGGTTTGCGACCGACGGCCACCAGCACCTGATCGGTTGCAAGATTCAGGATGTCACCGTTCGGGTCGCGAACTTGAAGGGAATTTCTTTGTGAATCAAAACCTTCAACGCTGTGCTTCAAGTAAAGCTTCACATCAAGTTGTTTGAGTGCTTCGTGCACCGGATGGGTCAGTTCGGCATCGTAAGCCGGCAGAATACGATCCTGCGCCTCGACCACGCTGACCTCGGCGCCGAGCTTGCGGTAAGCAATCCCCAGCTCCAGACCGATGTAACCGCCACCGACCACGACCAGCCGTTTCGGCACGCTTTTCGGCGCCAGGGCTTCGGTGGAGGAGATGATCGGCCCGCCAATCGGCAGCATTGGCAGGTTGACGCTTGTCGAACCGGTGGCCAGCACCAGGTGTTCGCACTGAATCCGCGTGTCGCCGACTTCAACGGTTTTACCGTCGATCACTTTCGCCCAGCCGTGGATGACCTGGACCTTGTGTTTCTTTAATAGCGCCGAGACGCCAGTGGTCAGGCGATCGACGATGCCGTCCTTCCACTCGACGCTTTTGCCGATGTCCAGGGTCGGCGCCGATACGTTGATGCCCAGCGCCGAGTATTGGCTGTGGTGCTGTGTCTGGTGGAACTGTTCGGCGACGTGGATCAACGCCTTGGACGGAATGCAGCCGATGTTCAGGCAGGTGCCGCCCAACGATTGGCCTTCCACCAGAATGGTCGAAATGCCCAACTGACCGGCACGGATCGCCGTTACATAGCCGCCAGGGCCGCCGCCGATGATCAGCAGCGTAGTATTTAGAGTCTGTTGCATTCCTTACTCCACAAACAGCGTTGCGGGTTGTTCGAGCAAGCCACGGATGGCCTGGATGAAGAGCGCCGCGTCCATGCCATCGACCACGCGGTGATCGAAAGAGCTGGAGAGGTTCATCATCTTGCGGATCACGATCTGGCCTTTGATCACCATTGGCCGTTCGACGATTTTGTTCACGCCGACGATCGCCACTTCCGGCAGGTTCAGCACCGGCGTGCTGACGATGCCGCCCAATGCGCCGAGGCTGGTCAGGGTGATGGTCGAGCCGGACAGCTCATCGCGACTGGCCTTGCCAGTGCGTGCAGCCGTCGCCAAACGGGAGATTTCCGCGGCGTTGTCCCACAGGCTGCGGGCTTCGGCGTGACGCACTACCGGCACCATCAAACCGATGTCGGCTTGCGTGGCGACGCCCACATGCACTGCGCCGAGGCGGGTGATGACCTGGGCCTCGTCGTCGTAACGGGCGTTGATCTGCGGGAAGTCGCGCAGGGCCACGACCAGGGCGCGCACCAGGAACGGCAGCAAGGTCAGCTTGCCACGGGTCGCGCCGTGTTTTTCGTTCAGGTGCGCACGCAATTCTTCGACGGCGGTGACATCGATTTCTTCAACGTAACTGAAGTGGGCGGCACGCTGGGTGGCGTCCTGCATACGCTGGGCGATCTTGCGGCGCATGCCGATCACCGGGATTTGCTGTTCGTCGTTGCGCTGGGCGTAAGCGGCGGTGGCCGTCGATGCGTTCGACTGACCCTGAGCCAGATAGGCTTCGAGGTCTTCGTGCAGAATCCGCCCGGCAGGGCCGCTGCCACGCACCAGGCGCAATTGAATGCCCAGGTCCAACGCATGTTTGCGCACGGCCGGGGAGGCCAGCGGACGTTCATCGGCTTCACGCGCGACCATCGGTCCTTGGCAAGCGGCAGCCGGACGCGGGGCCGCTGCAGCCGGTGTACTTTCTACGACGGCTTCAACTTTCGACGCCGCTACAGGTGCTTCTTTAATAACAGCTGCTGGCGCAGTCGATTCCTTAACGTTGCCCGCGCCTTCGACTTCAATGCTGATCAGCACACTGCCGACCGCCATGACTTCGCCTGGCTGTCCGCCCAGTGCAATCACCTTGCCGTGCACCGGCGAGGGGATGTCGACCATCGCCTTGTCGGTCATGACATCGGCCAGCACCTGATCTTCTACGACCATGTCGCCGACCTTGACGTGCCACTGAGACAATTCAACTTCTGCAATGCCTTCGCCAATGTCCGGCATTTTAATAACGTGCGTGCCCATTCAGACCTCCATGACCCGTTTCAAAGCCGCGCCCACACGGGACGGGCCAGGGAAATACGCCCACTCTTGCGCGTGCGGGTAGGGGGTGTCCCAACCGGTGACGCGCTCGATTGGCGCTTCCAGGTGGTGGAAGCAATGCTCTTGCACCAGCGCGACCAGTTCGGCACCGAAACCGCAGGTGCGGGTGGCTTCGTGCACCACCACGCAACGTCCGGTTTTCTTCACCGACTTGACGATGGTTTCCAGGTCCAGCGGCCACAGGCTGCGCAGGTCGATGACTTCGGCGTCGACGCCGGTTTCTTCAGCGGCGACTTGCGAGACATAGACGGTGGTGCCGTAAGTGAGCACGGTCACGTCCTTGCCCGGACGGGTGATGGCGGCAACGTCCAGCGGCACGGTGTAGTAACCGTCCGGCACTTGCGCGGCGGGGTGCTTCGACCAAGGGGTTACCGGGCGGTCGTGGTGACCGTCGAACGGGCCGTTGTACAGGCGTTTCGGCTCGAGGAAGATCACCGGGTCATCGTTTTCGATGGAGGCGATCAGCAGGCCCTTGGCGTCGTAAGGGTTGGATGGCATCACGGTGCGCAAGCCGCAGACCTGGGTGAACATCGCCTCGATGCTCTGGCTGTGAGTCTGGCCGCCATAGATGCCGCCGCCGCAAGGCATGCGCAGGGTCATCGGCGCGGTGAACTCACCGGCCGAGCGATAACGCAAGCGCGCCGCTTCGGAAATGATCTGGTCCGATGCCGGGTATACGTAGTCGGCGAACTGGATCTCGGCCACCGGCCGCAAACCGTAAGCACCCATGCCCACGGCGACGCCGACGATGCCACTCTCGGAGATCGGCGCATCGAACACGCGGGAGGTGCCGTACTTGGTCTGCAGGCCTTCGGTGCAACGGAACACACCACCGAAATAGCCGACGTCCTGGCCGAACACCACGACGTTATCGTCACGCTCAAGCATCACATCCATGGCCGAGCGCAGGGCCTGGATCATGGTCATGGTGGTCGTGGTCATGGCGGTTTCCAACTGAATATTATTGTTGTGATCGTTCATGTCAGATCCCCAACTCCTGACGCTGGCGCTTCAAGTGCTCCGGCATCTCTTTGTAGACGTCTTCGAACATGGTCGCGGCGCTCGGAATCTGGCCGCCGGCGAGGGTGCCGTACTGCTCGGCTTCTTTCTGTGCGGCGATTACTTCGGCTTCCAGTTCGGCGCTGACGGCGGTGTGTTCCTCTTCGGACCAGTGACCGATTTTGATCAGGTGCTGCTTGAGGCGCGCAATCGGGTCACCCAACGGGAAGTGACTCCAATCGTCGGCAGGACGGTATTTGGAAGGATCATCGGAGGTCGAGTGCGGGCCGGCACGGTAGGTGACCCATTCGATCATGGTCGGACCGAGGTTGCGCCGCGCGCGTTCGGCAGCCCAGGCGGATGCAGCGTAGACCGCGTAGAAATCGTTGCCATCGACCCGCAGGGAGGCGATGCCGCAACCGACGCCGCGTCCGGCAAAGGTGGTGGCTTCACCGCCGGCAATCGCCTGGAACGTGGAGATCGCCCACTGGTTGTTGACCACATTGAGGATCACTGGCGCACGGTACACGTGGGCGAAGGTGAGGGCGGTGTGGAAGTCCGATTCAGCAGTGGCACCGTCGCCGATCCACGCCGAGGCGATTTTGGTGTCGCCCTTGATCGCCGACGCCATGCCCCAGCCCACCGCCTGGACGAATTGGGTGGCGAGGTTGCCGGAGATGGTGAAGAAACCGGCTTCCTTGACCGAGTACATGATTGGCAACTGACGGCCCTTGAGCGGATCGCGCTCGTTGGACAGCAGTTGGCAGATCAGGTCCACCAGCGGCACTTCGCGGGCCATCAGGATGCTTTGCTGACGGTAGGTGGGGAAACACATGTCGTCGATGTTCAGGGCCAGGGCCTGGGCGCTGCCGATGGCTTCTT
Organism: Pseudomonas sp. DF5; assembly: GCF_058148225.1. Lineage (NCBI taxonomy): Bacteria > Pseudomonadati > Pseudomonadota > Gammaproteobacteria > Pseudomonadales > Pseudomonadaceae > Pseudomonas > Pseudomonas sp. DF5. The sequence goes on from NZ_JBYVYM010000009.1 coordinate 177,392, forward strand.
CGCCGAGGCTCTGCATGTAGAACGACATTTTTTTCTGGCGCTGGGCGACCACCATGCGGTTGTCGTAGATCCGCGTCTTGAGCATGGCGCGCATGCCTTTGCGCAGGATCTCGACGGGTACGCCTTCAGCCCATGGGCCGAGGGCATTGCCCTGGTCGTCGAGCACGCGAATCAGGCCTTTGGCCAGATCAGCGGTATCGGCCGGTTCTACGTCGATTGGGGGTTTGCGCACCGTGCCGGCATCGGTCAGATGCAGGTAGGAGAAGTCGGTTTTGCAGCCGGGACGGCCCGAAGGTTCGGGAACGTGCAGGCGCAGCGGTTCGTACGCTTGGTTCATGGCTTCTACGCTCGATCTTGTGAATTTCTTGTAGTGAGCTGGCAGTCATTCTTCGGTAAAAGAATTCTTGTCCTACAACAATCATAGGCCGGCCCAAGAAGAATATTTCTCTGTGTTTCGTTGCGCTGGAGATCATTTGAGGATAAAAAATCTGCATAAACATAAAAAACAGGTGTTTTTGTCTCATGCGCAAACTGGACCGTACCGACATCGGTATTCTCAACAGCCTTCAGGAGAACGCGCGCATCACCAACGCCGACCTCGCGCGCTCGGTGAACCTGTCGCCCACGCCGTGCTTCAATCGGGTCAAGGCGATGGAAGAATTAGGGCTGATTCGCGAGCAGGTGACGTTGCTGGATGCCGACTTGCTGGGGCTGCATGTGAATGTGTTCATTCACGTCAGCCTGGAGAAGCAGGTGGAAGAAGCCTTGCAGCATTTCGAAGAGGCGATTTCGGATCGCCCGGAAGTGATGGAGTGCTATCTGATGGCCGGCGACCCGGACTATTTGATCCGCGTGCTGGTGCCGACCATCCAGTCGCTGGAGCGCTTCATGATGGACTTTCTGACCAAGGTGCCGGGGGTGGCGAACATTCGTTCGAGTTTTGCGCTCAAGCAAGTGCGCTACAAGACGGCGCTGCCGTTGCCGGCGAATGGTCTGACTCTGGCCAACTGATCGTTCCCACGCGTGGGAACGATCGATGGCGTGGGTCAGAGTTGGTTCAGGGGGATTTTCAGGTAGGTCACGCCATTGTCTTCCGCGGGCGGCAAATTCCCCGCCCGCACATTCACTTGAATCGCCGGCAGCAACAGCGTCGGCATGCACAAACCGGCGTCACGCTGAGTGCGCATCGCGACGAAGGAGGCTTCGTCGACGCCGTCGTGAATATGAATGTTGCTTTTGCGCTGCTCGCCAACCGTACTCTGGCATTGCGGGGCGCGGCCCTCGGGCGGGTAATCGTGGCAAACGAAGAGACGCACACTGGCGGGGAAGGCCAGCAGTTTGCGGATCGAGGCGAACATCTGATTGGCGTTGCCGCCGGGGAAGTCGCAACGTGCGGTGCCGACATCCGGCATGAACAACGTGTCGCCCACCAGAATCACATCGCCGTCGATCAAATAAGCCATGTCTGCCGGAGTATGCCCTGGCACATGCAGGGCCGTGGCCTTGAGGTTGCCGATGCGGAATGACTCGTCCGGCGCGAACAGGTGATCGAACTGCGAACCGTCGACCCTGAATCCCGGTTCAAGATTGAACAGTGTCTTGAACACGCCCTGAACCTTGCTGATCGACTGACCAATCGCAATCTTGCCCCCCAGTTCCCGACGCAGGTACGGCGCGGCCGACAGGTGATCGGCATGGGCATGGGTTTCCAGCAGCCATTGCACCTGCAACTGGTGTTGGCGAACGAAGGCGATGATCTTGTCAGCCTGGACGGTCGAGGTGCGACCGGCGGCACCGTCGTAATCGAGCACCGGGTCGACAATCGCGCAGTGTCCGCCATCGTGCTCGTAAATCACGTAGCTGTAGGTCTTTGATGCGGGGTCGAGGAAGGCTTCAATCAAGGCAGACATGGACGCGAACCTGTGAAAAGGGGCGGGAAGGCAATAACCGGTTGCAACACTTTATGTTTAAACATAATGTCCGCAGCTTAAGTGACGTCGAAGGCATCCTGCAAATGCAATCCAGTCTGACCGAATGTGAAGTCGCCCAACTCAGGGCCTCGGCCTCCAAGGCGTGCGCGCTGCTCAAGGCCTTGGCCAACGAGGACCGCTTATTGATTCTCTGCCAGCTGACCCAGGGCGAGCGCAACGTCGGCGAGCTGGAGAAAATGACCGGCGTGCGCCAGCCCACACTGTCCCAACAGCTGGGCATCCTGCGCGACGAGGGATTGGTCGCGACCCGTCGTGAAGGCAAGTACATATTCTATGGTTTAGCCAGTCACGAAGTGATTCAGGTGATGAAGACGCTGTCCGGGCTGTACTGCGGAGCGGTGCTGAAAAGCTGGGGCTGAACCCGGCGCCGTGTCGACAGGAACGACTGAAGAGAAAACTCTATGTTGCTGGCAAGTTTTTTTGGCCTGGTCATGGGCCTGGTGCTCGGCTTGACCGGAGCCGGTGGCGGTATTCTTGCGGTGCCGGCCTTGGTACTCGGGCTGGGTCTGAGCATGACCCAAGCGGCGCCCGTCGCGTTGTTCGCGGTGGGCAGTGCGGCGGCGATCGGTGCGATCGACGGTCTGCGCCATGGCCTGGTGCGCTATCGCGCGGCGCTGTTGATTGCTTTGCTCGGCGCGGTGTTCTCGCCGGTGGGTATCTACTTCGCTCATCAGTTGCCGGAAAAGATCCTGAAAATCCTGTTCAGCCTGCTGATGGTCATGGTGGCCTGGCGGATGCTGCGCCCGGAAAAGCTCGATGCCGGCCCGAGCGATCATGGCCACGCTAACTGGGGCCAGAAAAACTGCATGCTCGATCAACAGACCGGGCGTTTTTCCTGGACCGCCAAATGCACCGCGACCCTTGCCGCGCTCGGCGCGGTAACCGGTGTCGTCTCGGGGTTGCTCGGGGTCGGTGGCGGGTTTCTGATAGTGCCTGCGTTCAAGCAACTGACCGATGTGCAGATGCGCGGGATCGTCGCTACGTCGTTGATGGTGATCAGCCTGATCTCGGTGATCGGGGTGATTGGCGCGTTTCACGCCGGGGTGCGGATCGATGGTTTGGGCGTGTCGTTCATTGTCGCCAGCATCGTCGGGATGATCCTCGGCCGAAAACTCTGCGCGCGGGTGCCGGTCCGAGGGTTGCAGATCGGCTTTGCCAGCGTCTGCGTGGTGGTAGCCGTTTACATGCTGTTTAGAGCGCTCGCCTAGCGCGCACCGGTTCCTGTGGACGCCTGTGTGGCCCGCAGGCTTACACCCTAAGTTCCGGGCCTGGCCGACGGGCGGTCTTACACCGAATTTGCCGCGCGCTACCGGCCACTCCAAAGCACCTGACAACCGCCCCCAAGGCAGCGTATGACGCCGCCTGTCCGCTTTCGATAATCGCCTCCGACATCAAGTCCCCGTAGCGGAGCGCGTCATGCACAACAATAAGAATCTCAAGCATCGTTTCTTGCCGGCTTTCATCGTTAGTCTGTCATCCCTGGGCCTGAGCTCGATGGCCCAGGCCGAGATCATGCTGTACGACAAGGACCAGACCACATTCTCCACCGATGGCTACATCAACGCCTTCTACGTCAACAGCGACGTGGACCGGGCCGGCGATCAGTACGACCGGCGCCAGGCGCGGGTGAAGATGGGTTTTTTGCCTAACTATCTGGGCTTCAACATGGGCAAGCAGGTCGATGACCTCAAGCTCGGCGCCCGGGCCTCGTTCTGGGTGACCATCAACGACAGCGAAACCAACGGCACCGACACCGCCATCGACGTGCGGCAGTTCTACGGTACGGTGGCCAACCCGGAGTGGGGCGAGGTGCTGATCGGCAAGGATTTCGGCTTGTTTGCCCGCTCCAACATCCTGCTCGACGAATTGCTGGCCGGTTACGGTCAGGTCAGCGATACGTTGGGCCTGGTGGACGGCGGCGGGGTGTCGTTCGGCAATATCGGCAGCGGCTATCCGTACCCGTTCCCGACGTCGCAGATTACCTATCGCACCCCAATGATGGACGGCTTGCGGGTCGCGGTGGGGATCATGGACCCGGTCGACACCAACGACAGCAGCGCAACCGGCAAGGCCTACCAGAAGAACCCGCGTACCGAGAGCGAGATCACCTATCAGTTCGACCTCGGCGGAGCGAAGATTTACAGCTGGCTCAACGGCAGCTACCAGACCTCGGACAACACCGACTCCAACGTCGAGTCCGTCACCTCCAAAGGTGTCGGTTACGGTGTGCAGGCGAAGATGGGCGGGCTGTCGCTGACCGGTTCCGGTTTCCAGGCCAAAGGCATTAACCCGTTCTTCACCAACAATGCCGGTGAACCGACCCTGCGTAATGTCGACAGCAACGGTTACCTGTTGCAGGGCTCCTACAAACTGGGCAAGAACCGCCTGGCCTTGTCTTACGGCAAGACCAAGGACGACGGTAACGGCGTGGTCGGCAGCGGCGCTGATTACGAAACCCGCGGCGTTGCGCTGTTCCATGACGTCAACGACAACCTCAAGCTGGTGGCTGAGTACAACCAGTTCGAAATCAACGGCCACGACACCAGTGCCCAGAATGAGAACACCGATACGTTTGCGGTGGGGGCGGTGCTCACTTGGTAGGAGCTGACTAACCACTACTTGTGGCGAGGGAGCTTGCTCCCGTTGGGTCGCGCAGCGGCCCCGATCCTGGTCGCGCATCGGCCAGTATTCGGGGGACTGCTTCGCAGTCCAGCGGGAGCAAGCTCCCTCGCCACAATTGCGCTAGTCACCCATTGATCAGCCCACCATTCTCATCCCATCGAACCACCCACCCGCTACCCAAGTAGCATTCGTCGCCGCCCGCAGGCTTCGTACACTCGAGCCTCATACAGGCGAGGGGCGACGATGCAGCAGGTTCAGAGCGACGGTGTGGTCAGTGCCATGTCCCAGGCCATCGATGCCCAGCAAGCGGCGCAGGATCTGGCGCGACAACTCTTGCACCCGCATCTGGGCTTCGTGCTGTTCTTCTGTTCCGCCGAGTACGACTTGCAGGCGCTGGGGCAGGCGTTGCAGCAGAGTTTCGGCGGCATTCGGCTAGTGGGCTGCACCAGTGCCGGCGAAATCACCCCCCAAGGTTATGGCCGCAGCTGCGTGACAGCGGTGGGCTTCGATCATCGGCACTTTTCCATCGCCATCGAACTGATCGATGAGATGGAGCATTTCAGCCTGATCGATGCCCAGCAAATGGTCGAGCGCCTGGTCAGCGGTTGTCGCAGCAATACCCTGGCGCCGATCAAGGGCAACAGCTTTGCCCTGACCCTGCTCGATGGCTTGTCCAGTCGTGAAGAAATGGTGCTTGCTGCCTTGAGCGCGGCTTTGGGCGATATTCCGCATTTCGGCGGTTCGGCTGGCGACGACAATTACCTGACCCACACCCATGTGTATTTCGGCGGCGAGTTTCACAGCGGCGCGGCGGTGGTGGTGCTGGTCAATACCTGGCTGGACTTCGAAGTCTTCACCACCCACCACATCCTGCCCAGGGCCGAAAAACTGGTGGTCACCGCTGCCGACAGCACTTCGCGCCGGGTATTCGAGCTCAACGCCGAACCGGCCGCCGAGGAGTACGCCCGGCATATCGGCGTGGCGGTGGCCGACCTCGATTACCGGACCTTTGCCGCACACCCGTTGGCGGTGCGGATCAACGATCAGTATTACGTGCGGGCGATCCAGCAGGTTCATCCAGACCTGAGCCTGAGTTTCTACTGTGCGGTGGAAAACGGCATCGTCCTCACCGTCATGAAACCCGGCCCGATGCTGCCGAATCTGCAAGGCCTGTTCGAGGGCTTGCGCGAGCGTCTCGGGGACTTGTTGCTGACCATCGGCTGTGACTGTTTTCTCAGGCGTCTGGAACTGGAAGACGCCGGCAGTCTCGAGCAGATCGGAGCGTTCCTGCGGGACCAACAGGTGATGGGTTTCAACACCTACGGAGAACAGTTCAATGGCATGCACATCAACCAGACCTTCACCGGGGTTGCCATTGCCCGAGGACGCGCCCCTGGACAGCGCTGACCTTCAGGCGCAAATCGCCAGCCTGCGGCACGAAAACCAAAAATTGCAGCGCATCAATGACGCGCTGATCGAACGCATCGAGTCCGGAATCACCCGGGGCAACGACCCGTATGCGGCGTTCCAGCATTCGGTGGTGCTGGCCGAACAGGTGCGTGAGCGCACCGACGCCCTGAACCAGGCCATGGCCGAACTCAAGGCTGGCAACCATTTGCTCAGCGAAGCGCGGCTACGGGCCGAAACCGCCCATCAACACTTGATCGACGCCATCGAAAGCATCTCCGACGCCTTTGTGCTGTTCGATGCCGAGCAGCGGATTGTGCTGTTCAACAGCCGTTTCAAGGCGTTTTGGGGCAACAGCCGGGTGCGAATCAATGCCGGCATGCGCCTGCGCGAGGTCAAACGGTTGATGACCTCGACCGGGCTGTTCAGCGAAGAGCCCCGGTCGCATGTCGACGAAAGCCTGCTCTATCGCCTGCACAATGGCCGTTGGCTGCAAGTCAGCGAGCGGCCGACCCAGGAAGGCGGGCGAGTGATCCTGTTCACCGACATCACCGACGTCAAACTCAGCGAAACCCTGCGCCGTGAGCAGGCCGTGGCGCAAAAGTCGCACCTGTTGCAACGGGCGGTCGACAACCTGTCCCAAGGGGTGGCGATGGTCAACGCCGAGGGCATTCTGGAACTGTGGAACCGGCGTTTCCTGGAACTCAGCGGTCTGGCTCCGGTGGCGGCCCACCGGCCGTTCGCCGAAGTGATCGCCGACAGCGAATTGAACCTGCTGACTCCGGCCAGTCGCGATGCCAACGGCCGGTATGTGCAGGAATGCGAGCAGCGCCTCTGCGATGGCCGGGTGCTGGAAATCCGTACCCATCCATTGCCCACCGGCGGTTTCGTCAATACCTTCACCGACATTACCGAACGCTACCGGCACGCCGAAGCCCTCAGCGAAAGCGAGCGCTGGATTCGCTTGATCACCGACCATGTGCCGGCGCTGATCGCCTACCTGAATGCCGATCTGGTCTACGAATTCACCAACAAAGTCTATGAAGAATGGTACTGCTGGCCCCGGGGCGTGATGCTCGGGCAGAGCCTGCGCGAAGTGCACAGCGAGCAGCACTATCAGCGCCTCGAGGCCTACGTGGCTCGTGCCCTGGCCGGCGAGAGCGTGACGTTCGAGTTCGCCGAAACCAACATCAACAATCAGGAGCGCTACATGCTGCGCTCCTACGTGCCCAATCGCCTGGCCAGCGGGGAAGTGGTGGGGATTTTCGTGCTGATCCGCGACATCACCGAGCGCCGCCGCACCGCCGAGGCGCTGCATCAGGCCTATCAGAACCTTGAGTTGCGGGTGCGTGAACGCACCACCGAACTGACCACCCTCAATGACCAATTGCTGCGCGAAATCGACGAGCGCCGCCGCGTGGAATCACGCTTGCGTGAGGCCAAGCTCGAGGCCGAGCAGGCCAACCTGTCGAAGACCAAATTTCTTGCCGCCGTCAGCCACGACCTGTTGCAACCGCTCAATGCCGCGCGGCTGTTTACCAGTGCGTTGTTGGAACGCCGGGAGCCGACGGCCAACGAAAATCTGGTGCGCAACGTCAGCAATTCCCTGGAAGACGTGGAAAACCTGTTGGGCACACTGGTGGATATTTCCAAACTGGATGCCGGGGTGATCAAGGCCGACATTGCGCCGTTCGCCCTCAGCGAATTGCTGGAAAACCTCGCCGCCGAATACACCCAAGTGGCTCGCAGTGAAGGCCTCGAACTGCATTTCATCCCGTGTTCGGCGCTGGTGCGCAGCGACATTCAATTGCTCGCGCGGATCCTGCGAAACCTGCTGAGCAACGCCATTCGCTATACCTACAGCGGGCGGGTGGTGCTCGGTTGTCGGCGTCATCACCAGCGGCTGACCATCGAAGTCTGGGACAGCGGCATGGGCATTGCCGAAAACCGTCTGGAGGAGATTTTTCAGGAGTTCAAACGCGGTGACGTACAGCGCCCCGATCAAGATCGCGGCTTGGGGCTGGGCCTGGCGATCGTCGAGAAAATCGCGCGTATTCTTGGCCACCGGATTCACGTGCGTTCATGGCCGGGCAAGGGCTCGATGTTTTCCGTCGAAGTGCCTTTGAGCGCCACGGCGCCGAAGGCATTGCCGAGTTTGTTGATGAGTGAACCGATGCTCGAGCGCCTGCGCGGTGCACGGGTGTGGGTGCTGGACAACGACGCGGCAATTTGTGCCGGGATGCGCACCTTGCTCGAAGGTTGGGGCTGCCGGGTGGTCACGGCGCTGTCGGAGGAGGATCTGGCGCGGCAAGTGGATAATTATCACGCCGAAGCAGACCTGTTGATCGCCGACTATCACCTGGATGACGAGCAGAACGGTGTCGACGCCGTGGCCCGCATCAACGCTCGCCGCGCCTCGGCGATCCCGGCGATGATGATCACCGCCAACTACAGCAACGAACTCAAACAACAGATCCGCGAACTGGGCCACACCCTGATGCACAAACCGGTGCGGCCGATGAAGCTCAAGACGGCGATGAGTCATCTGCTCGGCCCATCCAGATAACACCGAACCTGTGGCGAGGGAGCTTGCTCCCGCTGGGGCGCGAAGCGGCCCTTTACAAACCACCGAGTCGCCTGGATTGACGACTGCTTCGCAGCCGAGCGGGAGCAAGCTCCCTCGCCACAGGTCAGCTTTCAAACCGGGCAGTTACCGCCGAAGATACGACCCGAAATCAATATCCCCGGCACTCAATATCGCCTGCACCCGGTTGTGCACATTGAGTTTGCGCAAGATCGCCGAGACGTGGGCCTTGACCGTGGTTTCGGCGATTTCCAGGGTATAGGCGATCTGTTTGTTCGACTCGCCCTTGGTCATGCGTTCAAGCACCAGCAGCTGTTTGCGGGTCAGCGCCTGGAGCAGCTCCGGCGGGAAGCTCGGAGTCTCGCTCATGCGCCGGCTGGCACCGCTTTTTTGCGTGCGGATGATGTCCGGCGGCAGGTACACATTGCCATTGAGAATCTGCTGGATGGCCTCGGTCATCTGCACCCGTGGCGAGGACTTGGTGATGAACCCCACCGCGCCATAGGTGATGGCTTGCAGCACGATCTGCTTGTCCTGTTCGGCCGAGACGATCACCACCGGAATGGTCGGCGCCTCGTTGCGCAGGTTGATCAGGCCATTGAGGCCGTGCATGCCGGGCATGTTCAGGTCGAGAAGGATCAGGTCCAGGTCGTCGTGTTCCTGGGTCAGGGCCAGGGCGCTGTCGAGGTCGGCGGTTTCCATGACCTCGCTGCCGGGGAAACCGTCGCTGATGACGTTATGAATGGCTTCGCGAAACAGCGGGTGATCGTCGGCAATCAGGATTTTGTACATGGCCTTTCACCTCATTATTTTTGTCAGGGTGTGGCAACAACACGCAGCGCTCAAGTCAGGGAAAAGGCTCGGGCTTCGCCTGTGTCACGGGCAGATTCGCCGCTTGCCAGGCATCCAGTCCGTCGCGGTACCAATACAGTGTTTTATAGCCCATGGAAGCAGCGCGTTTTACCGCGTTCCAGCTCAACCAGCAATCGGAGCGGCAGTAAAAGACCAACGGTCGGGCCTGGTCGCCCGCCGTCAATTGCTGCAAGTAGCGCGCGAAATATGCCTGCCAGGACGGCGTCAGGTCACCGTCCCCGGTATTGGCCAGCCAATGGCTGCCGGGCAGGTTTTCGTGGGGCTGGTCTTCAATGAAACGGCCCCGTAGCCATTGTCGACGGTAGACGTCGATCAGCACCGGCCGGGGTGTCTGCTTGAGCAGGTCTTGCAGGGCGGGCGTGTCGATGATGCTCGCGCCCTGGAGCTGAGTCGGGGTCGGGCTGCGGTACAGGCCAATGCGATAACCGTCGGCGGAGAACAGCGCTGTTTCGGCCTGCGCGGTGCCCAGCAACAGGCTCAGCGACAGCGCAGCGAGAGAAGGGCGCAACAGAACACGTCGGGCACGCGGCATAGGGGTCAGTCCTTATAGTTATGAACCCATTACATGCCAGTAGCGGTGCGTTGTGAATGCGACGATAGACAGGTAAACCAGTACTAAAGTAGTAATTTTGACCTGTTCAACACAAAACTCCCACAGGGGATTAGTGTTGTCAGTTGGTTTTGCGCAAGGCCGCTTGCTCCCACACTGAATAGCATGTGAAAACAAAACATGTGAACACCTCAGACCTGTGGGAGCTGGCTTGCCTGCGATGAGGCCCTCACATCCAGCACTGATGTTGGCTGACACACCGCCATCGCGGGCAAGCCCGCTCTCACAGGGACTAGTGTTGTTAGCCGGATTTTCGCAAGGCCGCATGTTGCGGGTTGAAGGTGAGCACGGCGAGCAGGGCGAACACCAGCGTCAGCCCCGCGCACACCGCCAGCGCCAACGGGTTGAAGCGTTCGTACAGCGCGAACCGCACCAGCTCCACCGCATGGGTGAACGGGTTCAAGGCGCACAGCCAATACAGCCACTCGCTGGAATCGCGCATTTTCCACAGCGGATACAGCGCCGACGACAGGAAAAACAGCGGGAAGATCACGAAATTCATCACCCCGGCAAAGTTCTCCAGTTGGCGAATCGCATTGGACAGCAACAGGCCCAGCGCACTGAGCATCAACGCCACCAGCAGCAACGCCGGCAACGCCAGCAACAGGCCCATGGCCGGCGGTTGCACGCCGTACAGCCAGGCAATCGCGAGGAAGGCGTACACCTGCAACAACGAAATCAGCGACGTCGCCAGTAATTTGCTGCACAGCAGAAAGGTCCGGGGCAGGGGGCTGGTCAGCAGCACGCGCATGCTGCCCATCTCCCGGTCATACACCATCGACAACGAACCTTGCATGCCGTTGAACAGCAGGATCATGCAGGCAAGGCCTGGGATGATGTAAACCTCATAGGGAATGTAGGTGTCGTAGGGTTCGATGATCGCGATGCCCAGTGCCGCGCGGAACCCGGCAGCGAACACCAGCAGCCACAGCAACGGCCGCACCAGCGCACTGAGAAACCGCGTGCGCTGCAACACGAAGCGCAGCCATTCGCGCAGCACGATGCCGCTGAAACATTGCCAGTAAGCGTTCATCTGCTGACTGCTCCTGAAGGGGCCGAGGTGGTCAGGCGAGCGAAGGCCGAATCGAGGTCGCCGCCATGTTCCAGGCTCAGCGCATCAGCTTGTCCGCTGGCGACCAAACGGCCTTGATGCAGGATCAGCAAGTCGTCGCTGGGCTGCACTTCATCCAGCAAATGAGTGGTCCAGAGCACGCTGATGGTTTGCTCGCGGCACAGGCTGCGGATGTGCTGATTGAGCGCCAGGCGACTGGCCGGGTCGAGGCCGACGCTGGCCTCGTCAAGCAACAACAGGCGTGGTTCGTGCAGCAACGCGCGGGCGATTTCCACCCGCCGGCGATGGCCGCCATTGAGTTCGCGGACCCGCTCGCGACGGCGCTCGGTCAGGGCCTGACGCGCCAGCTCAGCGTCGACCCGCAGCCCGGTCTGGCGTCGGGACAGACCATGCAGCGCGGCGTGATAACGCAGGTTCTGCTCGACGCTGAGATCCAGATCCAGCGTGCTTTGCTGAAACACCACCCCTAATTGCTTGAGCGCCGGGCGTGCCGCGTCGCGCAACGAGCATCCGCCGACGCGGATATCACCGCGTTGCAGATCATAGAGGCGGGTGAGCAGGGCGATCAGGGTGGATTTGCCCGCGCCATTGGGCCCAAGCAGCGCCGCAAAACGCCCGGGTGCCAGGCTGAAACTCACTTGGCGCAAGGCCTCGCGTGGGCCGTAGGCGAAACTCAGGTCGCTGACCTCAAGGGCGTTCATGGCGTGACCACCACGCCCCACGGATAGCGCCCGACCTTCACCGATTTGCTGACTTTGAGGGTGTCGACGTCGATCACCGACACATCGCCACTGACGCCATTGGTGGCCAGCAATTGCCGTTGATCCGGGGTGAACGCCATCTGCCAGACCCGTCGGCCCACCAGCAGGTAATCAACAATCTCGAAGGTCTTGGCGTCGATCACTGCCACATGGTTGGCCGGGCCGAGGGCGACGAAGCCGTACTTGCCGTCGGCGCTGAGCTTGATGCCGACAGGCTGGACTTTGTCCGGGTGCACGCCTTTGATCTGGAAACTCAGGGTCTTGAGGATCTTGCGGCTGGCGACATCGAGAATCGTCACCGTGCCACCGATTTCCGCCGAGGCCCAGAGCTGCGAGCCATCGGGATTGAATTCGACGAAACGCGGTCGTTGATCCACCAGCGTATTGTCGGCCAGGGTCTGGGTGCTGGTGTCGATCCAGTGCAGCATGTTGGTGGTTTCGCTGGTGTTCACCGCCCATTTGCCATCGGGGCTGACGGCCATGCCTTCGGGCTCGACGCCGACGTTGATCTGCCCGAGCACCTTGGAGGTTTCGGTGTCGATCACCGTCACCAGCGCATCGTCTTCGTTGGAGACATACAACCAGCGATTGTTGGGGTGCAGGGCGAATTGTTCGGGGTCTTTGCCCGAAGGCAGTTCCTTGATGATCTTGCGCGTGGCGACGTCCATCACCTGGACCCGGTCCGAATCGCTGGCGCAGATGTACAGCAGCTTGTTGTCGTGGGACAGCAACAGGCCGCGCGGGCGCTGGCCGACGGGCAGGGTGTCGGTGACTTGCAGGGTCTGCATGTCGATCAGGCTCAGGCTGTTGTCCTTTTCGTTGGAGACCCAGGCGGTGCTGGCCGCCGCATGCCCGGCGGCGAGCAGTAGAGCGCATGAAAGCAGGGTGCGGCGCATGGCAGATTCCTTATTGTTGTGGTGGTAGGGCTTTCAGGGAAAGCGGCAACTGACCTCGGCTTTGTCGTAACCCAGGCTGTCCATTTCGTTGAAGGGGTGCAGGAAGCCGTCTTGCGGCGACGTACTGACCAGCGCCCGGGGCTGCACGATGGGGATCGGCTGGCGCAACTGACCGTTCCACGGCCGATAACTGAGCTTGCGGCCCTTGAAGCCGTCCAGCGGCAATTGCTCGCTGATTTCAAGCGTACGGATCGCCATGGCATCGGCTTGACGCAGTTTGCCCACCGCGCTGGCAATGCTGCGCACCGCCATCCACGCGGCGAAATCCCGATCGTTCATCCAGCGCCCGGCCAGGGCTTCGAAGCGTTTTTGCAACTGCGCGGCACCGTAGGTTTCCACGGTCTTGTGCCAGCCCACCGGGGTCAGGCCCTGGGTGCCGGCGACCGGCCGTGGGTACCAGGTCTGGTAGGGCACGTACTCGCCGAAATCGCCGCGTTCATCGGCCACCAGCACCACGTCGTACTCGGCGGTTTGGGTGAACAGCGGCATGTCGGCCTGGGCGCTGCGCCGTTGATCGTTATCGAAGCTCCAGGCTTTCTCCGCCACCAGTTGCAGGCCGAAGCGTTTTGCCGCCCGGCGCAGGGCGGCGGCGTAGGCTTGATCGTCGGCGGTCGGGCCGACGATCAGCAGCGCCCGTTGCCATTTGCGCAGCACCAGAAACTGCGCCAACGCATCGGCCAGCATCGCCCGGCTCGGCAGGCTGTGCAGCACGTTCGGCAGGCAATCGGTAGTGCGCAGGCTGTCATCGGGGCTGCCGGCATTGAACAGCAGGCTGTCGGGTAGCACAGCGCTGAGTCGGCGCAGGTTTTCCGCCGGAGCATTCACCACAAACAGGCGCAGGCCTTGTTCGTGTTGGGCTTTGGCGGCTTCGAGCAAGGCGTCGGGGTTGTCGACATTGGCGCTGACCAGGCTGTAGCTGTGATTGAGGAAACGCCCGGTACTGTTGCTGTCGATGATCGCCAGTTCCGCGCCCCGCAGGCCGGCATCGGTCGGTTCAGGAATAACGTTCGACAGCAATGGCCCGGGATCGGGGCGATACCCCAGGTAGCCGATCCGCACCTGCAACGGTGCATCCGCCGCCTGACTCTGGGTCGCCAACCCGGCGGCGCAGGCAATCGCCAGCAGGTAGATCAAGGCATAAGGGGCGAGCTGGCGCATAAGGCACTCCATCACAGGTAGCGCCAGCATAGGAACCCCGGTCGGTCGGGGAAATATGCAGAAAGTATCGATGGGCCAGTACCAAGGTAGTAACGGCGTGGGAAACACTTGGGCGGCTCACCACAAGCCCTACTACCAAGGGAGTAGGTCGCGACCACCAAAGCAGCATAGGGCTGGTGCGACGGGGTTTCTAAGATGGCTGCCATAGCCTCTGTAAAGAGGTTTTGCGTGCAATCTTGAGGGCATAACAATGACAACAAAACGCAACGCCTTGCTCGTCGCCGGACTGCTGGCCGGCTTCATCAGCGCAGGTTCCGTCTGGGCCCACGGCAACGTGGTACCCCAGGCCGTCGAAACCAAGGGACTGACCCCGATCAAGGATGCCGGTGTGCAGGTCGATGCCGATGGTTGGGCGGCGGTGAACCCGTATCGTTCCTCTCCGGAGCACGATAAAGCGTTGGAGATCGGCTCTTCGGCCTACAACCAGAACTGCGCGGCCTGTCATGGCCTGGAAGCCAAGTCCGGCGGCATCGCCCCTGACTTGCGCAAGCTCGACGTCGCCGAAGCCGGTGACGAGTGGTTCGTCGAACGGGTGCGCCATGGCGCCGTGCGTGATGGCCGAGTGTACATGCCGAAGATGGCTGACTATTTGAGTCAGGAAGCCTTGTGGGCGGTACGCACCTACCTGGACAGCGTGCACGTCGAGGAGTGACCCATGCGCCTGCTCGCGGTGTTGATCAGCGCTGTGTGGTTGTGCTGCCAGGCAGCGCAGGCACAGGTCCGGACCTATGACGAAATGATCGCCGCCGCCGAGCTGAAAGTCGCGGTCTACAAGGACTTCGCGCCCTACAGTTTCGAGGACGCCGGCCAGCCTCGCGGAGTCGATGTCGAACTCGCCCAGGCCTTGGCCAAGGCCATGGGGGTAAGCCTTAAACTGATCTGGGCACCCGCCGGAGAGAAGCTCGACGACGACCTGCGCGATTACATCTGGCGGGCCAGTCAGCTGCACAATCAGCAACTGGCCGACCTGATGATGCGCGTGCCCTACGACCGCGATTACTCACAGAAACGCAATGAGCTGGGCGAACTGGAGAACGGCCATGTGGTGATGTTCGGGCCGTACCAGACCGAGCAATGGCAGGTGGCGTATGACCGTCGTCGACTGGACTCGGTGGCGAGCGTCGCGGTGTTCCAGCAGCACCCGATCGGCGTCGAAGTCGACAGCGTGCCGTCGTTCTACCTGACTTCGGTGTTCAACGGCATGCTTGCCGCCAAGACCCACCATTACCCCGGTGTGCCCCAGGCGTTTGCCGCGATGAAGGCCGGTGAAGTCGACGCGGTGATGGCCATGCGCGGCGAGATCGACTGGCAGGTGCATCAGGCCGCCGATCCGCAAGTGGCGCTGGCGGAAAACGCCTATCCGAACATGGGCAAGCAACGCTGGGAGATCGGCATGGCGGTGCATGAAAGCAACCGGCAATTGGCCTATGCCGTGGAGGAGGCGCTGGAAGCGTTGATTCGCGAGGGCACGCTCAAAAGTATTTATGCCCATTACGGCCTGCGCTATGACGTGCCCGAGATGTATCAACAATGAACTGGCGCGCGCGTTGGCTGTTGGCCTGCTGGTTGCCCTTGGCCGCGCAGGCGGTTGAGGTCGATCCGGTGCCGTCGGTGATGTGGGCGTTCTATCACAAGCAGATGCTTGGCGACGCACCGTTCGTGTTCGACGAGCGGGTCAAGCTGCTGGCACCGCCGTTCGCCGAAGACGCCCGGCAAGTGCCGTTGGAAATCGACGCTCGGGCGTTCAAGGGCGAAGTGGTGCGAATCCTTGCCTGGGCCGAACTCAACCCGCTGCCGAAAATCGTCGACTTCGAGCCTTTGACCGGTGTGCTGCCCTGGCTGTCGATCCGCATCCGCGTTGAACAGGCCACGCCATTGCGCGCGGCGGTGTTGACTCGCGACGGGCTGTGGCATGTCGGCTCGACCCTGATCGACGCGGCGGGCGGCGGTTGCACGGCGCCGAGCGTGGTGCGCACCCAGCCGGGCTGGGAAGAACACATCGGCGAAGTGCTCGGCGGTCGTTATCCCCGTGGTGAGTTCAGTCGCGTGCGTTTGCAAGTGGCGCATCCGATGGACAACGGCATGGTCAGCGGCATCCCGGAATTTTTCCTCAACCAGGCCGAGCTGCGGGATCAAAACGGTCAATTGTTGGCTCGTCTGGAGCTGTTCCCGGCGGTCAGCGAGAACCCCAACCTGGCTTTTGACATCGAAGGTGCGGGGCAGACGCGCCTGATACTGCGCGACAACAGCGGCAATCAATTCGATGCGGCCATACCCTGACCCAAGGAGCGTGTGATGCGCTGGATGCTGTTGTTGTTCATCTGTGTGAGCCTGCCGACCCTGGCCGATCCCGATTACGCACTCAAGCCCCGACAGATTGCCGAAGACACCTGGCTGCTTGAGGGCAGCACCGATAACTTCGCCAAGAACAACGGCGGCAACATCGTCAACACCGCGTTCATCGTCACCGGGCAAGGGGTGGTGGTGATCGACACCGGGCCATCGAAGCGCTACGGCGAGGCCCTGCGCAAAGCGATTGCCGCAACCACCGATAAGCCGGTGATCCAGGTGTTGCTGACCCATCACCATCCCGACCATGTGCTGGGCAATCAGGCCTTCACCGACGTGCCGATCGGCGCACTGGCCGGCACCACCGAGCTGTTGCATCAACAGGGTGATGCGATGGCCGAGAACATGTATCGACTGGTGGGTGACTGGATGCGCGGCACCGAAGTGGTGTTGCCGACGCAGACGCTGACGCCAGGCGTGCAAAGTTTTGGGAACCACGATTTGCGGCTGCTGAGTCTGGGTGGGCACACCGGCGCGGATCTGGCTATTCTCGACCAGAAAACCGGCGTGCTGTTTGCCGGGGATCTGGTGTTTTATCAGCGGGCCCTGACCACGCCGAACAGCCCGGGGTTGTCGGTGTGGCTGGCGGATATCGCCACGCTTCAGGGCCTGCCGTGGACGCTGATTGTCCCCGGTCATGGCCCCGTGGCAACGGACAGCAAACCGTTCGAGCAAATGCGCGATTACCTCTCCTGGCTCGATCAACTCATGCGCGACGGTGCGGCGAACGGCAGCGACATGGCCGAGATGATCCGCAGCCCCATTCCTGAACGTTTCGCCGGGATCAGCCTGAGCCGCTATGAGCTGATCCGTAGCGTCAGCCATTTGTACCCGCGCTATGAGCGCGCGCGGATGACGCGGGTGGATTCCGGCAAGGATCAGTAGTCCATCTCAGATACGACGCATCCTTTGTAGCAGCTGGCGAAGCCTGCGTTCGGCTGCGCAGCAGTCGTGAATCCGGCCGACACGTTCTGCCTGATGTACTGCAAGCTCTGGTTTTACGACTGCTGCGCAGCCGAACGCAGCCTCGCGGGCTCGGCAGCTGCTACAGCCGAACGTAGGCTCCGCCAGCTGCTACAAATGGTGAGCCTTCGTTGGTTGGCATCATCCGACCCGCTACCAAGGAACTAGAAATCTCCGCATTGCGGGCAATTGTTGCAAGGGCGGCGGCGCCCAAGAATCTGCACCAGACCGGGAAAATTTCCCGGGTATAACAAAAACCGCAGAGGTAGCCGTCATGACCCAACCCGCACGTCGCCAACCCTTCGTCTTGAGCGTGCTGCTCAGTGCCATGCTGTTGTCTGGCCAGGCAATGGCCGCAGTCTCCGATCAAGACATCCTCCAGGATCCGAAGAATCCGGAACAGGTCGTCACCAATGGCCTGGGCGTCCAGGGTCAGCGCTACAGCCCGCTGGACACCCTCAATGTCGACAACGTGAAAGACTTGCGCCCGGTCTGGGCCTTTTCGTTCGGCGGTGAAAAACAGCGCGGTCAGCAAGCGCAGCCAATGATCAAGGACGGCGTGATGTACATGACCGGCTCCTACTCACGGGTGTTCGCGGTGGATGCGCGCACCGGGCGCAAGCTCTGGCAATACGACGCGCGCCTGCCGGATGACATCCGTCCGTGCTGTGACGTGATCAACCGCGGGGTTGCGCTGTATGGCGACCTGGTGATCTTCGGCACCCTTGACGCCAAGCTTGTGGCCCTGAACAAGGACACCGGCAAAGTGGTGTGGAGCAAGAAAGTCGCCGACCACAAGGAAGGCTATTCCATCAGCGCCGCGCCCCTGGTGATCAACGGCAAACTGATCACTGGCGTGGCAGGTGGCGAGTTCGGGGTGGTGGGCAAGATCGAAGCCTACGACCCGAAAAACGGTGATCTGCTGTGGACCCGGCCAACCGTCGAAGGCCACATGGGTTACGTCTACAAAGACGGCAAGGCCGTAGAGAACGGCATCTCCGGCGGCGAAGCGGGCAAGACCTGGCCGGGCGATCTGTGGAAAACCGGAGGCGCGGCGCCGTGGCTGGGCGGCTACTACGACCCGGAAACCAATCTGCTGCTGTTCGGCACCGGCAACCCGGCACCCTGGAACTCGCACCTGCGCCCTGGCGACAACCTTTACTCGTCCTCGCGCCTGGCGCTGAACCCGGACGACGGCACGATCAAATGGCATTTCCAGAGCACCCCGCACGATGGCTGGGACTATGACGGCGTGAACGAACTGGTGTCGTTCAACTACAACGAAGGCGGCAAGGAAATCAAAGCCGCAGCCACTGCGGACCGTAACGGTTTCTTCTACGTGCTGGATCGCACCAACGGCAAATTCATCCGCGGCTTCCCGTTCGTGGACAAGATCACCTGGGCCAGTGGCCTGGATAAAAACGGTCGGCCGATCTACAACGAAGACAGCCGTCCGGGTGCACCGGGCTCCGAGGCCAAAGGCAGTTCGGTGTTTGTAGCGCCGGCGTTCCTCGGCGCGAAAAACTGGATGCCGATGGCCTACAACCGCGACACCGGCCTGTTCTATGTGCCGTCCAACGAGTGGGGCATGGACATCTGGAACGAAGGCATCGCCTATAAAAAAGGCGCGGCGTTCCTCGGCGCCGGTTTCACCATCAAGCCATTGAATGAAGACTACATCGGCGTGCTGCGCGCCATCGACCCGAAAACCGGCAAGGAAGTCTGGCGCCACAAGAACTTCGCGCCGTTGTGGGGCGGGGTGCTGACCACCAAGGGCAACCTGGTGTTCACCGGTACGCCGGAAGGTTTCCTACAAGCGTTCAACGCCAAGACCGGCGAGAAAGTCTGGGAATTCCAGACCGGCTCCGGCGTGCTCGGCTCGCCCATCACCTGGGAAATGGATGGCGAACAATACGTTTCGGTGCTCTCCGGCTGGGGCGGCGCGGTACCGCTGTGGGGCGGCGAAGTGGCCAAGCGCGTCAAGGACTTCAACCAGGGCGGCATGCTGTGGACCTTCAAGCTGCCGAAGGACCTGGTTGCCAAGCACTAACCCTGGCAACCACAACCTGAGTGGCGATGAATGACCTGTGGCGAGGGAGCTTGCTCCCGCTGGGCTGCGAAGCCGCCCCCAACGTTCCCGGCCCCAACCGAGTCGTTTGGATTTACGACTGCTTCGCAGCCGAACGGGAGCAAGCTCCCTCGCCACAAAAGCCCGCTGACACAGCGGCGCCTTCTACTACCAAATAACGAGAGTCCCCCTGCCAACGGCGCATTCGTCTGACAGGCGGGGCTCTCTACTATCGGTTCATCGCCTGTTGGCCTGACAGGCATCGACCCAGACAGAGGCCCATCATGATCTACGCACAACCTGGAACACCCGGCGCCATCGTTTCCTTCAAACCACGCTACGGCAACTTCATCGGCGGCGAGTTCGTCGCCCCGGTCAATGGCGAGTACTTCACCAATACCTCACCGGTCACCGGTGAAGTGATCGCCGAATTCCCGCGCTCCAGCGCCGCCGACATCGACAAGGCTCTCGACGCCGCCCATGCCGCCGCTGATGCCTGGGGCAAAACCTCGGCGCAGGACCGCTCGCTGGTGCTGCTGAAAATCGCTGACCGCATCGAACAGAACCTGGAAATCCTCGCCGTCACCGAAACCTGGGACAACGGCAAGGCCGTGCGCGAAACCCTCAACGCTGACGTGCCGCTGGCCGCCGACCACTTCCGTTACTTCGCCGGTTGCATCCGCGCTCAAGAGGGCGGTGCCGCTGAAATCAACGAACTGACTACCGCCTATCATTTCCACGAACCACTGGGCGTGGTCGGGCAGATCATTCCGTGGAACTTCCCGCTGCTGATGGCCGCGTGGAAACTCGCCCCGGCCCTGGCTGCCGGCAACTGCATCGTGCTCAAACCCGCCGAGCAAACACCGCTGTCGATCATGGTGTTCGCCGAGCTGATCGCCGATTTGCTGCCAGCCGGCGTGCTGAACATCGTCCAGGGCTTCGGTCGCGAAGCCGGTGAAGCGCTGGCCACCAGCAAGCGCATCGCCAAGATCGCCTTCACCGGCTCCACCCCGGTGGGCGCGCACATCATGCATTGCGCTGCCGAGAACATCATTCCAAGCACCGTTGAGCTGGGCGGCAAGTCGCCGAACATCTTCTTCGAAGACATCATGAACGCCGAACCGCAGTTCATCGAAAAAGCCGCCGAAGGCCTGGTGCTGGCGTTCTTCAACCAGGGCGAAGTCTGCACTTGTCCGTCGCGGGCACTGGTGCAGGAATCGATCTACGAGCCGTTCATGGCCGAGGTGATGAAGAAGATCGTCAAGATCAAGCGCGGCAACCCGCTGGACACCGAGACCATGGTCGGCGCCCAGGCGTCCGAGCAGCAATACGACAAGATCCTCTCGTACCTGAAAATCGCCCAGGAGGAGGGCGCCGAGCTGCTCACTGGCGGCGCGGCCGAGCGGCTGGAAGGCGACTTGTCCAGCGGCTATTACATCCAGCCGACGCTGCTCAAGGGCCACAACAAAATGCGCGTGTTCCAGGAAGAAATCTTCGGCCCGGTGGTGGGTGTCACCACCTTCAAGGACGAAGCCGAAGCCCTGGCGATCGCCAACGACAGCGAGTTCGGCCTCGGTGCCGGCCTGTGGACCCGCGACATCAACCGCGCCTACCGCATGGGCCGGGCGATCAAGGCCGGGCGCGTCTGGACCAACTGCTACCACCTGTACCCGGCCCACGCCGCGTTCGGTGGCTACAAGAAGTCCGGTGTCGGCCGTGAGAACCACAAGATGATGCTCGACCATTACCAACAGACCAAAAACCTGCTGGTGAGCTACGACATCAATCCGCTGGGGTTCTTCTGATCCGACCTGAAACCGGGTGATGGCCTTCGCGGGCAAGCCTCGCTCCTACAGGTTATGTGTTGGCCGTGAGGTCCGCGCATCCCTGTAGGAGCGAGGCTTGCCCGCGAAGGCGTCGTCACATTCAACACATTCGTTGACTGACATTCCGCTATCGCGGGCAAACCCGCTCCCACAGGATTTTGTGTGGTGCTTAAGATCTGCGCGCCCCCCCTACCAACGCACGCCGCCACCTCCTTCGAAAGTAGCATTCGGGTACTCGGCGCCCCGTGCATTAATGACGTTACCGGAATCGTCCGGCACAAGAAGAGGAATGACCCATGTGGCATAAACCCGCGTTTACCGATCTGCGCATTGGCTTCGAAGTGACGATGTATTTCGCCAACCGTTGATTGATCGCCCGGTCAGCCGTCGCGTTGGCCGGGCCTGCTTTCTGGAGCCTGCCATGCACATCCGCGTTCTCGGTTCCGCCGCCGGCGGCGGTTTTCCGCAATGGAACTGCAACTGCCGTCAATGCGCGGCGATGCGCCGCGGCACCCTGCACGCGCAACGCCGCACGCAGTCGTCCATTGCCCTGAGCGACGACGGTGTGGAATGGATACTCTGCAATGCGTCACCAGACATCCGCGCCCAACTCGAAAGCTTCCCGACACTGCAACCGGCCAGGCGGCTGCGTGACACGGCGATTGCCGGCGTGGTCCTGCTGGACAGTCAGATCGATCATTGCACCGGCCTGTTGAGCCTGCGCGAAGGCTGCCCGCATTCGGTCTGGTGTACCGAGCGGGTGCATGAAGACCTGAGCAGCGGCTTCCCGTTGTTCAGCATGCTCAAGCATTGGAACGGTGGTTTGCAGTGGCAACCGATCGAACTGGACCGTGAGCCGTTCAGCATCGCAGCCTGCCAACACCTGCAATTTCGCGCCATTCCATTGGTCAGCAACGCGCCGCCGTATTCCCCCAACCGTGGCAACCCGCAGCCGGGGGACACCGTCGGCCTGTTCATCGAAGACCTGCGCAACGGTGCATCGGTGTTCTATGCGCCGGGTCTGGGGCAGATCGACGACGAGGTATTGAGCTGGATGCAGCGCGCCGATTGCCTGCTGCTGGACGGCACGCTGTGGCGCGACGATGAAATGCGCGTATGTGAAGTCGGCCAGAGCCTGGGCCGCGAAATGGGCCACCTGCCACAAAGCGGTCCCGGCGGGATGCTCGAAGTGCTGGAGGGCTTCAATCGCCAGCGCAAGGTGCTGATCCATATCAACAACACCAACCCGATCCTCGATGAAGACTCGGCCGAACGTGCATTGCTGGAGCGGCGCGGGATTGAAGTGGCTTATGACGGCATGGACATTGTGTTGTAGCTGACGGCCCTA
>NZ_JBYVYM010000010.1:0-195453 GCF_058148225.1 Pseudomonas sp. DF5
AAGCGCCCTCACTACCCGCCTGGCGACTACCCAGGCTTGTGGTTATCCAGTACGCGTTTGACCGCTAACTCACTCATCAGGATCACCCGTTGCAACACCAGCATCGTATAGCGTCGCGAGCCGTCCGCCAGCTCGGCGAGATCGTTGACCATCTCGCTGGCGTCGACCAGCAACGTTTCGTCATCCACCGCTGCGTCGATGGTGAAGATGGTGCTGGGCTTGCGGGGCGCTATCTGCGTTTTCGTCGCCCCTGGGTTGAGATAGAAGTTGAGTGCGCGGTCGGCCGCCTCTTTCAGTTTCTTGGGGTCAAGATCAAGAGAGACGTCGTAAGGTACTGGATTGGTATCCGGGGGGTTGGGCGTGACTTTGAACATAGATAAAACTCCATCGCAAATTTGAGGAGCCATCACCTTCGCTACCAAACGACTGGGTGGCGGCCATACGTGGGTTGGTAGACCGGTCGCGATAGAAAACCCGGCGCTCACAAAGGAGCCCCACGCATGACCACCATATAAAGCGAGTCCCAAAAACAGGGCTGCATAAGGTGTTGCCATACGACTATCACGACGGGCTACCAAACCCGATCACTGTTTTGCAGTGACCCGGAAACGATATAGACCACCCCGCAGCCGCACAAGCCGGCGGATTCTGGCGCACACGTAGGTAACGACGCAAGGTGTTGTAGCCGCTTATGACGTAACACCGAGTGTCTATAAACACGCGTCGTTAAACCTTAAACGGTTGAGTGTTGGGGGGAATGGATGGCGGAGCATGCTCGCTCCTGCAGAGGGAGTTGGCCCATGTCCCTCAAAGGGACATGGGCCGGGTTCATACCAGCGGGAGCGCGGATCAGAACTCCGGCGTGTATTTCACGCTGAACATCACGTTGCGTGGATCACCGTAGTTGTTGTTGCCGTTGATCTGGTTGTAGGCCGCTGCGAAGTAGGTCTTGT
The DNA here is from genome assembly GCF_058148225.1 of Pseudomonas sp. DF5. NCBI lineage: Bacteria > Pseudomonadati > Pseudomonadota > Gammaproteobacteria > Pseudomonadales > Pseudomonadaceae > Pseudomonas > Pseudomonas sp. DF5. The sequence continues at coordinate 954 of NZ_JBYVYM010000010.1, forward strand.
CAAACAGGTTGTTGGCATTCATCGCCAGCTCGATTTCCGGGGTGAGCTGGTAACCGACGCGGGCATTCCACACGGTGTAACCCGGAACGTTGACGGAGTGGTCGAAACCTATCGTGTGGGTTTGTGCGGTAAAGCCCAGGCCTGTACTCACACGGCTCCAGTCGCCGCTCAACTGATAATTGCCCCACACACGCAGCATGTGTTTAGGCGTCCACCAGCTGAAGATTTTGCCTTCGTTGTCAGGGTCGTCGAGGTATTTGGTGGTGTTGTAGGTGTAGCCGGCAAACAGTTGCAGATTGTCGATCACTTCGCCGCTGATTTCGGCGTCCAGACCCTGGCTGCGCACTTTGCCCGATGCCGTCGAGCAATACCAACCGTCGCAGGTTTGCGCACCCTGCGTATCGAGAACGGCACGGTTTTCCTGGTCGTAACGGAACAGGGCCACGGAGGTATTGATCCGGCCATCCATTAACTCGCCCTTGAGACCGATCTCGTAGTTAGTACCAACAATCGGTTTAAGTACCGAGCCGGCGGTATCGCGTTCGGTCTGCGGTGTATATACGTCGGTGTAACTGGCGTAGACCGTCCATTCGCGGCTCAGGTCATAGACGATACCGGCATAGGGCGTGACTTCTCCGGTTTCAGTGGCGGTGCTTTTTGGATCTTCTGTAATGCCGCTCGCGGTCTGGGTCGAAGACTTGTAATTGTAGTCGTACCAACTGACGCGCGAGCCGAGCACCAGGGTCAGGTCTTCAACAGGCTTGACCCGCCAGCTGCCGTACAGGCCTTTCTGGCGGATGTCGTATTGGCTGGGAGTCCCACGACCACCGGGGCTATTGATCAAGCCTTCGTAGCTGATATCCGGACGGTTGTGATCAATGTCGAAGATATTGTCGGAGCTGTCATTGAAGGTTCGGGCGTATTTGTCGCCCGAGGTGTATTTGGAATAGTTGCCGCCCACCATGATTTCCTGCGGCATGGACAAGGCTTCGAACTTGCCGGTGAGGTTCATGTCCAGAGCGACTTTGGTGGAGTCCATGTCCGTCACGAAGTCCGCGTATTGCACGCCGCTGCCATCGGGATTGATGCCATCGCCGGTGGATTGCACCCGCTGGTTCTTCGCCTTGTTGGTTTCCGTCATGCGCACGGCGCCGATCTTGAAAGCCCAGTCATCGTTGAAACGGTGTTCCAGATCGGTGTAGAGCGTGGTGACGTCGATATCCGAATGGTTCCACTTCGCCCCGGTGTACGTGCTGCGCGGCAGGTCGATGGGTTTACTGTCGGAGTAACGCGGGAAGCCGCGGACATTCGAGCGCGATTCGCCGTCGGACTGGCTGACCGCCACGCCCACGGTGGTGGCTTCGCTCAGATCGAAGTCCAGCGCGCCGTACAGCGAGGTGGTCTTGTACCATTCGGAATCAACGAACGTGTGGGTGTCGTCCTGGTCGGCCACGAAACGTCCACGGATGGTGCCGTTCTGGTTCAACGGCCCACCGGCGTCCAGTTGCAGACCGTAGTGATCCCAGGAGCCGGCCTTGCCGGTCAGGGTCACGGTCGGTGTGGCCTGACCGCGCTTGCGCACCAGGTTGACCGCGCCACCCGGGCTGCCGGTGCCTTGCAGCAAGCCCGACGCACCACGCAGCACTTCCATGCGATCGAAGAAAATCAAGTCCTGCGTGGCCCAGTTGCCCAGCGCGTAAGTGTTGCGCGGAATCGGCACACCGTCGTACTGCCAGTCATCGATCTGGAAACCGCGCGAAGAGAGGATCAAACCTCTGCCAACGCCTTGGGCACCGACCAGTCCGGTGGTCTTGTTGGCGGCGTCCTTGAGATCGACGATATCCTGATCGTCCATTTGCTTGCGGGTCATCACCGTGACCGACTGCGGGATTTCCTTGAGGGTGTGGGTGCCCTTGCCGATGGTCACGGCATTCGAGGTGTAGGAGTTCGAACCTTCGGTGGTCGCGCCCACCTGTTGCGCATTGATGGTGGTAGCGCCCAGTTCCAGACCCTCGGTCGAACTGCCGCGTACCAGCATCAGCGTGTTGCCTTCAAAGCTGTAGTGCACGCCCGTGCCCTTGAGCAATTGGGCAATCGCCGCTTCGCTGCTCAACTTGCCGCTGACGCGTGTGCTGCGCAGGCCGGCCATGTCATCGGCGCTGTAGATCACCTGCTGATTGGTCTGCGTGCCAAACGCCTGCAACGCCTGGGGCAAAGGCTGGGCAGGAATGTCGAGGGTGAAGTCTTCCGCGTGGACCTGCGCGCTGAGCGGCAGCAGGCAAGCCATGCCCAGACCGGCCAACGAGCGACGCGAGCGCAGGGTTCGGGCAATGACCAAGGCCTTGAACAGAGGTTTCAACTCATGAATTGCTGACATCGTGCTCTCTATTTTTAATTGAAATGGATAGGATCCATGGGCAATCGAGTGCCCTGCCGCTGCCTGGACCTGTGAACCACCTGGATCGGCTGCCATCTCGGGCAACGTGTCGCAAGTCGATGACCGGCCCCTCCCCGGGCACGATCGTTTGTCCGGGCAGCGGTAAAAATGTGTACGGCTGGGAAAAACTGAACCCTGTGGCTACCCTGCCCGGCTCGATTTATCTGCTTACGTAAGTAAGACGCAGCACCGCGCAAAAACCGGAATGAGTTTATTTATCATTTGCGCAAACATTCAAAAAAAAGGCCGACGCATTGGGCGTCGGCCTTTTTTTCTGCTACTTCAACCGTTTTGTGCAGCCTTGGCGTTCTGCAGTTGCCGGGCTTTTTCGGTGAGCAACGCTTTTTCTTCGGGGCTCATATTGTCCAGACGCAACCGCGCCTGGGCGATTTTCTCCAACTGACCCGGACTGCTTTCCCGGGAGCGCAACGCCGCCGCCAGCCCCGCCACGGTCGGATGGTCAAACACCACGCCCGGCTGGATTTCGCACTGCAACAACTTGCGAATGCCGGCCACCAGTTTGATCACCAGCAAGGAATGGCCCCCAGCGGCGAAAAAGTCCCGGTCGATGCCCAGACGCTCAACCCCCAGCAACTGCGCCATGCGCGTCACCAGCAATTGCTCAAGAGCATCGCGGGGTTGCATGCCTTCATCGTCAGCCGAGGTGGACGCGAGTTGTTGCAAGGCCTTGCGGTCAACCTTGCCGTTGGCCAGTCGCGGGAAGCTGTCGATCAACTGCAAGTGCTGCGGCAGCATCACACTGGGCAGGCGCCGCGCCAGTTCGTCGCGAACGGCATCGAGCAAAGTCGCCGAAGGCGCCTGATGCGGCACGATGAACGCGAGCATCCCGTCTTGCGCGGACGGCCCCGGCAACACCAGTGCTTGCGCGACCTGCGGCACACGCAGTAACTCGGCTTCGATCTCTGCCAGTTCGATACGGAAACCCCGTACCTTGATTTGCTGATCGCGCCGACCGTGCAACGCAATCGCCAGATCCGGGCGATAGCGGGCCAGGTCGCCGGTGCGGTACAGGCGCTCCTGCGGATTGAACGGGCTCTGGATGAACACTTGCGAATCGGCCTCGACATTCACGTAGCCGCGACACAACTGCGCGCCGCCGAGGTACAACTCGCCCAGCACACCGACCGGCGCCAGTTGCCGGTTATCGTCGAGTACAAACACCTGATTGTTGCCCAACACCCGGGACAGAACGCCGGTGTCAGGCACCGCCGCCTCCAGATCCAGCGGATGAACCAGCACGCCGACCGTGGCCTCGGTCGGGCCGTAGTGATTGAACACCCGGCAATCACTGCGCAAACCGGCGATCCGCTGCACCAATGCCTGGGCAATCGGCTCGCCACCCAGCACCAGCGTGCGCGGCAGTTGCGCGAGTTCGCTGTCGAGCAGCGCAGCCAGGTGCGACGGAACGATCTTCAGGCAATCGATGGCTTGCCGTTGCAGGAAGTCGGCAAACAAATTGCCGTCCTGCATTTGCTCATCGCTGGCCACATGCAGTGCGGCGCCGTTGAACAAGGCGCCGAACAGCGCCGTGTTGCCCAGGTCCGCCGCCACCGTGGAGGTGAAGCCGAACTGCTGGCATTGCTCCAGCCCCAGGGCCTGGCTGACGTGAGCGGTGTAATTGAGCAATTGCCGGTGCTCGATGACCACGCCTTTCGGCATACCGGTGGAGCCGGAGGTGAACAACACGTACGCCGCCTGATCGCCCTGTGTGTCGAGGGTGATGGCCGACGTGCTCGCCGGGGCCGATTGCAGCACACGATCCACGGTCGCCAGGGGCAACGGATAATCGTGCCATTGCGCGATGTGCCCGGCGTCGACCAGTAGCAACGCAGCGCCGGCCTGTTCCAGCATCAAGGCTTGACGGGCTTGCGGCCATTGCGGGTCCAGCGGCAGGTACGCGGCGCCGATGCGCCACGCCGCGAGCATGGCGATCACCAGCTCCGCCGAGCGTGGCAAGGCCAGCGCGACGATAGCCCCCGGCCCCATGCCCTGGGCTTTTAATGCCTGGGCCAACACCTCGACCTTCGCCTGCAACTGCCCGTAACTCAGGCGTTGATCGCCGTCAGTCAGGGCGATAGCTTGCGGCGTGGTCCTGGCCCAGTCGGCAATGCGCTGCGGCAAGAACCGGCTATCGACCCGTGCTCGCGCTGGCGGGTTGATCGACAGCAAGCGCTGTTGTTCGGCGGCTCCCAACACGTTCAGTTGACCGAGTTCGGCGTGAAGATTGGCAACGATGTTTTCGAGCAATACGCGCAACTGCTCCAGCAACCCTTCCATCGCCTGAACCGAGTAACGGGACGCGTTGTAATGCAGGTGGAACCCGTGGGCGTTGCCCGCCTCGTCCGTTTCCAGTTCAAGCATTAATTCAAACAGTGCTTCGCGCACTGCCGAATGCGGAGTCCATTGCAGATCAGCGGACGTCGCGGCTTGCATGGCCCGGCACACGGCAAAACCATAGGCCGGGCGAGCCGCCGTCGGCGCCAGTTCAGGCGACCAGTATTCCTGCCACGTACGGTGCTCATCCAGGCGCGCCGCCAACTCCGCCACCCAAGTGCTGAACCCTGCATTCGCCGTCAGTGGCAGGTTCAGCGGCAGGGTTTTCTCGAACACGCCCACGGCATCGCTGAAGTATTGGTAATCTTCGCGACTGTCATGCCGCACCCCGACCAGCACCTGTTGATGCCCGCTGAGCCGACCCAGCAACAGCCACCAGGCCGCTTGCAGCACCACACTCGGCGATTGCTCCAACGCCCCGGCCACTTGCTGCAAACCGCTGCGCAGCGCCGGATCGAGCGTGAGCGCCAGCGATTCAGTGGCCGACGACAATCGAGGATTGCCGTTGCGATAGGCCAGCCACGGAGTACTCAAATCGGGATCGGCGCCTTGCAGGTGTTCCTGCCAGTAACTACGTGCGCCGGCCGCGTCTTCGTCGAGCACCACTTCACTGCGCCATTCCAGGTACTGGGTGAATTCACCGGTCTCTTCATCATCGTCCGCCGCTGCTGGTTGCCCATAGGCCCGCACCAACTGCTGATACAGCAACCGCACGCCGCTTTGATCGAGGCTGTGCCGGGCCAGGCCCAACACCAATTTCCATTGATCATCGGCCAGGCGATAGAGCACCGCTTGCGCGCCCTCGGATTCACCGACGACAAAAGCACGCTCCGCCCATTCGCTGAGCTGAGCCTGAATACCGGCCGGGGTATCGACCCGCGCCTGCACGCTCAGCGGGAAGCGCTCCGCCCCCCCGACGAACTGCCGGACACCATGGAAACCCGGCGCCTTGCCCAGCCGCGCGACCAGCATTGGCTGTTGCGCCAGCACGCTATCCAGTGCGCTTTGCACCCGCTGCGGATCGAGGGCGCCGCTGATCTCGACCTCCAGGAAATGCAGCGCATCACCACAGGCCGGGGCCTTGGGCAACTGCTCCAGCAACCGTTGCTGTTCAGGCGTCAAGGCGTAACCCAGGTCCTGCTGGTCCATCGATACCTCGTTCATGCTCCGGTTTCCTCGGTGTTCATTTCGCGTTCAAGGGCGCTGCGGTCGAACATATCGCCCATGGCCACGACAATCTTGCGCGGGCCTTCGAACGGATCACGGGCATGGGCCACCAGCATGTTGTCGAGCAGGATGGCGTCGCCTTTTTGCCAGTCGAAACGCACCGCGCATTCTTCGTACAAGTCACCGATGCGTTGCATCACTTCGTCTTCGATCGGCGTGCCGTCGCCGTAGAACACGTGGCGCGGCAAGCGGTCCAGGCCGAACATCGACAACAGGTCTTCCCGCACGTCCGGCTCCAGCCAATAGATGTGATGCAGTTGCACCTGGTTGAAGAACGATTTGGCGCCGGTCACCGGGTGACGAATGATGGCCGGCCCTGGGGTGCGGGTTTGCAGTTCATTGTTGTCGAGCCAGCGCCATTCGATGCCGCCGGCCCGGCAACGGGCCTCGACTTCGGCACGGTCTTCAGTCTTGAAGAAGTGCTGCCAGGACACGTCGAGGTTGTCGGTGAAGGTGCGCACGTAAAGCAGGCCTTTTTCCTCGAACTTGTCCCGCAGGTCCGCCGGCAGTTTTTCGTACATCAACCGGCAATCCACCACTGGAGTCGCACCGCCAATGGGCGCGGCTTGCTCGCAATAGAACATTTGCTTGCGCGGCCAGCGGTCCTGATGGGAGCTCTCGTTGTGGAACAGGATCATCTTGCGTTCCGGGTACGGCGTGGAGCGGTAGGTGTTCTTGCCGCCCTCTTTCTTCGGCAGATCGCCGTACTGGCCGTAAAGCCCTGGCTGGATCGCTTCGGCAAACGCCTCGAAGCCCTGAATGCCGTCCAGTTCGAAACCACGGAACAGAATCCCGGCGTGCCTGGCGAGTTTTTCTTCGATCAGCGGCCGGTTGTTGTTGATCCACTCGATCAAGTCCAGATGCGGCTCGTTAGGTTCCAGCAGCAGCGGGAACGGCTGTGGTGCGGCGATCAGCGATTCGCGGATCGGTGCCGGTCGGGCCTTGGCCGCCGGGGCGGTGCCGCGCTTGAGGAACTTGCCGAGTTTGTCGGCCTTGGGTCCGGGGACGGCAGGCTTGGCGGCCACCGCTAAATTGTCGACTGGCATGCTGATAGCTCCCAATAGAATGTCCTGATCAGCGACGATCTGTTCCAACAGGGCTATCCAGGCCTTCACCAGGTGCTGAATGCGCTCGTGTCCGAACAAGGTTGTGGCGAATTGCCAATTACCCAGCAATTGCCCTGCTTCATCGTCAACGAACAACGCCATGTCGAATTTAGAATGGGTCTCCAGCGCCGGCAGCGATTCCACGCTCAAACCGCCCAGGGCCTGGGTACGTCCCGGCAGGTTGTTCATCACGAACAACACTTGCACCAGCGGGTTCATGCCCTTGTGCCGCGGCACATCCGAGGCGTCGACGATCATGTCGAACGGCAGGTCCTGATGCTCCAGGGCACTGAGCAGGGATTCCTGGGTCTGGCCCAGGAATCGGGCGAACGGTGTGGCGGCGTCGAACTGCGAACGCAACGGCAAGACGTTGACGAAGAAGCCGATCAACCGTTCAAGCTCCGGCTGTTCACGCCCGGCCACGTCGGCACCGACCAACACATCCGCAACGCCGCTGACCTGGTGCAACAACACCTGGAACGAGGCCAGCAGCGTGCTGTACAGCGTGACGCCCGCGTCCATCGACAACTGGCGCAAGGCCGTGCTGAGTGGCGTGGTGAGCTGGAACTGCACCGAGTCACCCGCATAGGACGGTGTCAAGCCACGGGGGTTGTCCGATGGCAACTTCAGTTGCCCGTCATAGCCCGCGAGCCGCGCTTTCCAGTACTCGGCCTGACGCGCCAGCACGCCTTGCTGTTCCAGCTCCTGCTGCCACAGCGCGAAGTCGGAATACTGCACCTCCAGCGCCGGCAACGGGGTCAGGTCACCGGCCTTGATGCGGTGGTAAATCTCCACCAGTTCGTTGACCAGCAAGCCCATCGACCAGCCATCGGAAATGATGTGGTGCATCGCATAAAGCATCACATGCTCGGTCGGCCCCAGGTGCAGGATCCGCCCACGCAACAGTGGCGCGTGTTCCATATCAATCGGCGTGCGCGCGTTTTCCAGTGCCGCTTGTGCCACCCATTCTTCCTGGGCACTGCGGGACAGAGCGGACAAATCGATCACCGGGAAATCCAGTTCAACCTGCTCGGCGATCACGGCAATCGGGTCACCTTCATCGTCCTGGGTATACGCGGTGCGCAGCACTTCATGGCGACGCACCACCTCGGCGAAACTGCTGATCAGTCGTTCCACCGACAACTCACCGCGCAAACGCAAGGCCATCGGCATGCCATAGGCCGCGGTGCCGCCGGACAATTGCTCGGCGATCCACAAGCGACGCTGCACCAGCGACAACGGTGCGCTGTGCCGGGTGCCATGGGCCTTGAGCACCACACCGTGGCCGTTCGGCTCAGGTGTGCCCTGCTGCGCGATCCACGCCGCCAGGTCCTTGAGTCGCGGATGGTTGAACAGGTCGCGCAGGCTCAACGTACAGGCCGTGAGTTTGCGCAGGCGCGAGACCGCTTGCGTCGCGAGCAGGGAATGCCCGCCCAGTTCGAAAAAGTGATCGTCGCGGCCGACCTGTTCCCGTTCCAGCACGTCCTGCCAGACCGTAGCGATCTGCTGTTCCAGTGCACCTTCAGGCGCGACAAAGTCCAATGCCGCCAGACGGGCATCGACGCCCGGCAAGGCCTTGCGATCGATCTTGCCATTCGGGCTCAGGGGCAGGCCTTCGAGGAACAGCACATGGGCCGGAACCATGTAATCCGGAAGGCTGGCCTTCAGGCGTGCCTTGATGTCATTGCGCAACGCCGCCAGCGTGGATGAATCGGCTCTGGCTTGCGCCGGATCGTCGAACACCACGTACGCCACCAATTGCTGACCGATGGCGCCCGGTTGCGCCACCACCAGTGCCTGACGCACCGCAGGAACCCGCAGCAGATGGGTTTCTATCTCTCCGAGCTCGATGCGCAAACCACGAATCTTCACTTGATGATCGACCCGCCCGACGTACTCAATCACGCCGTCGGCGCGATAACGCGCGAGGTCGCCGGTGCGGTACACGCGGCCACTGCCCAGTGGATCGAACGGGTCGGGAATGAAGCGCTCGGCGGTCAATTCCGGGCGTTGGAAGTAGCCCCGTGCGAGCAGCTCACCGCCAATCACCAGTTCACCGACCACACCGGCCGGCGCCGGTTGGCCCTGGGAGTCGAGTACATGAATCGCCCGACCGCCCAACGCCCGGCCAATCGGCATGGTCACCGGCAACGGGTTGCGGCCGGACACATAGTCGCTGCAATCGAGCGCCGTGGCGCTGACCGTGGCTTCGGTCGGGCCGTAGGTGTTCAGCAGGCGCACATGGCCCAGCCCGGCCTGGCCCCAGGCGGCAACACCTTCCGGCGGCATGGCTTCGCCACCGACGATCACCTGGCGCAACGCGCCATAGTCACGATGACCCGCCGCCGCGAGGTCCTTGGCCAACATATTCCAGTAGGCGGTGGTCAGGTCGCTGACGCTGAACTGCTTGTCGCGCAATTCGCGATACCAGGTCTCGCTGTCCCAGATATCCGGCCCGCGCAGCACCACCGAGGCACCGCAAATCAGTGCCGGGTAAAGCTGCTCGACAAAGGCATCGAAGTTGAACGTGGCAAATTGCAGCGAGCGGTCCTGCGGCGTGAGGCCGAGGAAATCCAGGGCCACCCGGGCATGACGGGTCAGCGCCGATTGAGTGATGCCAACCCCTTTCGGGCGCCCGGTGGAGCCCGAGGTGAACATCACATACGCCAGGTTTTGCGGGCCACTGCGCTGCGGCAGATTGTCGGTCTGGGTCGGGTAATCCAGTTGATCCAGGCTCAGGACAGTCACACCCGCAGCTTCTGGCAACGTCGGCACGAGGTGGCTTTGGGTCAACAGCACACGCAGACCGCTGTCCTCGATCATCGCGCCCAGTCGCTCGGCCGGGTACTCCGGGTCCAGCGGCACGTAGGCGCCACCGGCCTTGAGCACCGCCAGCAGGCTGATGATCATCTGCGTCGAACGCTCGACCACAATGCCCACCAGCACTTCGGGGCCGACGCCGTGTTGCAGCAGCACGCGGGCCAATTGGTTGGCCTGGGCATTGAGCTGGGCATAGCTCAGGCGTTGCTCGTCGAAAATCAACGCCAGCGCGTGCGGCGTGCGTTCGGCTTGCCGTTCAAACAAACGCTGCACGCACACGTCATCGACCGGCAGCGCCAGCGGCTCGCGCACAGCGGTGGAGACCAGGGCCAGATCGCCCACGGCACTGGCGGCAGGTGCCTCGACCATCTGCAACAGCAGGTGCGCGAGATGCCCGGCCAGTTGTTCAATCGCGGCGTCATCGAACTGCTGACGATCGAAACTCAGTTGAAACGACAACTCGGCGCCGAGGTTGACCGACAGGGTCAACGGGTAATTGGTTTGCTCGAAGTTACCCACTTCGCCGAAGCGCAGATCTTGCGGTGCGCCCTGTTGTAGGGCTTCGGAGATCGGGTAGTTCTCGAACACCAGAATGTTGTCGAACAGGGCTTCGCCGCCCTGCCCGGCCCAACGCTGGATGTCGAACAGTGCGGTGTGTTCTTGCTCACGCAAGGCCAGGTTCTGCGCCTGCACCTGTTGCAACCACTGCGCCAGCGGCTGTTCGGCCCGTGGGCTGGCGACCACCGGCAAGGTGTTGATGAACAGGCCGATCTGCTGCTCGACCCCGGCCAGTTGCGCCGGACGTCCGGACACCGTGGCGCCGAAACTGACCGTGTCCAGCCCGGTATAGCGTTGCAACAGCAGCAGCCAGGCTGCCTGCACCAGGGTGTTGAGGGTGACTTTCTGTTCCCGTGCAAACGTGTTGAGCCCGGCGGTCTGCGCCAGGTCCAGGGTCAGGAAATGCTCGCCCTGGGCGGCATTGGCCGCTTCGCTGCCGGTCCACACCAGCGCTTTGGCCAACCGGGTCGGCTCATCGAACCCGGCCAACTGGCCTTTCCAGAAACCTTCGGTGACCTGCGCGTCCTGTTGCGTCAGCCATTCGATGTAGTCGCGATAACGCCCCGCCGTGTTCGCCGGCACCTGGCCGCTGTAGCGTTGCAGCACTTCCCCGAGCAGCTGCGAATTGCTCCAGCCGTCCATCAAGATGTGATGGCTGGTGTAGATCAGGTGAAAACGCGCGGTGTCGAGACGCACCACCGTCAGGTTCAGCAACGGTGCGGCGGCAAGGTCAAAACCCTGCTGGCGCTGTGCGGCCGCCAGTTCGCTGAGCGCCAGGGCCACATCGCTGTGGTCGCGCCAGTCATGGAAGGTGAACGGCACGGCCAGTTGCTTGTGAATCACCTGCAACGGACGCTTGAACTCGCCGTCCCAGACAAAACTGCTGCGCAGCACATCGTGCGCATCCATTGCCGCTTGCCAGGCCTCGCGGAAACGCTCGACGTTCAAGCCTTCGACATCCACGCACAGCTGATTGATGTAATCGCCGGCCTGCTGCTCGTAGAGGGTGTGGAACAGCATGCCTTGCTGCATCGGTGACAACGGGTAAATGTCTTCGACCTGGCGTGGCGTCACGGGCAATGAATCAAGCTGGCGTTGCGTCAACCCGGCCAGCGGGAAGTCCGATGGCGTCAGGCCCTGATGCCGAGCCTCACAGCAGTGCTCGATCAACAGCCCCAGTTCCTGCGCATAAGTCTGCGCCAATCGGGCGATGGTCGACTGATCGAACATCTGCCCGCTGAACGTCCAGCCGATACTCAGTTCGCCGCCATACACCCGGCCATTCAGGGTCAGCCAATTGTCCAGCGGCGCCAGCGGACTTTGCTCCGCGCCCGCCGATTCGCTGGCCGGGGTGAACAGTGCGCCCGCCTCGTCGCCAAACCCGGCATCGAACTGGCCGAGGTAGTTGAAGGTAATGCGCGGCACGGGCAAGGCTTGCAGCATTTGCCGGGTACTGTCATTGCCCAGGTAGCGCAGCGCGCCAAAGCCCAGGCCTTTATCGGGGATCGCCCGCAGTTGCTCCTTGATCGTCTTGATCGAGTCCTGCGGCGTGCTCGCCGGGGTCAGCCGAACCGGGAACAGACTGGTGAACCAACCCACGCTGCGGCTCAAATCGAGTTCGTCGAACAGCGCCTCGCGACCGTGGCCTTCGAGCTGGATCAGGGTCGAGGCTTCACCCGTCCAGTCCGCAATCACCCGCGCCAGCGCCGTCAGCAACAGGTCGTTGACCTGCGTGCGATAGGCCGCCGGCGCCTCCTGCAACAGCTGGCGAGTCTGCTGTTTGTCCAGACGGGTCTGCACATGCAAGGCGTGGCGATTGTGCAACTCGCCCTGGGGTCGATCGCAGGGCAAGTCATTGCGTGAACCCTGCAACTGTTCTTGCCAGAACCTCAGCTGAGCCTGCATCGCCGGGCTGTCGGCATGTTGTTGCAAGCGTCGCGCCCAGGCCTGGGTGGCGCTGGTCTTGGTCGGCAATGTGAGCGTTTGGCCCGCCTGCAACTGCTCGCAGGCCTGTTGCAGGTCTTCGAGCAGAATCCGCCAGGACACGCCGTCGACCACCAGGTGATGGATCACCAGCAACAGTCGCTGACTGCCATCGGCCATATTCGCCAGCACCGCGCGCAGCAGATTACCGTTCGCCAGTTCGAGGCTGCGCTGTGCCTGTTCGCCCAACTGTTCGAGTGCCGCCGCATCAGCAACGTCGGCGGTCCACAGCAGCGGCGACTGTTGCCAGAGCGCCTGTTGCTCGGCCAGGGAGCGATGCTGCGCGGTCCATTTATTACCCTGACGGGTGAAGGCCAGACGCAACACGTCGTGATGGCTGACCAGTGCCTGCAACGCACGCTCCAGGTGTTCGGCGTGCAGTGGTTTGGCGGACTTGAGCAGCACCGACTGGTTCCAGTGGTGCGGCTCGGCCATCTCGCGTTCAAAGAACAACTGCTGGAATGGCAGCAACGGCGTATCGCCAGTGACCGGGCCCTGGTCGATGCGCAAGCCACTGTCGCCGACCTTCGCCACCGCCGCGAGGCTTTGCACGTTCTGGTGCAGGAACAGGTCTTTGGGGCTGAAATGAATCCCCGCCTGACGCGCCCGGCTGACCACCTGGATCGAGATGATCGAATCGCCGCCCAGCTCGAAGAAGTTGTCGCTGATCCCTACCTGCGGCCGCCCCAACACGCTTTGCCAGATCTCCACCAGCGCTTGTTCGATAGCGCTGGTCGGGGCGGTGTAAGCCTTGCTGCTGGCCGTGGTGTCGGCCTTGGGCAACGCCTTGCGTTCCAGTTTGCCGTTGGGGCTGACCGGCATTTTTTCCAGCCACAGCCAATGCTGCGGGACCATGTAGTCCGGCAATGTCTGGCTCAGGTGTTCCTTGAGACTGCGCTGCAAGGCGTTGCGAGTTTCATCGTCGGCGTGCAGCAACGCGTCACGGGCCGGCACCACATACGCCACCAGCAGCGTGCCGTCCTGGGCGATGACCACGGTTTCACGGACTTCGGCGTGTTCGGCCAGGCGCGCTTCGATCTCGCCCAATTCGATGCGCAGGCCACGGATTTTCACTTGATGGTCCATGCGTCCGGCGTATTCGATCACCCCGTCGGCGCGATAACGCGCCAGGTCGCCGGTGCGGTACAGACGCTGGCCGTCACCGAACGGGCTGGTCGCGAAGCGCTCTGCCGTGAGCGATGGGCGACGGTGATAACCCCGGGCCAGGCCTTCGCCGCCCAGGTACAACTCGCCAATCACGCCCACCGGCACCGGCGACAACTCATGATCGAGAATGTAAGTGCCCAGGTTGGCGATCGGCCGGCCGATCGGCACGCTGTCGCGCCCTTCCTCGATGCACGTCCAGTGCGTGACGTCGATGGCCGCTTCCGTCGGGCCGTAGAGGTTGTACAAACCGGCATTCGGCAGCTTGGCAAACACTTGCTGCTGCGCATCCACTGGCAGGGCTTCGCCACTGCAGACGATCCGGGTCAGGCTGCTGCACTGGCCCACCGAAGGGTCTTGCAGGAACGCCTGCAACATCGACGGTACGAAGTGCAGCGTGGTGATGCGTTGCGCGGTGATCAGCTCGATCAACTGCGCCGGATCACGATGAATACCCGGCGCGGCCACCACCAGGGTCGAACCGGTCAGCAGCGGCCAGAAGAACTCCCAGACCGACACGTCGAAACTGAACGGCGTTTTTTGCAACACGCTGTCCGTGGCGTCGAGCCGATAGGCCTGCTGCATCCAGCACAGGCGATTGACCAGTGCCGAATGACGGTTGCCCGCACCTTTGGGTTTGCCGGTGGAGCCCGAGGTGTAGATCACATAGGCAAGGTTTTCCCCGTCGAGATCAACGCCAGGGTTGCCGTCGCTGCGGCCTTCCAGCCAGTCGCCGTCCTGATCCAGCACCAGGCTGCGAATGCCGGCCGGAATCGGCAATTGCTCAAGCAAATGGCTCTGGGTCAGCAGCAACTGGATGCCGCTGTCTTCAAACATGTATGCCAAACGTTCCTGTGGGTACTCCGGGTCCAACGGCAAATAAGCACCGCCGGCCTTGAGAATCGCCAGCAGGCCCACGACCATTTCCACCGACCGCTCGACCGCGATGCCCACCAGCATATCCGGGCCGACGCCCTGCTCGATCAGTACGTGAGCCAATTGGTTGGCACGGCCATTGAGTTCGGCGTAGCTCAAGCGTTGCTCAGCAAACACCAGCGCACACGCCTGCGGGGTTTTACCGACCTGCTCTTCGATCAGCGCCTGCACGCTGCGATGCAACGGGTAGTCGACAGCGGTGGCGTTCCAACCGGCGACCGTCAATTGCCGCTCGCGGTCATCGAGCAACGCCAATTGCCCGACCGGACGGTGGATGTCCTCGACCAGGCCCTGCAACAGATTCAGCCAGTGCCGGCCCATGCGCTCGATGGTCGATGGCTCGAACAAATCAGTGGTGTAGGTCAGCGACGCGTGCAGGCCTTGCGGGTTATCACTGGTGTCCAGGGTCAGGTCGAACTGCGCGGTGCGGTGTTCCCAACTGAGGATTGCCAGCTCGATGCCCGGCAACGATTCGGCCAGCGTTGAGGCCGCTTCGCTGCGATGGTTGAACATCGCCTGGAACAGCGGGCTGTGGCTCAGGTTGCGTTGCGGTTGCAAGGCATCGACCAGTTGCTCGAACGGCAGGTCCTGATGCATCTGCGCCGCCATGGCCGTCTGCTTCACCTGTTGCAGCAATTGAGCGCCCGTCAGCTGGCCGTCGAACTCGGCGCGCAGCACCTGGGTGTTGACGAAGAAACCGATCAGCCGCTCGGTTTCCAGGCGGTTGCGGTTGGCAATCGGCACGCCGACGCGGATATCGGCCTGGCCGCTGTAGCGATGCAGCAAGGTCTGGAACGAGCCGAGCAACAGCATGAACAGCGTGACGTTTTCCCGTCGGGCCAAGGCCTTCAGGGCATTGCTCAGGGATTCGTCGAGGGTGATCGGCAGACGCGCGCCACGGAAACTTTGCTGCGCCGGACGCGGATGATCCAGTGGCAGCTCCAGCAGCGGCTGTTCGCTGCCCAGTTTCTCGCGCCAGTAGGCCAACTGCCGATCCCGTTCGCCGGCGGC
Source organism: Pseudomonas sp. DF5 (assembly GCF_058148225.1). Classification (NCBI taxonomy): domain Bacteria; kingdom Pseudomonadati; phylum Pseudomonadota; class Gammaproteobacteria; order Pseudomonadales; family Pseudomonadaceae; genus Pseudomonas; species Pseudomonas sp. DF5. Next base: position 16,551 of record NZ_JBYVYM010000010.1, read on the forward strand.
CATCCATTGACGCTGCCACACCGCATAGTCGGCGTACTGCACCGGCAGTGGCGGCAATTCGGCCGGCCGGCCCTGGCTGATCGCCGCATACAGGCCCATCAAATCGTCGATCATCACCTGCAACGACCAGGCGTCGGAGACGATGTGGTGCAGGGTCAGAATCAGCACGTGATCCTGCTCGCCCACCTGCAGCAGAACGAAGCGCACCAACGAGCCGTCGAGTACATCGAACGGGCGTTGCGTCTCCTGTTCGACGAAGGCCTTGATGCTCGCTTCATCGCTGGCAGCCAGGCGTTGTTCGACAAAACTCACGCGACCTTGCGGGCGGATCACCTGCCAGGTCCGACCGTCTTCCTCGACGAACGCAGTGCGCAGGCTCTCGTGGCGCTCCACCAGCGCCTCGAAGCTACGTTGCAGGGCGTTTTTGTCCAGCGCGCCGCGCATCCGCAGCGCGGTCGGGATGTTGTAGGCGGCGCTGTCGGGGTCCATTTTCCACAGGAACCATTGGCGCTCCTGGGCAAAGGACAGCGCCAGCGGTTGGTCACGGTCGACCCGGGTCATCGGCGGTGACTGTTCGCCCGGCTCGGCGCCCAGCGCCTGGACGAAATCCTCCAGGGTGCTGTGCTCGAACAGGCTGCGCAACGGCACCTGAATGCCCAGCACCCGACGCACCCGCGACACCACTTGGGTCACCAGCAGGGAGTGCCCGCCCAGCTCGAAGAAGTTGTCGGTCAGGCCCACGCGGTCCAGCTTCAGCACGTCCTGCCAGATGGCGGCGACTTGCTGTTGCCGCTCGCTCTGTGGGGCGACATAACGCGCCTGTAACTGGCTCGCGTCCACCGCTGGCAACGCCTTGCGATTGAGTTTGCCGTTAGGTGTCAGCGGCAGGTTGGCGAGGAACAGCAGATGCGCCGGGACCATGAATTCCGGCAGGCATTCCTTGAGCCGCGCCTTGAGTTCATCGCGCAGACGCAGTTGCTCGTCGGCGGCATCGAGGTCCAGTTGCGGCGCGACCACATAGGCCACCAGTTGCTGGCTGCCCAGGGCTTCCTGCGCCAGCACCGCCACTTCACGGACTGCTGGCTGCTCCAGCAAACGCGCCTCGATTTCACCCAGTTCGATGCGGAAACCACGGATCTTCACTTGATGGTCGATACGCCCCATGTATTCGAGCACGCCGTCATGACGATGGCGTGCCAGGTCGCCGGTGCGGTACAGCCGCGCGCCGTTGCCGAACGGGTCGGGCAGGAAGCGCTCGGCGGTCATTGCCGCTCGGTCGTGATACCCACGGGCCAGGCCGTCCCCGCCGATCAGCAGTTCGCCAATCGAGCCCGCCGGATTCGGTGCCAGGTCATCGCCCAAAATGTACAGCGTGGTGTTGGCAATCGGTTTGCCGAGGTACGGCTGGCGCTGCTCGCGGGTCAGCTGCCAGGCCGCCGACCAGATGGTGGTTTCGGTCGGGCCATAAAGGTTCCAGACCTGCCCCGCCAGACCGAGCATGCGCTGGGCCAAGTCATCGGCCAGCGCTTCGCCGCCGCAGAGGAATTTACAGCCCTGGAGGGTGGGCGCCTGTTCGTGGTCGAGCAACATGCGCCAGGTCGACGGCGTGGCTTGCACCACCGTGACTTCCTGCTGCCGGATCATCTCCAGCAGCGCTTGCGGATCCTGGGCGGTGTGCTTGTCCACCAGCACCACACGGGCACCGCTGAGCAGCGGGCCGTAGATTTCCAGGCCGAAAATATCGAACGAGAATGTGGTCAGCGACAGCATGCGGTCCCGGGCTTCAATGCCCGGCTCCTTGACCATGCTCACCACGAAGTTCACCAGCGCCTGATGGCGCACCATCACCCCTTTGGGCTTGCCGGTGGAGCCGGAGGTGTAAATCGCATACGCCAGGTGTTCACCGCTGAGCGCTACCTGCGGATCGGCCTCGCTGTAACCGCGAGCGTGTTCGCCTTGCGGGTCGAGCAACAGGGTCTGCACGCCGGCCGGAATCGGCAGTTGCCCGATCAAATGCGCCTGGGTCAGCAGCAGTTGCAAGCCACTGTTTTCGATCATGTGCGCCAGACGGTCTTCAGGGTATTGCGGGTCCAGCGGCACGTAGGCACCGCCCGCCTTGAGAATCGCCAACAGTCCGATCAGCATTTCCAGGCTGCGGTCGATGGCGATACCGACCAACTGATCCGGGCCGACGCCCCGTTCGATCAGCCGATGGGCCAACTGGTTGGCCTGGCGATTGAGTTGTGCATAACTCAGGGATTGCCCGTCGAACACCAACGCCGTGACCTCTGGCGTGCGCCGGACCTGGGCTTCGATCAATTGATGGATGCAGCGGTCGGTCGGGTATTCGGCGGCGCTGCGGTTCCAGTCGACCAGCACCTGCTGTTGTTCGGTTTCGTCGAGCAGCGCCAGTTCGCCCACCCGTTGCTGCGGATCGGCAACCAGGCTGCCGAGCAGGTTTTGCCAATGCCGCGCCAGACGCTCGATGGTCGCGCCGTCAAACAGGTCGGTGGCATAGGTCAACTGTGCGCCGAGGCCTTCGGGGCCGTCGAAGGTTTCCAGGGTCAGGTCGAATTGCGCGGTGCGCGAGGGCTGATGCAAGTGGCGGATCGTCAGCGCCGACTCGCCGGTGCCCTGGCGGCTTTGGCTTGCGCCGGTGCTCTGGTGGTTGTACATCACCTGGAACAGCGGGCTGTAGCTCAGGCTGCGTTCCGGTTGCAAGGCTTCGACCAATTGTTCGAAAGGCAGGTCCTGATGCGCCTGGGCGGCCATCGCGGTCTGTTTGACCTGGGCCAGCAGCGTGCTGAACGTGGCCTGAGCATCGACCTCGGTCTTGAGCACCTGGGTGTTGACGAAGAAGCCGATCAGCCGCTCGGTCTCGACCCGGTTGCGGTTAGCGGTGGGCACGCCGACGCGAATCTCGGCCTGGCCACTGTAGCGATGCAACAAGGTCTGGAACGACGCCAGCAACAGCATGAACAGGGTGACGTTTTCGCTTTTGGCCAACGCCCTCAGGCGCTCGCCCAGTGCCGGCGGCAATGCCAGCTCATGACGGGCGCCACGCAGGCTCTGCACCGCCGGACGCGGGTAATCGGTGGGCAACTCCAGCAGCGGATGTTCGCTGCCCAAGTGCGCCTGCCAGTAGTCCAGTTGCCGCTCGCGCTCCCCGGCTTCCATCCAGTGCCGTTGCCAGATGCCATAGTCGGCGTACTGGATCGACAGCGCCGGCAAAGCGAGTTCGTGGCCCTGGCGGTAAGCGCCATAGAGTTGCAGCAGTTCATCGACCATGACCCGCATCGACGCGCCATCCGAGGCGATGTGGTGCTGGGTCAGGGTCAGCACATGCTCCTGCGCGCCAAGGCGCAGCAGGCTGACGCGCAACAGCGGACCGTTGACCAAGTCGAACGGCTGCCCGGCCTGTTCGGCGACGAACACTTGAATCTGCGCTTCTGGCGACAGGGCATCGGGGCGTTCATCCAGTTCATGCACGGCGACGGTCAGGTTCATGTGCGGATGAATCACCTGCACCGCTTGTTCATCCTGCTGCCGGAACGTGGTGCGCAGGCTTTGATGACGGGCAATCAATGCATTGAAACCGCGTTCGAGCGCCGCGACGTCGAGCTCGCCCTGCAAGTGCATGGCACTGGGAATGTTGTAGGCGGCGCTGTCGGGGTCCATCTGCCAGAGGAACCACTGGCGCTCCTGAGCAAAGGACAGCGGCACCGGATCGAACTGCGACTGGGTTTCGGGAATCGGCAGGTTAGCCGGTGAAACGCCCTCCTCGAGCATCTTCTGCAGATAGACCCTGCGCTTGTCGAGCGGCAAAGTTATGAAGCGCCGGGCGATCTTCAAAGCGACATTGGTATCCATCAAGCTTCCTCCATTTCGTCAAGCAGGGCGTCCAGCTTGCTCAGTTTCAACGTATCGACCTGCTCCCCTGCGGTTGCCAGACTGCTGACGAAATCCGTGAGTACGGGGTGTTGAAAAATCAGTTGTGGGGTCAGTTTCAGGCCCAGTTCCAGTTGCAGGCGTGAAACCACATTGACGGCCAGCAACGAGTGGCCGCCCAGTTCGAAAAAGTGATCCAGCAGGCCGACACGCTCGACTTGCAGTACGTGCTGCCAGATCGCCGCAACCTGCTGCTCGCGCTCGCTCTGCGGGGCGACATAACGCCCCTGCAAATGACCGCCCTCCACCGTCGGCAACGCCTTGCGGTCGAGTTTGCCGTTGGGCGTCAGCGGCAATTGTTCGAGGAACAACAGGTGCGCCGGGACCATGAATTCCGGCAAAGACTCCCTGAGCCGTGCCTTGAGTTCATCGCGCAGGGACTGCTGATCATCGAGCTCCAGTGGTGAAGCGACCACGTAGGCCACCAGTTGCTGATTGCCCAGGGCTTCCTGCGCCAGCACCGCCACTTCGCGAACCGCTGGCTGCTCCAGCAGGCGCGCTTCGATTTCCCCCAGTTCGATGCGGAAGCCGCGGATCTTCACTTGATGATCGATTCGCCCTCGGTACTCGAGCACACCATCGGCCTGATAGCGGGTCAGATCGCCGGTGCGGTACAGACGCTCGCCGTTGCTGGCGAACGGATTCGGCACGTACTTCTCGGCGGTCATGCCCGGCCGCCCCAGGTAACCCCGGGTGATGCCGGCACCGGCCAGGTACAGCTCGGCCGATACGCCCAGAGGCACCGGTTGCAAGTCGGCATCCAGCAAATAGCTGACGGTGTGTTTGAGCGGGCGACCAATGTTCGCCGTGCCACCCGCCTCGCGACGGGTCCAGGTGGAATAGGTGGTGTCTTCCGACGGGCCGTAAAGGTCGTAGACATGCGCCACGGTCGGTTGCCTATAAAGCGCATCGACCAGCGACTGCTTCAGCGGCTCACCGGCGAGGTTGATGATGCGCACGCTCGGCGGAATCTGCCCGGCACTGTGCAGCGCATTGATCGCCGACGGCACGGTGTTGATCAGGCGCACCTGATCGCGGGCGGGCAGTTGCGGCAGCTCCAGGGCGTTGCGGGCGATGATCAGCGAGCCGCCGTTGGCCAAGGTGACAAACAGCTCCCACACCGACAGGTCGAAACACACCGAGGTCGAGGCCAGCACGCCCTGAATGTCTTCGCGGCTGAACACCGATTGCGACCAGTCGATCAGCGCCAGCACGTTGCGATGGGCGATGGCCACGCCTTTGGGCTTGCCGGTGGAGCCGGAGGTGTAGATCACGTAGGCCAGGTTATCCGGCGTGACACGGGTGACCGGTGCGCTGCTTGGGTAAGTGGCCAGCCACGACTCGGCGTTGTCCATCAACAGCACTTGAGTGCCCGCCGTCACGTTCAATGTTGCCGCAACAGCCTGCTCGGTCAGCAGCACCAGCGCACGGCTGTCGTCGAGCATGTAGGCCACGCGGTCGGCCGGATAATCCGGGTCCAACGGCACATAGGCGCCGCCGGCCTTGAGCACCGCCAGCAGCGCCACCAACAGACTGTCGGAACGCTGCATCGCCACGCCGACCCGCACTTCCGGACCCACGCCCAACTCGATCAGCTTGTGGGCCAGACGGTTGGCCCGGGCGTCGAGTTCGGCGTAAGTCAGTTGCTTGGTTGCGAAGGTCACCGCCAGCGCATCCGGTTGAGCGGCGACTTGACGGTCGATCAACTGGTGAATGCACAGCTCCTGGGCGAAACCTTCATCGCGATGGTTCCAGTCCAGCAACACTTGTTGCTGCTCGGTTTCATCCAGCAGCACCAACTCGCCGAGACAGCGTTCACCGGCGTCGATCATCTGGCTCAACAGGTGCTGCAAATGAGCCGCCAGTCGCGTCACTGTCGCCTGCGCAAAACTGCCGCGCTGATAGCTGAAGTGCAGCGACAGTTGCGCGTCGAGGCTCACCAGCAGGGTCAGCGGATAGTTGGTCTGCTCGCGGCTGGCCACCGGACCAAAACGCAGCCCTTGCGGGGCGCCCTGCTCCAGAGCCTGGGCAATCGGGTAGTTCTCGAACACCAGAATGTTGTCGAACAGCGCTTCACCGCCCTGCCCGGCCCAGCGCTGAATATCGAACAGCGCGGTGTGTTCGAACTCGCGCAAGGCCAGGTTTTGCCCTTGCACCGTTTGCAGCCAGCTCGTGAGCGATTGCTCGGCCCGAGGGCTGGCAATCACCGGCAAGGTGTTGATGAACAGCCCGATCTGTTGCTCGACACCCGGCAAGTCCGCCGGACGACCCGCAACCGTCGCGCCGAAGGCCACGGTGGTTTTCCCGGTGTAGCGTTGCAGCAACAGCAACCAGGCCGCCTGCACCAGCGTGTTGACGGTGACTTTCGCGGCCCGGGCAAACTCGCCCAAACGCAGGGTTTGATCGGCCTCCAGCACCTGGAAGTGATCGCCATAACCTTGGCTGTCGATAGACGCCTGAGGCTTCGCGACGGTCTGGGCCAGGCGCGTCGGCTCGTCCAGCGCGTGCAGCGCCGGGGTCCAGAACGCTTCGCTGGCCGCCGTGTCCTGGCGTTGCAGCCAGGCGATGTAATCGCGGTAACGTCCGCTGTGAGCGGCGTTGAACTGGCCGCTGTAACGCTGCAGCACTTCGCCGAGCAACTGCGAGTTGCTCCAGCCGTCCATCAGGATGTGATGGTTGGTGTAGATCAGGTGATGACGGTGGTCGTCGATACGCGCAATCACCAGCCGCAACAAGGTCGGTGCGCTCAAGTTGAGGGCCTGGCGTTCCGTGTCGGCGAGCGTCTGCAAGGCCTGATCGCGCTGCGGATGGGCGCGTAAATCATGCAGGCTGTAAGGCATCTGCGCGTGTTTGCCGACCACCTGCACCGGGTTTTCCAGTTCGCCCTGCCAGACAAAGCGTGTGCGCAGAATGTCGTGGGCATCCACCGCTGCTTGCCAGGCCTGATGGAAACGCTCGGGGTCGAGCCCTTCCACATCCAGGCGAATCTGGTTGATGTAATCGCCGGTGGTTTCCTGGTACACGGCATGGAACAACATGCCCTGCTGCATCGGCGACAATGGATACAGGTCTTCGATCGACTGCGGCGCCAGCGGCAAGCCGTCCAGTTGTGCCTGACTCAAGCGCGCCAGCGGGAAGTCCGACGGGGTGACGCCGTGCTGTCCGGCCTGGCAGCAATGGGCGATCAGCGCTTGCAGTTCCAGTGCGTAATCGTCGGCCAGCGCTTGAATGGTCGCCTCATTGAACATTTCGCGGCTGAAGGTCCATCCCAGATTCAGTTCGCCGCCATACACCTGACCGTTGAGGGCCAACTGGTTAGCCAATAGCGCACGAGCATCCAGTTCATCGCCGGCCGCGTCACTGCACGGCACGAACAAGGCGCCGTCGGCTTCGGTGAAGCTGCCGTCGAACTGGCCCAGGTAGTTGAAGGTCAGGCACGGCACCGGCAATTGGCTGAGGGTTTTGCGTGCAACGTCGTCACCCAGATGGGCCAGCGCAGCAAAACCGAGGCCCTTGTTCGGGATCGCGCGCAGCTGTTCCTTGATCTGTTTCAGCGAACCGCCGAGGTCAGCGACCGGCGTCAATTTTGCCGGGTACAGGCTGGTGAACCAGCCGACGGTACGGGTCAGGTCAACGCCGTCGAACAGCTCTTCACGGCCATGACCTTCGAGCTGGATCAACGCGCTGTCAGTGCCGGTCCAGCGCACCATGACGCGGGCCAGAGCGGTCAGCAGCAGGTCGTTGACCTGCGTGCGATACGCCGCCGGGGCGTCTTGCAGCAGTTGCCGGGTCAGTTCCTTGTTCAGTTGCGTGCGCACCGTCAGTGCATGCTTGTTCTGCTGCCCGCCCTCGGGATTGTCCACCGGCAACGCCACGTCGGCGCCGTGCAACTGCTGTTGCCACCAGGCCAGTTCGCTGCGCAATTCAGCACTGCGGGCGTAGGTTTGCAGGTGCTCGGCCCAGACCTTGGCCGCACTGGTTTTGGCCGGCAATTGCAGGGGCTCGCCGCTCAACAGCTGACGGTAAGCGGTTTGCAGATCGTCAAACAGAATCCGCCACGACACGCCGTCCACCACCAGATGGTGGATCGCCAGCAACAGGCGCTGAGTGCCGTCATCGAGGTTCGCCAGCACCGCGCGCAGCAGCGGCCCGTGTTGCAGGTTCAAGCTGCGTTGCGCTTCATTGGCCACCGCTTCCAGTGCCGTGGCGTCGGCGACGTCAACCGCCCAGAGCAACGCCTCGGTCTGGCTGCCCGGCGCACGGTACTGCGCCTGCCAGCCCTCAGCTTGTTCGACGAAACTCAAGCGCAAGCCATCGTGGTGAGTAACCAGTGCGCCCAACGCCTGCTCAAGCAGATTGGCATTCAGTATTTGCGTCGGCTTGAGCATCACCGCCTGGTTCCAGTGCTGACGCTCGGGGATGGCTTGTTCGAAGAACACCTGTTGCACCGGCAACAACGCCAGTTCACCCGTGACCGGCCCTTGATCGATGACCTGAGCTTGCTCACCCAACCGCGCCACCGTGGCCAGTGCCTGGATGGTCTGGTGCTGGAACAGGTCTTTTGGCGTGAAGCGGATACCGGCCTGACGGGCGCGGCTGACCACTTGAATCGAGATGATCGAATCGCCGCCCAGTTCGAAGAAGTTGTCGCTCAAACCGACCTGATCGAGTTTCAGCACGTCCTGCCAGATCGTCGCCAGTTGCTGCTCCAGTGCGCTTTGCGGCGCCACGTAAGCTTGCTGCAATTGACTGACGTCCGGCTTGGGCAGGTTCTTGCGGTCGAGTTTGCCGTTGGGGGTCAGCGGCAGGCGCTCAAGCAGCAGCAAATATGCCGGGACCATGTGCGCCGGCAGCGCGACTTTGAGTTGCTCGCGCAGGCTGTCGGCGAAATCAGCACGCTCGGCGTTGAGTGCATCGGCGACCACATAAGCCACCAGGCGCTTGCCACTGCCGGCGGTGCCTTCCTGGGCGACCACCACGGCTTCGCGCACGCCGTCGAGGGTTTGCAGGCGCGCTTCGACTTCCCCCAGTTCGATGCGGAAACCGCGAATCTTCACCTGATTGTCGATGCGATCCAGGTAATCGAACGTGCCATCGGCACGCTGCCGCACCAGGTCGCCGGTGCGGTACAGCAAGCCACCGACCGCGCTGAACGGATCGGCAACAAACCGCTCAGCCGTCAGGCCGGGACGGTTCAGGTAACCCCGGGCCAGGCCGGTGCCGCCCAGGTACAGCTCACCGGCCATGCCTTGGGGCAGCAGGTTCAGGTCGGCGTCCAGCACATAAGCGCTGCGGTCACCGATGCGACTGCCGATCGGCGCGTAGGCCGCGCCGCACGGCACGTCGCGCCCGGCCTTCCAGATCAGCGGCGTGACCACGGTTTCGGTCGGGCCGTAGCCGTTGATGATGTAGTCCGGATCGAGCGCACGCTTGACCCGATCGAAACTGGCGTTAGGCACGGCATCGCCGCCGAAGCAGTAGATCCGCACCCTCGGCGGGTGGCCTTCACGCTCGGCGTGTTCGGCCAGTTGTTGCAGGTAGACCGGCGGGAACGCCACCACCGTCACGCCGTGTTCGCGCATGGCGTTGTAGGTCTGTTCCGGGGTCCACAGGCTGTCGTCGCGAATCAGCAGCGAAGCGCCGTGAGTCAGGCTGGTCAGCCAACGCTCATGGGCGCCGTCGAAGGCGAAGGACATGAAGTGGAATTCGCAGTCGCTGTCACGCATTTCATAGCGTTCACCGATGGCCTGGCAATGCATCGCCAGCGGGCCATGGGCGACGCTCACGCCTTTGGGGTTACCGGTGGAGCCGGAGGTGTAAATGACGTAAGCGAGGTTCTGCGGATCGAGCGGCACCTTGGGCGCGGTGAGGGATTGGCTGCGCAGATCGAGACGGTCGAGCTCCAGCACCGGGACCGCATCATCCACCGGCAACTGCACAGAAACCGACGAATCGCTGAGCAACAACGCCAGCCCCGAATCCTCGATCAGATAGGCCAGGCGTTCGCGCGGGTAGCTGGTGTCCAGCGGCACGTAGGCACCGCCAGCCTTGAGCACCGCCAGCAGCGCGACAATCACCCCTTCGCTACGCGGCAAGGCCACGCCGACCCGGCTTTCCGGGCCGACACCCCGCGCGATCAGGGCGTGGGCCAACTGATTAGCGCGTTGGTCGATGTCGCCATAGCTGAACCGCTGGCCGGCGAAGATCACCGCCGTGCGCTCCGGGCGCTGGGCGGCGAGTTCGGCGATGCGCTGGTGCACGGCGACATTCACCGGGTACGGCTGCGGCTGGTTATCGGCCTGTTGCTGCGCCCGTTCGGCGGCGCTGGCCAGGGCAATTTCACCAAGATTGCGTTCGGCCGACTCGGCGAACTGCTCCAACAGTTGCAGCAGGTGCGCAGCGATGCGTTCGATCGTGGACGCTGAGAAATGCGCCCGGTCGAAGCTGTAATGCAGGGCCAGGGTCTGGCCCAATGTCACGGCAACGCTCAACGGATAATGGGTTTGCTCAAGGTTGGCGACGTCGCCGAACACCACGCCTTGCTCCGCGCCCTGTTGCAGCGCCTGGGCAATCGGGTAGTTCTCGAACACCAGAATGTTGTCGAACAGCGCTTCGCCGCCCTGCCCGGCCCAGCGTTGAATGTCCGCCAACGGCGTGTGCTCGAACTCGCGCAGGCTGAGGTTTTGCGCCTGTACCGCTTGCAACCAGTGGCCGACGCTTTGGTCCGGACGCGGCGTGCCGATCACCGGCAAGGTATTGATGAACAAGCCGACCGCTTGCTCGATGCCGGGCAAGTCTGCCGGACGCCCGGCCACCGTGGCGCCGAACGCCACGGTTTGGTGACCGGTGTAGCGTTGCAACAACAGCAGCCACGCGGCTTGCACCAAGGTGTTAAGGGTGACTTTTTGTTGCCGGGCAAAGGCTTCAAGGCCTTGGGTGCGACTGACGTCCAGGGTCTGGAAGTGATCGCCATGCCCGCTCTGGGTTTCGTTGCCGGACGCCACCCGCGCCAGTCGGGTCGGCTCTTGCAAGGAGGCCAATGGCTCGCGCCAGAAATCCTGGCTCAGTTGTATATCCTGACGCTGCAACCAACCGATGTAATCGCGATAGCGCCCGCCGGTAGCTATCGGTGGGCGACCGCTGTAACGCTGCAAGACTTCGCCGAGCAACTGCGAGTTGCTCCAGCCGTCCATCAGGATGTGGTGATGGGTGTAAATCAGCTGCCAGCGATCGGCTGCGGTGTGCACCAGCACCAGTCGCAGCAATGGCGCCCGGCTCAGGTCGAATCCTTGTTGGCGCTCGGCATCGGCCAGTTCATTCAGGGCCTGAAGCTGATCGCCACGCTCACGCCAGTCGAGCACGGTGAACGGCAACTGCACCTGCTTGTGGACGATCTGCACCGGTTGCTCCAGTTCGCCCTGCCAGACAAAACCGGTGCGCAAGATATCCTGAGCATCGACCGTGGCCTGCCAGGCGGCGCGGAAACGCTCAGGCTCGATGCCTTGCACATCCACCCGCAACTGATTGATGTACTCGCCCGCCGCCTGCTCGTACAGGGTGTGGAACAACAGCCCCTGTTGCATCGGCGACAGCGGATAGAGGTCGTCGAGTTGGCTGACGGCCACCGGCAATGCATCGAGTTGTGCCTGGGTGATGCGCGCCAGCGGGAAGTCCGATGGCGTGGCCTGTGGCACCTCAAGGGTGCAGCAATGCTCGATCAACCCGTTGAGTTCGACAGCGTATTGATCAACCAGCTGCTGGATGGTCGCGGTGTCGAACATCTCGCGGCTGAAGCCCCAGCTCATCGACAGCTCGCCGCCGTACACCTGGCCTTCGACCGTCAGCCAGTTGGCCAACGGTGCCGACGGATCCTGCGCGGCGCCGCTGCCTTCGCTGGACGGCACAAACAACGCCGCTTCGTCGAACTGACGGTCGAACTGCCCCAGGTAGTTGAAGGTGATGCGCGGTTGCGGCATGGCTGCCAGTGCGGCGCCAACCTGCGAGTCGGCCAGATAGCGCAGCACGCCGTAGCCCAGTCCTTTGTCCGGCACCGCGCGCAGTTGCTCCTTGACCGTTTTGATCGATGCGCCGAGGTCGCCGGCCGGGCTCAGGTTGACCGGGAACAGACTGGTGAACCAGCCGACAGTGCGGGTCAAATCGATGTCGTCGAACAGGTCCTCGCGGCCGTGGCCTTCGAGCTGGATCAGCGTGCTGCCCTGCCCGGTCCAGCGGCACACGGCCCGCGCCAACGCGGTCAGCAGCAGATCATTGACCTGAGTGCGATAAGCCGCCGGCGCCTGTTGCAGCAGTTTGCGGGTTTGTTCGGCATCGAAGGTCAGTTCGACTTTCTGCTCGAAACGGTTTTGCAGTGCACCGTCTGGGCGGTCGCACGGCAAGTCGTGTTGCGCTGCATCGCGCAGTTGCGACTGCCAATAATCGACACTGCTGTGGAACGTTGGCAGGTGGCTTTGTAGACGCGCCACCCAGCGCTGGTATGAACTGGTTTTCGTCGCCGTCGTCAGCGTCGAGCCGTCGCGTGCCTGGCGATAGAACTGCTGCAGATCCTCCAGCAACACCCGCCAAGACACACCGTCCACCGCCAAATGGTGAATCACCAGCAGCAGCCGCTGAGTGCCATCGGCCATCTGCACCGACAACGCTCGCAGCAACGGGCCGTTGCCCAGATCAAGACTGCGCTGGGCTTCGTCGCACAACGCATTCAGATCTTCGAGCGATTGCGCCGAGCGTTGCCACAGCACCGACTCAACAGACGCTGCGCCATAGGCCTGCTGCCAACCGGCGTCGGTCTGTTGATAACGCAGACGCAACCCATCGTGATGCTGGAGCAACTGCGCCAACGCCTGATCCAGCGCCCCGGCATCCAGCGCTTCGCGCGGCACCAGCAGCAGCGACTGGTTCCAGTGATGACGCTCAGGGATGGCTTGCTCGAAGAACCAGTGCTGCACCGGCGTCAGGGCCACCGCGCCAACAGCCGGACCTTGATCGATCAGCTTCTGTTCGCCGCTGCGGGCCACTTGCGCCAGGCTGCGGAGGGTCTGGTACTGGAACAGGTCTTTGGGGCTCAACAGGATGCCCGCCTGACGCGCGCGGCTGACCACTTGCATCGACACAATGGAGTCGCCGCCCAGCTCGAAGAAGTTGTCTTCCAGGCCGACATTGTCGATGGCCAGGATGTCTTGCCAGATCGTTGCCAGCGACTTTTCCAGCGCCGTGCGTGGCGCCACGTGTTCACGTTGTTGCTGGGAGCCGTCGACCGCAGGCAAGGCCTTGCGGTCGAGCTTGCCGTTGGGGGTCAACGGCAATTGCTCGAGGAACAGCAGATGCGCCGGGACCATGTAGTCCGGCAAGTGTTGGCGCAGCGCGGCTTTCAGGGTTTCGCGCAGGTTCGCTTGAGCATCGGCATTGTCCGCCAACACCACGGCATCGGTCGGCACGATGTAGGCGACCAGTTGCTGACCACTGGCGCCGTCCTGGGCCAGCACCGCCAGTTCGCGTACCGCGTCCTGCTGCAACAGCCGCGCTTCGATTTCACCCAGTTCGATCCGGAAACCACGAACCTTGACCTGATGGTCGATGCGACCGACGTATTGCAACGCACCGTCGACCTGATAACGGGTCAGGTCACCGGTGCGATACAGACGCTCGCCGTTGCTGGCAAACGGGTTCGGCACGTACTTCTCGGCGGTCATGCCCGGCCGCGCCAGGTAACCCCGGGTGATGCCCGCGCCGGCCAGGTACAACTCGGCCGATACGCCCTGCGGCACCGGTTGCAGATCGGCATCCAGCAAATAGCTGGCGGTGTGTTTGAGCGGTCGGCCGATGTTGGCGCTGCCGCCGGACTGGCGGCGAGTCCAGGTGGAATAGGTGGTGTCTTCCGACGGGCCGTAGAGGTCGTAGACATGCGCCACGGTCGGCTGCCCGTAAAGCCCGTCGACCAGCGACTGTTTAAGCGGCTCACCGGCCAGGTTGATGATGCGCACGCTCGGTGGAATCTGCCCGGCACTGTGCAGCGCATTGATCGCCGATGGCACCGTGTTGATCAGGCGCACCTGATCGCGGGCCGGCAGTTGCGGCAACTCCAGGGCGTTGCGGGCGATGATCAGCGAGCCGCCGTTGGCCGGGGTGACAAACAACTCCCACACCGACAGGTCGAAACACACCGAAGTCGAGGCCAGTACCCCCTGAATATCGTCGCGGCTGTACACCGATTGCGACCAGTCGATCAGCGCCAGCACGTTGCGATGGGTGATGGCCACGCCTTTGGGCTTGCCGGTGGAACCGGAGGTGTAGATCACGTAGGCGAGGTTATCCGGCGTGACGCGAGTGACCGGTGCGCTGCTTGGGTAAGCGGCCAGCCATGGCTCGGCGCTGTCCATCAACAACACTTGTGTCTCGGCAGCGATGCTCAATGTTGCCCCAACAGCCTGCTCGGTCAGCAGCACCAGCGCGCGGCTGTCGTCGAGCATGTAGGCCACGCGGTCGGCCGGGTAATCCGGGTCCAACGGCACATAGGCGCCGCCGGCCTTGAGCACCGCCAGCAGCGCCACCAACAGACTGTCGGAACGTTGCATCGCCACGCCGACCCGCACTTCCGGGCCCACGCCCAACTCGATCAGCTTGTGGGCCAGACGGTTGGCCTGGGCGTCGAGCTCGGCGTAAGTCAGTTGTTTGGCTGCAAAGGTCACCGCCAGCGCATCCGGTTGGGCGGCGACTTGGCGGTCGATCAATTGATGGACGCACAGATCATCGGCGAAACCTTCGTCAGCGCGGTTCCAGTCATGGACGATGCGCTGGTATTCCTCGGCTTCAAGCAACGGCAAATCGCTGATGCGCTGCTGGCTGTCGTTGACCATACCGTGCAGCAAATGGGTCCAGTGCCGCGCCATGCGCTCGATGGTCGGCGCATCGAACAGGTCATTGGCGTAGGTCAGCGCGGCGTGCAGTGTGCCGGCCTTTTCATAGGTGTCCAGGGTCAGGTCGAATTGGGTGGTGCGCCCTTCCCATTCGATCATGCCCAGCTTCAGGCCCGAGGCGGTGGTCACCGTGGAAATGTCCGCCACCTGCGGTTGATGGTTGTACATCACCTGGAACAACGGCGTGTGGCTGAGGCTGCGCTCCAGCTTTAGCGCTTCCACCAGCCGCTCGAATGGCAAGTCCTGATGGGCCTGGGCGCCGAGGGCGGTTTCCTTGATGTCACTGAGCAAATCCGCCACGCGGGTCTGGCCATCGAGCCGGGTGCGCAGCACTTGGGTGTTGACGAAGAAACCGATCAGGCCTTCGATTTCACCGCGATTGCGGTTGGCGATCGGCACGCCGACGCGAATGTCGGTCTGCCCGGTGTAACGGTGCAGCAACGCGTTGAATGCGCCGAGCAACAGCATGAACAAGGTGATGTTGTGCTTCTGCGCGGTGGCTCGCAGTTGCTCGGCCAGTGGGCCGTCGACGCCGAACTCATAACGAGTGCCGCGATAGCTGGGCATCGCCGGGCGCGGGTGATCAGTGGGCAGCTCCAGCACCGGATGCTCGAAGCCCAATTGGGCTTGCCAGTATTCCAGCTGCCGCGCCTGCTCCCCGGCTTCCAGCCAGCGGCGTTGCCACAAGGCATAGTCGCTGTATTGAATCGGCAACGGCGCGAGCTGCGGTTGCACGCCGGCATCATGGGCGTCGTAGCAGCGGATGAACTCGTCGATCAACACGTTCATCGACCAGCCATCAGAAACGATGTGGTGCAGGGTCAGCAGCAGCACGTGCTCCTGCTCGGTGAGTTTGAGCAGCTTGACCCGCAGCAACGGCCCGACGGCCAAATCGAACGGCAGCAACGATTGCTGCTGGGCGGCCTCGGCCACGGCCTGTTCGCGCTCAAGGGTTGGCAGCGCGCTGAAATCAATTTGCTCGATCACCAACGGCGCACTGGCAGGTGCCTGTTGCAGGGACTCGTCGGCCTGGCGCTGGAACACCGTGCGCAGGGTTTCATGACGCGCCACCAGGCTGGCGAACGCTTGCTCCAGGGCCGGCAGGTTCAGTTGCCCGGTCAGGCGCACTGCGCCCGGCAAGTTGTAGGCGCCGCTGTGCGGGTCCAGTTGCCAGAGGAACCACATGCGCTGCTGGGCGTAGGACAGCGCTTGCCGGTCCTCGGCCTCGACCCCTTGCGGAATCGGAAAACGGGCGAAGTCCACGCCCTCCTTGTGCAAGGCCGCAAGGAACATCTGGCGCTTTTCCAGGGGCAACCCGATAAACCGGCGAGCAAGTTTCAAGGAGTCTTCAGCATTCATTTCTTAGCATCCGGATCAGTAGGCAGGAAGCACAAAGGCACGTCGTCCCTATGAAACGAATGCAGACCGGAAAAATTAGCGTTTGAGAACAAGTATCAGGAAGGGAGGTCGAAGCGACTGGAATCGGCAGGGCGGCGAAGGAATGACGGCCGAACACAGACCTGTGGCGAGGGAGCTTGTCGGATCGCCGCACCGTCCCGCTCGGCTGCGCAGCAGTCGTAAACCGGCGAATGCGGTATTCCTGACACAGCGAGGTCGCAGGTTTTAGGGTCGCTTCGCAACCCAGCGGGAGCAAGCTCCCTCGCCACAGAGATCACCAAACTGAAGCATCGTGTTAATCGACAGCCGCCAAGGCATGCCGCCGATGGTGAACCTCCAGCTGATCCTTGATCACCCGCAGCACCTTGGCTTCGTGCTCGTGAATGAAGAAGTGCCCACCGGCCAGCATGTCCACCGAAAAGCTGCCGAGGGTTTCCCTGCTCCAGCCGATCAACTGCTCAGTGGTGGCCTTGTCGGCCTTGCCACCCAGCACATGCACCGGGCACTTGAGCAATGGCCGCCGCACCGGCTGAAAACGCCCGCACAATAGAAAATCCGCACGCAGAATCGGCAGCGTCAGGCTCATCAGCTCTTCATTGGCCAGCACCTCTTCGCTGGTGCCATTGAGCGTGCGTAGCTGCTCGATCAACTGCGCATCGGTTTTGGGCTCGGCAAAGCCCCGATCGTAGTCGGCGCGCATCGTTGGCGCCGCCGTTCCCGAGGCAAACAGCGCCACCGGCTCCGGGCAACCCAACGCACGAAAGGCGTGGGCCAGCTCACACGCGAGCAAGGCGCCCAGGCTATGGCCAAACAGGGCGTAAGGCGCCTTGAGCGTCGAACGCAACTCCCTGGCCAATTGCATCGCCAGCGCGCGCATGTCGGTGTGCAGCGGTTCGCCGAACCGTGCGCCCCGCCCCGGCAGCTCCACCGGTTGCAACAGCAGCCACTGCGGCAACTTGCGCCGCCAGCGGCTGTAGACCATGGCACTGGCGCCAGAATACGGCAGGCACAGCAGGGTCAGCTTGGTCACCAGGTTTACCTCAAAAAGTCGCCTGTAAGGGAAGACGACCCGCCAGCAGCGCAAATTAGTCAGCGTCGGTTAAATCTCTGCTGCAGGTGCTCGTTTCTCTTCAAACCAGAATCAGTTCAAACCAAAACCAGCTCAGACCAAAACCAACAAGAGGCGTCGCCGTGGACCTGCAGACCATCTTGGGCAAACTGTTCGCCAATGCCGGTGCCGTCGGCATCGAAGGGGTTTTTCAATTCGTGTTCGGCCCGCATCAGGCGTACTGGTCCGAGGTCAAGGCCAGCAGCCGCACCGAAGCCGGCCGTCATGCCAGCCCCGACGTGACCATCGAAGTCGCGGAACAGGACTTTCTCGGGATCATGGGCGGCATGGCCAATGTCGAGGAACTGTTCGCCAGCGGCCGCTTGAAAATCGGCGGCAACATGGGCCTGGCGACGATGCTGCCGCAGATCATCGATCACGCCCGCCATGGTGGCGGCGTGGTGGAAAAGGTCGACATGAACAAGCGCTACCCGACCCCGCCGCGTTTCAGCGAAAAGGTCTCCGCCAGCCTGTCGCCCCAACGCTCGGTGGAGCGTCGGCCACGTCGCGAACTGTCAGTGCTGGAGTTCGAAACGCGCTACCTGCCCCACGGGATTCCGCTGGTGATCAGCGATGCCCTGCAAGACTGGCCCCTGTTCAAGCTCAGCCGCGAAGAATCGCTGGTGCATTTCGCCGAACTGCAAGGCATCACCCGCCACGGCGATTACGTGAAGAAAACCTTCTCCACGGAGCGGGATTTCCGCTCCACCTCCATGGCCGAGTTCATCGCTTCGCTGGACACCCCGGCAGTGAAAAGCGCCGATGGCGAACCTCCGGCGTACATGGGCAACAACATCCTGCCGGCGCAGTTGATGGAGCAGATCAAGTACCCGCCCTACTTCGATCAAGCGCTGTTCATCCCGCCCCGCATCTGGATCGGCCCCAAGGGCACGCTGACACCGCTGCATCGCGACGATACCGACAACCTGTTTGCTCAGGTCTGGGGCCAGAAAACCTTCACCCTCGCCGCCCCCCATCACCGCGAAGCCCTAGGCACCTGGTCGACAGCCCCGCAGGGCGGGCTCGACGGTTGTGATTTCAACCCGGATGCGCCGGATTACCAGCGTTTCCCCGGCGCGCAAGACGTGACGTTTCTGCGAGTAACCCTGGAGGCCGGCGACCTGCTGTTTCTGCCCGAAGGCTGGTTCCATCAGGTGGAATCGGTCTCGACATCGTTGTCGGTGAATTTCTGGGTGAATTCGGGAAGAGGCTGGTAATCCCTTATGGGAGCAGCGGGCTATTTCAAATGACGGAAACTCTGCACCGCCGATCCCAACACCACGGCGCCAGCGGCAATCGACACCCAGAACCCGCTGCGCGCCCCGAACGCATCCACCAGCCAGCCGGAACTGGCCGCGCCGAGGGCCACACCGATGCTCAAACCGGTGACCAGCCAGGTCAGGCCTTCGGTGAGTTTGGCCGGCGGCACGATGCGCTCCACCAGCGCCATCGCCACAATCAGGGTCGGAGCGAAGAACAGCCCGGCAACGAACACCGCCAGCGACAAGCCGACAATATTCGCCGCCAGCAGCAACGGCAACGTGGTCACCGCCGTCGCCACCCCGCCATAGAGAAACAGTAACGGCAGCGGCAGTTTCGAGCGCAACGCACCGAACGCCAACCCGGCCAGGCATGAACCGATGGCATACACCGACAGCACAATGCTCGCGGCCGCCGGTTGCCCCTGCTGCGCGGCGAAGGCAACGCTGACCACATCCACCACACCGACAATGGTGCCCATGGCAACCATCAACAGCATCAACAACTGGATCTCGCTCGAGCGGATGATCGAACCCTGATGGTGTTCTTCATGGGGATGCACCGGCGGCTCGGTGCCGCGCTGCAACACAAGCGCCGTGACCCCGATTGCCAGCATCAACAACGCCGCCAACGGCCCCGCCTCGGGGAACGCCACCACGCACAACCCCACCGACAGCGGCGGCCCGACGATAAAACACACCTCATCCAGCACCGACTCCAGCGCATAGGCGGTTTGCAACTCAGGGCGACCGCGATACAACTCGGTCCAGCGTGCCCGCACCATCGCCGACATGCTCGGCATGCAACCGGCCAGCGCGGCAAACGCAAACAACGTCCAGTGCGGCGCCTGCAAGCGGGTGCAGAGCAACAGCATCAACAGCGCCCCGCCGCCGACCAGCGCCGACACCGGCAAGATCCGGCCTTGCCCAAAACGGTCCACCAGTCGCGAAACCTGCGGCGCACAAAACGCCGTGGCCAGGGCAAAAGTCGCCGCGATGGAGCCCGCCAGGCCATAACCGCCCTGGAGCTGCGAGAGCATGGTGATCAGGCCGATGCCGGTCATGGAAATCGGCATGCGCGCGATCATCCCGGCCAGCACAAAGGCACGTGCGCCTGGGGCGTGGAACAGCTCGCGGTAGGGGTTTGCCATGGGATCGGGCCTCAACAAGGGCCTGCAACTTGCCACAGCGTCGGTCTGCGGGAAAGCGTCGAATTGTAGGTTGAGTGTGAAGGCCGGTTCGGCGCCAAATGAACTCTCTGTGGCTTTAACCAGTCAGCTGGTTAGGCCCTCGATTCCCGGAGTTCTGCGGCAATGGCTGATCCTTCCGAACGACAAAGCGCGATCGACGCCCACGGCATCATTGGCGACATGCGCAGCGCGGCGCTGGTCAACGACAAGGGCAGTGTGGACTTTTTCTGCTGGCCGGAATTCGACAGCCCGTCGATCTTCTGCTCGCTGCTGGACAGCCCCGAAGCCGGCATCTTCCAATTGGCTCCGGACCTGCCCGACGCCCGCCGCGAGCAGATTTACCTGCCCGACACCAACGTCTTGCAAACCCGCTGGCTCAGCGATCATGCGGTGGTCGAAGTCACCGACCTGCTGCCCATCGGCGACAGCGAGGATGATTGGCCGATGTTGATGCGCCGGGTGCGCGTGGTCAGCGGTCAAGCGACGATTCAGATGTTGTGCAACCTGCGTCATGACTATGCGCGGGCTCACACCAAGGCGCGGGCGCGCGGCCGCAGTGTGTATTTCGAGGCCACCGGTCAGCCGCCCATGCAGCTGTGTGCGGATCAGCCCTTGCGCGTCGAGGGCAACGCAGCGATTGCCGAATTCACCCTCGAACAGGGCCAGAGCGCCGAGTTTTTGCTCGGCGGCGTTGACGATCCGCGCTTCAAGGAAGGCGCCGCCGATCTGTGCCTGGAGCGCACCCTGAAGTTCTGGCGCGACTGGATCGGCCAGTCCAATTACCGCGGGCGCTGGCGGGAAATGGTCAATCGCTCGGCCCTGGCGCTGAAGCTGCTGACCTCGCGCAAACACGGCGCCATCCTCGCCGCCGCCACCTTCGGCCTGCCGGAAACACCTGGCGGCACACGCAACTGGGACTACCGCTACACCTGGATCCGCGACGCCTCGTTCACCGTCTACGCCTTCATGCGCCTGGGCTTCGTCGAGGAAGCCAACGCCTACATGCGCTGGCTGCGCGGCAGGGTCAGTGATTGCCGTGGTAAACCGATGAAACTCAATATTCTCTACGCCATCGATGGCCGCCAGGAACTGCCGGAAGTCGAACTTGCGCACCTGTCCGGCCATGGCGGCGCGACGCCGGTGCGCATCGGCAATCAGGCCTACGAACAAATCCAGCTCGACATCTTCGGCGAGCTGATGGACGCGGTGTACCTGGTCAACAAGTACGGTGAGGCGATCTCCCACGAAGGCTGGAAACACACCGTGGAAGTGGTCGATCAGGTCTGCGGAACCTGGCAGCAAAAGGACGTTGGAATCTGGGAAATGCGCGGCGAGGAGTATGACTTCCTGCACTCGCGACTGATGTGCTGGGTGGCGCTGGATCGGGCCATCCGGCTGGCCTCCAAACGCTCGCTGCCCGCCCCGTTCGCCCGTTGGGACCAGACCCGTCAAGCGATCTACGCCGACATCTGGAGCAATTTCTGGAACGAAGAACGCGGGCATTTCGTCCAGCACATCGGCGGCACCGGCCTCGACGGCTCGATGCTGCTGATGCCGCTGGTGCGCTTCGTCAGCGCCAAGGATCCGCGCTGGATCGCGACCCTCGAAGCCATCGAGAAACACCTGGTGCGCGCGGGCATGGTCTACCGCTACCGCAACGACGACAGCCAGATCGACGGCCTGCCCGGCACCGAAGGCGCCTTTGCAGCCTGTTCGTTCTGGTACGTCGAATGCCTGGCCCGGGCCGGCCAGATAGAAAAGGCGCACCTGGAGTTCGAACAATTGATGCGGTACGCCAACCCACTGGGGCTGTACGCCGAAGAGTTCGACAGCCACGCCCGACACCTGGGCAACACACCGCAAGCCCTGACGCACCTGGCGCTGATCAGCGCGGCGAGCTTTCTGGATCGGAAATTGAGTGGGGAGAAGAACTTCTGGCAGCCTTGAGGCTGAGTTGTCTTCTTCGTAGGCAAGCCTCGCTCCCACAGGTCCAGCGCGAGTCTGTAGGAGCGAGGCTTGCCCGCGAAGACGGTGTGTCAGGCGACATCCATGTTGAATGTGAGATCGCCTTCGCGGGCAAGTCGGATCGCCGCACCGCTCGCTCCTACAGAGGGTCAGCTGTGTGGCGCAGGCTTCGGTACGTCGACGTTATCCAGCACCCGGTTAACCGCCAGCTCGGCCAGCATGATGACCTGCTGAATCGCCAGGAGCGTATGCCGCTGCGGGGCATCGAAGTACGCAGCAATGTCGCTGGTCATGACGCTGGCTGAGGCCAGTGATTCGCAGACATCGGCGAGCAGGCTTTCGTTATCCATGTCCGGCGCAACCTGAAACATCCTGCTTGGCTTACGACCTTCGGCTTTTTTCGGGGTGGGTTTGAGGTAGTGGTCGAGCGCGCGTTCGGCGGCTTCGTTGAGTTTTTTGGAATCGGGTGATTCGTAGGGGGAAAAGTTGTCGGTTTCTGGGGGATTCGGTGTGGCTTTGAACATGGTGACACTCCAAGTAAGTAATGGAGCTGCCACTGATCGCCGCGATGCGATGGAGGGTGGCAGCTGTACGCAGGTTCGCGGACCGAGCTACTTGGAAACCCGGCATACCCGAAGGTATCCCGCGCACAGCCACCATAAGACCAAACGACAGGAATGTCGGTTGTGGCCGGTGATTATGCACCAAGTAAGCTGATTCAGGCCGCGACGCCCGGTCGCTGAATTTGCAGCGACCCCCAAAGCCTATCGGCTCCCTTTCCTAACTTACAACCGCCAAAACTCGTCGGAAATATCCACTTTTACGACACTTTTTGTAGGATCAAGGCTTACCCGCGATGAGCTTAAACACACACCGTCAGCCACTACTGACCTCCTGTGGCGAGGGAGCTTGCTCCCGTTGGGGCGCGCAGCGGCCCTGAAATCTGCAACCACATTCCTCCAGAAGCACCGTATTTACTGGCTTAGCGACTGCTACGCAGCCGAACGGGGGCAAGCCCCCTCGCCACAGGATTGCGTAGGCCAATCGCCTACATTTACTAAACAAACCAGCCCAATCAACACCTGGTAACTGATTCCTACATCCGGAAATACCTTGTTGCCAGCACCTACATCCATCCCTACCATCCACGCTCAACGGGCACAGCGGAGCTGTCCAACAAAACCCGAATTCAAGGAACCAGAATGACCCAGCGCATCCATCGCAGCATCAACGTCCCACTCCGATCAGGCCTGAATCGGACTGAACTGTGGGAAGGCCCCGACAAAGGCTTGATCAAATGCTGGGAAATCGGCCGTCAGCGCGCCGCCCGCTTCCCCGACCTCGCCCACCAATGCCTCACCGGCGAACTCCCGGTGCTGGGTTGGAAAGGTGGCGTCAATCGCAGCCTGAAGAAACTTGAAAAATACGGATCCCTGAAATACCTCGCCCAATGGCAAGGGTTACGCGGGGAAGATCTGGATATTGATCTGAGCGCAGAACGGGCGTTGACCTGTTCCAGGACCAAAATGGTCGTGACGTATACACCGGACCGGTCGAAGTATTTTAACCAGTTGGCGGACGTAGAAGCCTGAGAAGTAAGGCCTCAGGTCGATCAGACAGCATTCCCGAGGAAGCACCCGAGGCGACGCTCAAGGCATTACTGGATCTGCTGGAGGGCTGACGGAAAACCGCTCGCGATAAGCCTGCGGTGTCACGCCCATGGCCCGCAGAAAACTGCGGCGCAGGGTCTCTTCGCTACCAAACCCGCATTGCACCGCGACCCGTTTGATCGGCACACCTGTGTCGCTAAGCAAGCGCCGGGCGGTCTCGACCCGAATCAGTTCAATGGCCCGGGCCGGGGTCTGGCCGGTGTCAGCGCGGTAGTGACGGACGAAGCTGCGCTCGCTCATCCCGGCCTGCAAGGCCAGGGTCGGGATGCCGAGGTCTTTGGTGAGGTTTTCGCTGATCCAGGCATGAAGTTCGTCGAATCGGTTGCCTTCCTTTTGCAAAGACAGGGTCACGCTGAACTGCGACTGGCCCCCCGGACGCTTGAGAAACACCACCAGTTGCCGGGCGACGTCCAGGGCCATGGTTCGGCCGAGGTCCTGTTCGACCATGGCCAACGCCAGATCAATGCCTGCGGTGACCCCGGCCGAGGTCCAGACCGGACCGTCGTTGATGAAGATCGGGTTGGGTTCGACCTGCAGTTTGGGATGCTGCTGCGCCAATTGCTCGCAACGGGTCCAGTGCGTCACCACCCGTCGACCATCAAGCCAGCCGCTGGCCGCCAGCAAAAACGCCCCGGTACACACCGACGACACCCGCCGGCAATCTCGCGCATGCTCACGCACCCACGCCACCAGCGACACGTCCTGCGCTGCCGCGTAAACGCCCCAGCCACCGGCAATGATCAAGGTGTCGCTGCCCCGATCCGGCAGCGGCTCTGCCAACAGTGCCAACCCCGCCGACGACATCACCGCCCCGCCACCGCTGGCAATCACCGACGGCGCATAGGGCGGCGGCAGACCTTGCTGGCGGGCAATGTCATTGGCCGAGGCGAACACCTGCAACGGCCCGGTGACATCGAGCACTTGCACGTTGGCGAAGGCCAGCACATGAATGGTTTTCGGGTGGTTCGGCATGATTGGCGTAATTCGTGGGGTTATTGGCGTATTCGCCAAATCCTACGAGCCTACAGTGAAGCCGTCCACCCCCATCAGGAGAAAAACGCCATGACGTTGCAGATCGGTTTACTGTTGTTTCCACAGGTTCAACAACTGGACCTGACCGGCCCTTATGACGTGCTGGCCTCGCTGCCGGACGTGAAGGTGCACCTGATCTGGAAGGACCTGGTGCCCGTCACCGCGAGTACCGGGCTGGTGTTGAAACCGACCACCACCTTCGACGATTGTCCGGCGCTGGATGTGATCTGCATTCCCGGTGGTGGCGGCGTCGGTCCATTGATGGAGGATGACCAAACCCTGGCCTTCATCAAGACTCAAGCCGCCACGGCGCGGTATGTCACCTCGGTCTGCACTGGCGCCCTGGTGCTTGGCGCGGCGGGGTTGCTCAAGGGCAAGCGCGCCACCACTCACTGGGCGTATCACGAATTGCTCGGGCTGTTGGGGGCCATCCCGGTGAAGGATCGGGTGGTGCGCGACGGCAATCTGCTGACCGGTGGCGGGATCACCGCAGGGATCGATTTTGCCCTGACCCTGGCCGCTGAATTGTTCGATAAGGACACCGCGCAACTGGTGCAATTGCAGCTGGAATACGCCCCGGCACCGCCGTTTGCGTCGGGTAGCCCCGAGACAGCGCCAGCCAGCGTGCTGGAGGAAGCCCGTAAACGCGCTGCCGGGTCGTTGAAATTACGTACGGAAATCACCGAACGCGCAGCGGCGAAACTCGACCTCCAGTGAAGGAAAAGGCTGCGGGATTCCAAGCCCCGCAGCCAACCACTCAGGCTGGAAAATCCGTCGCCAGCGATATGGCTTTCCACTGGTTCAAGTCCTGCTGCACCCGAGTGATTTTCTGCTGCGCCAGGTCAACCGCAATCTGCCCCATGAACAAGTGCAGCGGCGGCTCGCTGACGTTGGCTGCCTGGATGATTGCCAAGGCGATTTTGTCCGGGTCGCCGGCCTGCTGACCATCAAGGGTGTTCCGGTGCAAATCCAGCGACGCTTGCGCGGCGGTGTAGTCATCGATCCTGCGTTCGGCAACGGCCAGCGAAGCGCTGGACAGGAACCCTGTGCGCACCGGTCCCGGATAAACCACGGTGGCCTTTATTCCCAACTCCTGAACCTCTGCCGCCAGCGCTTCGGTAACGCCGCCCAGGGCGTATTTGCTCGCCACGTAACTCCCCCAACCGGCATAACCACCATCGAAGCCGACAATCGACGAGATGTTGATCACATGCCCGCTGCGCTGAACCCGCAACGTCGGCAAGACGTGCCGCAGTACGTTAAGCGGCGCAAACAGATTCACATCGAAATTGCGCCGCAATTCGTTGTCCGACAGTGCTTCGAAAGTGCCCTGCTGGCCATAACCGGCGCAGTTGACGACGACATCAAGGCTGCCGAAGACTTCAACGGTGCTGGCGATAGCGGTGGCCACGCTGGACTCATTCATCAAATCGACTTGCAGCGGCAGAAAGCGCTCGCTGGCTGCCTGCAGTTCCTCGAGGTGACGGGAGGTGGCGGCGACGCAATCCCCCAAGGCCAATACATGCCGTGCGAGGGCCAGGCCGAGCCCCTTTGAGGCGCCGGTGATAAACCAGGTTTTAGGCGTGTTTTTCATGAGTAGATTCCTGTGTTTCTGTGCATAACTTGCTTGGTAAAAATCAATAACGCGTCATTCCGACTTGCGGTACAGCACCATCCCGGCGTGATAGAGCACCCCGCTGCGAAAGTCGCCGTCAGCCGAGAAACCGGTGTCGTCGACATATTCGATGTGATCGCCCTCCAGCCAATAGCGCCCCAGATAGGCGCTTTCCCGGTGCCCGCGTGCTTCGTCGTAACGACCGCCGGGCAACAGTCGGTGGCGGATCAGTCCGTCGGCGGTGACCCACAGGCCGACGTATTGGTCTTGATTGCCTGATGCTTTAGTCATTTCAGCTCTCCCGACTTCAAATGGATGAGGACTCAAAACGGACTGGCCGTCGGCCGCACGATCAATTCGCTGACGTCCACATTGGCTGGCTGATCGATGGCGTAGGCAATGGCCCGAGCGATAGCGTCGGCAGGAATGGCGATCTTGCGGAACTCGCGCATTTCGGCGCGGCCACCGGCATCGGAAATGCTTTCGGCCAGTTCGGATTCGGTCACGCCGGGGGAAATCACCGTGACCCGCACATCACCACCGACCTCCTGACGCAATCCTTCGGAGATCGCCCGCACGGCGAATTTGGTGGCGCAGTACACTGCAGCGGTCGGGCTGACGGTGTAGGCGCCGATGGAGGCAATGTTGATGAACTGACCCGAGCGCTGGCGCTGCATCAGTGGCAACCCGGCAGCGACCCCGTGAAGGACGCCACGGATGTTGACGTCGATCATCCGGTCCCATTCCTCGACCTTCAGCGCCTCGAGCTTCGAAAGGGGCATGACCCCGGCGTTGTTGACGATCACATCGACCCGGCCAAAGCGCTCGACAGCGAAATCGATGAAGGCCTGCACGTCATCGCGACGGGTGACGTCCAGCGCCTTGAACGCTGCGCTCTGGCCGGCCGCGGTGAGCTCTGCAACCAGTGTTTCCAGGCGATCGACGCGCCGGGCACCGAGCACTAGATGGGCGCCCTGACTGGCCAGAAGACGTGCGGCGGCTTCGCCGATTCCGCTGCTGGCGCCGGTAATGACAACGACTTTGCCTTGAATATTGGACATGACTGTTTCCTTATCTGGAGGCTGGAATATCCCGCAGGGGACGTTGCGACAGGTCCAGATTAGGGAGGCGTCGACGGGTTTCGTTAGTCGGTTCCTCCTGGGTTCTTGCACGATCCTGCAGCCGCGAAACCGGCGCTGGCCGGCACGCAAACAATCGGTTTTACTAACCCAACCCAACCATAGGCCAGGGAGATTGTTCAGCATGACGGCGTCTACTTTCGCGAATGCCCTGCCCCAGGACGGCATCGACCTGCGACGTGCCGAACTGGTGAGCCTGATGAAGCGCTTTGCCCCGGCATACGGCGTTCACGCTACGCCAATGAAAGACTTGCACCTGATCCGCAGCGACCACCCCACTGAAGACCTGCACACAGTGCACAAACCGGGGCTGTGCGTGATTGTCGAGGGGCGCAAGGAAGTCCGCCTGGCCGCAGAAAGCTATGTTTACGACCCGCTCAACTATCTGGTGGTGTCGGTCACCCTCCCCCTGACTGGCAAAGTGATTGAGGCCAGCCCGGATCGGCCTTACCTGTGCCTGCGTCTGGATATCGACCCGGCGCAGATCTGCCGGTTGATCGCCGATGTCAGCCCCATCGGGGTGGCCGGGGCAAGGAATACCGGGCGTGGGCTGTTTCTGGACCGGATAGACGCCCCGCTGCTCGATGCTGTGTTGCGCCTGCTGCGGCTGCTGGAAACCCCGGACGATATCGCGCTCCTGGCACCACTGGCGCAACAGGAAATTTTCTATCGATTGTTACGCGGCGAACAGGGCCAACGCTTGCACGAAATCGCCATCCCCGACACCCAGACCCACCGCATCAGCCGCGCCATCGAATGGCTGAACAACCACTACGCCGAGCCCCTGAGTATTGAAAACCTGGCGCAGATGATCAATCTCAGCCCCTCGGCACTGCATCACCGCTTCAAATCGGTAACGGCCATGAGCCCGTTGCAATATCAGAAGCAATTGCGCCTGCAGGAAGCACGGCGGCTGTTGTTATTGGAGAACAGCGACGTTTCGTCAATCGGCTACAAAATGGGCTACGAAAGCCCTTCGCAATTCAGCCGTGAATACAGCCGACTATTCGGCGCCCCACCGAGCAAGGACATTGCCCGGCTTCGCACCCAGCAAATCTAGAGGGGTTTTGTGCGGTTCCCAAAAGCGCGCTCCACTTTACTTTGGCGATCACCTGATAACCCGTGCTACCGAAAATCGATTCGATCAGCCTCGACGTGTTGAAGCGCGCCCTGGAGACATTGCGTGAAGTCGTGGACATCTGACGGACTTTTCCGACGCCCATAAAAAAACCCGCCTAAGCGGGTTTCTCAAGACCATTGCGACATCCTGTCGGCAGCCATCCTGGCGTATGGTCGATCATCCATGATCCTGAACACGTCCAGTGTTCAGTTGATGGATCCAGATTAAACACATCGGTGAAGCCTAAAAAGACGACATACCAGCGAATGCGTGTAAGCCATTGACCACTCAGCACCTGAAAACAGCCTTCGGCAGCTGCTACAGGTAGAGGTGCGGGTAGGGAGATCGGTTGCAGTTTTCTGCAGACGAAAAAAAACCCGCCGAAGCGGGTTTTTCCCAAGACCATATCGACTCCTTGTCAGCAGCAATCCTTGCTTATGGTCGATCATCCGTGACCCTGAAGTACTTCCTGTGCTTCAGTTGATGAGGCTAGATTACGCTTCGGATCCAATCCGCAATAGACGACATAGCTACTACCGCGTGTAAGACATTCGCTATAACCGACCTTCCGAAAACCCTTAGACGTGCCCGCCTTCATGGGCTGAAGCCGCGAAATTCGCGGCCTGTAGCCATCAACCTCCCTGACGCTCGTGGGCCTTGGTGTTTTCTGCCAGAAACTGTTCGATGTTGTTCATTTGTTCCTCCCAGCCACGACTGTCCATACGAAACGCTTTTTCACGGCGGGATTGGGGAATGTGATCGAAACCGGACTCGGACACCTTGAGCAACGTGCCCTCGTTGTGATCTTCAAGTTCAAACTTCACCAGCGTGGTGGGCTCTTGGGAATAGTCGATATCCGCCTTCACGGCATACGGATGCCAGCGAAAGGAAAACACCCGCTCCGGCTCTACCCGCTCCACCAGGACATTCCACAGCACGTGCTCGTAACCGGGATACGTGACCTGTCCCTGGGTCCACTCCCCGGCGACAAAGCGCTTGCCTTCGAGTGCCACGCCGAACCATTGCCCGAACATTTCGGCATTGGCCAGCATGCGCCAGACCCGCGAGCGCGGCGCCTTGAGCAGGATCTTCCTTTCGATGCGATCTGATGCTGGGTTCATAAGTCACCTCCTGTATTGAACAGTAGGCCGTACAGACCATAAGACCAACCTAAAAGTTGTATCAAACGGCTGATGCAATCAACCGTACCTGAAATATTCGGCCTCGATTTTGGCCATAAGTTCTGGTTTGAAAGGCACAGTCAACGGATTGAAACTGCTAACGTTTGCAACGACGTGCAACCTTACAAGGAAGATTCATGCAGCCTTCACCCACGGAGCGTTATCGCGCAACCCTGTTAGGGCTTGCTTGTGCAGATGCTATCGGCACCAGTGTCGAATTCCAGCCACGCGGCTCGTTCGAGCCCGACCGATATGGTTGGCGGCGGCCCGTTCAATCTGAAGCCGGGGCAATGGACCGATGACACATCCATGGCACTTTGCCTGGCTGAAAGTCTGCTGAACAAAAAAGGTTTTGATGCGGCTGACCAGATGGGCCGTTATCTCAACTGGTGGCAATGGGGTTACCTGAGTTCGACCGGCGAATGCTTCGACATTGGCATGACCGTACGTGAAGCGCTGGCTCGTTATCAGAAAACCGGTCAGCCATTCGCAGGCTCCTCCGATCCCGACACGGCGGGCAACGGTTCGCTGATGCGGCTGGCGCCGGTCGTTTTGTACTACTTTCCCGACCGCGACCGGATCAGGACGTTTTCCGTAGACAGTTCGCGTACTACCCATGCCGCGCCGGAGGCACTTGAATGCTGTCAGTTGCTGGCCGAACTGCTCCGCAAGGCATTGCTAGGCGCCACCAAGCCGGATTTGCAGCGCCTGCCAGAGACAATATTCCTGGAACCGAAAGTCTTGGCCATCGCCCGAGGCGACTACCTCGACAAGTCCAAAGACGATATCCGGGGCAGCGGCTACTGCGTAGCATCGCTGGAAGCGGCCTTGTGGTGCTTTCACCACACTGACAGTTTTGCAGCCGCCATCCTCGAAGCCGCGAACCTGGGTGACGACGCCGATACCACGGCCGCCATCGTCGGTCAGTTGGCCGGGGCTCACTACGGTGTGCAAGCCATCCCTGAAGGCTGGCTGGCGAAGTTGCACAGGCGCGATGACATCCAGGCCTGCGCAGATCAATTGCTCACAGCTTCAGGCGCCCTTGCTGCCAGCTGAAGCCCGCGTCTTCGCTACACTGCAACCTCATCTTTTCATTTGTAATAGCGAGAATCCCTATGCACCCACGCTTGCTCCTGGCGCTGACGCCACTGCTGTTCGCCCCTCTTGCGCACGCCGTCGACTGTGACAACGCCACCGACCAGACAACGATGAATCAGTGCGCGGCGCAGCAGAACAAGGCCGCCGACAAGGAGCTGAATGCGCTTTACCAGCAGATCACCACGCGATTGAAGGATAGCCCTGACGCCAAGAAGCTGTTGGTCGGTGCCCAGCGCGCATGGATTGCGTTTCGCGATGCCGAGTGCAAGTTCTCGGCGTCCGGAGTGGAGGGAGGCAGTGTCTATCCGCTGATCTACAGCAACTGCACCACGGCGCTGACCAAGGCGCGGGTCGAAGCGTTCAAGATTTACTTGAAGTGTAAGGAAGGGGATTTGAGCTGTCCGGTGCCTGAGGCTTGAGGCTGCGGTGTTCTTGAGGGTCCCTTCGCGGGCAAGCCCGCTCCCACATTGGATCTCTGGTGAACACAACATTTGTGTACGACGTAGATCCAATGTGGGAGCGGGCTTGCTCGCGAAGGCGTCCGCTCAGGCAGCACAATTACCGAACAAACACCTGCGCCGTGGTAATCGCCATATCCCCACCCGGCAACTTGACGCTGCCGATCTGTTTCAGGCTGTCAGCATCGAAAATCGCCACATCGTTGAACGTCCCGGCCAGGTAGATCTTGCTGCCGTCCTTGTTGAAGGAAATGCAGTAGTAGGAGTGATCGAGCGTCGCCGCCTGCAGCATTTTCTTCTGCTTGATGTCGTACTTGGCCAAGCGATTGAGCACGCCGAACATCAGGTTCGGATCCTTGGGCGAGCGCATGCCGCTGAAGTAGATTTCCGTCAGCGGGCCGAAGTCGGTGGTTTCGGTCTTGCCGGTTTTCAGGTCGATGCTGAACAGCCCGTAGAGGTTCTCGGCGGTGGCCGGGTCCTGCTTCTTGTCCTTGAATTTCGCGGCGGTGTAGAGCAGCGAGAAATCATGACGATAGGTCTGCTGGTTCCACACGTAGAGTACATCCGGTGCGCTGTAGTTGGCCCGTTTCCAGTGACGGCTGGGGATCAGTACGTCGAACTTTCCGGTGTTCACGTTAACCTTGTAAACGTCGGCCCCCGCCACATACAACGTGCCGTCGTCGCCGCTCTGCATGATGGTCAACTGCCGTGGTGCCGGGAAACTGCGCACGGGTTTGGCGTCCATGCCGGCGTTGGTCGCATACACATCGAGACGCGGTTGCTGCACCTCGTAGCGATCGTTGAGCATCAGCGTCGGGTTGGCGATGGTGAACAGTTCCTTGCCGTCATGGCTGAGGGTGAAGGCGAACATCGAGCGTGCCTTCTCCCCCGGTTTCTGGGTGATGCTGGCGTGGAATACCTGTTTGCAACTGTCCAGCTCGACGCCGTAGACATCCGCGTAGTGGTTGTTCAATACGTAAGCCGTCTTGCGATCCGGCGACAGCTGCACGGTGCCAGGGCCGAAGGCATCCGGCATTTTGCAGGTCTTGAACAACGTGTCCGTCGCCAGGTCGATGACGTGCAGATTGTTCGGGTAATTGGTGGTCAACATGTACTCGTGACCATCTTGCAAAGCGGTGTTTTCATCGGCCAGAACGGTGAGCGAGCAGACGTTCAGGGCGGCAAACGCGGCGAGGCCGCAAGCTTTAATAGGAAGCATGCTGGAATCCTTCATCAGTCCGATCATTTGTCTTTTGGAAAGACAGTGCCGAGGTTGCGCCAGTTTTCGTTGGACGCCTGGGCATCCTTGTTCCAGTCCGGGTAGGTGCTCATCATGTCCGGCACCTGGGCCGGCCACCAGCACGGGTCGGAGCAGCCATACAGGTCCGCTTCCATCGGCTGACACAAGGACGACACACCACCAAAGGCGTCGATCTCCCAACCCGGGTCGGTGGTCGAGGCGCAGCCGGCGACGGAACTCATCGCCACCACTTCTTCGATGCGGTTTTCATCCGCGGCCTGATCCAGCTTCAATGCTTTGTTATTGATTGCCTTGAGATGTTTCATATCAGTGAGCCTTGCGCGGAGTGATGTAGCTGCTGATGAACGCAGGGTTATTGGCCATGATCCGGGTGTAGACCTCGATGCCGAAATCCACCCAGTCACGCATCAGTTCGCAGTAGTGATAGGTCGGGTGCGTCGGGTCGCCGTAACGGGCGTAGCTCTCGTGATAGCAGCCGCCGGAGCAGAGGTTACGGATCTGGCAGTCCTCGCAACCGGTGTTGGTGCGGTCCAGGCGCTGTGAGAGGAAGTCGTTCAACTCCACCTGTTTCACACCGCTGTGGACGTTGCCGAAGGTCGGCAGGCTCGAACCGGTGAAGCGATGGCACAGGTTCAATTCGCCCTTGTGATCCACCGCCAGCATCTTCAGGCCCGCGCCGCATGGCAGGGCTTTTTTGTGGCCTTCATGGATGTCGGTGATCAGCTGGTGCAGATTGGAGAAACCGATGTTGCGGTGCTCCAGCGCCGCTTCCAGATACCGCCGACCGAGCTTTTTCATGTTGGCGAAAACTTCAATCAGTTCATCGCTGGACAGGTTGAAACTGCTGATATCGCCCGAAGTCACGGGAGCAAAACCGACCTCGGCAAATCCCAGTTCGTTGAACAGGTGATCCCAGATGGTTTCGACGTCGGTGACGCCGGTGGTCAGGGTCACCCGCGCGCCCACCGGACGGCTGTTGTAGCGCGACAGCAGCATTTCGGCCTTGCGCCGCACCACGTCGTAGGTGCCCTGCCCGCCCACGGTGATGCGGTTGCGGTCGTGCACGGTTTTCGGCCCGTCGATACTGACCGAGAGCCCGAAGCGATGGGCATTGAGGTAGTCCACGGTCTCTTCGGTGAGCAGCGTGGCGTTGGTGGTCATGACGAATTCGACGAACTTGCCCGCCTCGGCAAAGCGCTTTTCACAGTAGTCGACCATGTACTCGATCAACTTGCGATTGCTCAGCGGCTCGCCACCGAAGAACACCACGGTGAAGCGTTCTTCGTCCGGGGATTCGCGCAGCAGCATTTCCACCGACGCGATCGCGGTTTCGACGTCCATTTTCTTGCCGGCCGAGGGCTTGTCCAGGTCTTCCTTGTAGCAGTAGGTGCAGCTCAGATTGCAGCCGGTGTTGACGTTGAGCACCACGGTATTGATCGCGGTGCGCTCGACCCGTTTGGTGCCGATGTCCGGGGTCAGCGGCGAACCGTCGCTGACCAGTTCCAGCGAGATCAGCTCGCGCAGGGTCTCGGTGATTTCTTCGCCGTTGAAGCGTGTGGCCAAGCGCTGGATCAGGTCTTCCGAGGAACAGCCGGGACCGCGCAAGGTATCAATGATGGTGCCGGTCAGCTCATCGCTGGCGAACAGCGAACTGCTGGGAATGTGAAACAGCATGCGGTCGGCATCAACGTGCACTTCATGCAGATTACGCTCGACCAGATTCAAGATAGCGCCCATGGCAAACCTCCTGTGCAAGCCCCGTCTTACGGGGTCTGCGGTCATTCCAAAAAGTGTCTGAAACCGTATGGGTCAGCAAAATCACGGAATGGGTGGATTGTTCCAGCGTTGCACAGTGACGATCATGTGGCCTTCGCCGGTCAGGGATTTCCCTGCGTCGTCGACGGCGGCGATCACCTTGAGGTTGCCGGCATTGTTGGTGGACATTTTGCGCGCAGGGTTCGGCCCGGCATCGCCCGGTGTAAACACGCCCGCGTCGGCCTGCATGGTGCCGGCGAACTTGACGTCTTCGTCGTCCCTGGCGCGGTCGTCGAAGGCTTCGACTTTCCACTGCGCCGGGAACACGCCGATGCGATACGGCTTGCCGTCGGCGCCCTTGCCCCAGGCTTCGGCATCGAAGCGGCCCTGGACTTTCGGTGTAGAGCCACCGCCCTCGCCGATCCGCGCCACCGAGAATTCCGGCACCACTTTGACCGAGTCGATCTTGCTGTAGACCGACAGGCTCGGGCCTTTCAGGCTGCCAACAGTCACCGCGCGCAGGCCCGGTTGGGCATTGGCGGCGGCCTTGAGTTTGACCTTGATCCGGGCCGGACTTTGCTCGACGACTTCGAGCACTTCCACGCCTTTGCCGAAGTTCGGTTTGCCGGTGAGGCCACTGCCGACCAGCGTCACCTCTGTCTCGGCGCCCGCCTTCAGATAACCCGGCTGAACCGCCAGCAAACGCTGGGAACCCTGTTTGGCGGCGACGACGTCCAGACCGCGCTCGTCGTGCTCGGCCTCGAACATCCGCCCCTGCATGGCATTGCCTTGGGCGGCGAACACCTGGC
Organism: Pseudomonas sp. DF5; assembly: GCF_058148225.1. Taxonomy (NCBI): domain Bacteria; kingdom Pseudomonadati; phylum Pseudomonadota; class Gammaproteobacteria; order Pseudomonadales; family Pseudomonadaceae; genus Pseudomonas; species Pseudomonas sp. DF5. Next base: position 51,491 of record NZ_JBYVYM010000010.1, read on the forward strand.
GCATGATCACACCATCAATGGTCACGTTGCCGCGCCATTCGTAGCCGGTGTAGAGAATCGCGCTGCCGTCGCCGTTGAAGGGCGTGCCATCGGCGTATTGGCCTTTGACGTTGACCTTGAAGGTGTCGCTGCCATCAGCGGTAACGCTCATCACGCCGGCCAATTCACCTTTACCCGGCAAGTGGCCGCTGAAGCTCCAGTCGCCCACCAGCGCAGCGCTTTTCGGCGCGCTGCCCTGCCATTTTTTCCAGGCCGGGTTGTCCAGCGGATAACGCTTGGCCAGCAGTGGCACCATGTCTTTGCGGGCGATATCAAACCAGTCGCGATCACGGGCCAGCGCCTGGTATTCCAGCGACGGCCATTGGCCGAGGTGGAAGTTCACCAGACGCTCCCATTCCTGTGCCGGACGCCGTTGCAGGGCAACCCGCGCGCCGGAGTGGCAGCGACCGCACATCTGGCTGGTCTGGTCGTCAAACTTCTCGACGGTGTTGAGCCGCCGCTCCAGCGCATAACGCACACCATCGGTCTCGCTCGGCGCCAGGCCCTGAGTGTCGGCCAGGTATTTGACGAGTGTCCGGCGGTCGTCATCGCTGATCTGCAAACCGTGCATGGTCTGCATCCGGGCGATGCTCATCAGCCAGCCTTCCGGGGATTTGCGCTGGTGGCTGATGCGGCTCAGGGCGTTACCGGCTTCGGGGGTGTGACAGCCCTGACAGGTTTCCTTGAGGATGGTCTGGGCGTCGCGGGCTGCCAGGCTATGGGGTGAGTGCAGCGCCATACAGGCGGCTACTACCAGCAGACTGGCGCTCATGCCTGATCGGAGTTTTCTCTTCATCAACGTCGAACCTCGCACGGTGCTTTCTTATTGTTGTGGCTTATCGTTTTTATGGTTTCTGCCGTCGGCTTTGATCCGCTGACGGAGGCAAGCGAAACGTCTGCGATGAGCAATACACGGAGCGTGCCAGCTTAACGATCACTATCAAAATCAATCAGTTACGTTAAAACACTGGCCATTGAGCGCGTCTGAACGAGATCGCCCGCGTCTAATATCGCGACATCTGTTGCAGTGTGAGACAAGCATAGATGCTCCCGGCCGGAACACTTCATCGCCCAGCGATTGACGGTGCTCCAGTGCAGGCGCGAAATGAGGGTTCACCGATTGCCAGTCAGAGGGTAAGAACATGGCAAGCATAACTGTCCTGGCAGGGGACTTTCTGCAGGGTGATGGAGAATTCAGAGACGGCGTTTTCACACTCAGGACGTCGCTTCACCCGTGGCCCGGCATCACCCTCCCGCTCTCATTGTTCAGGAGCGTAGAAGTGGCTAACGAGGATTCGATCAACAACATCAAGGATGCTATCGGCTTCGGCGTGGCGGGAGCCATGTTGCTGGGGCCGATCAGCGCGATTGCCGGTTTCATGTTGGCAGGCAAGGAAACCGAAGTGACCTTCCTGGCCACACTCAAGGATGGAAGAAGGTTGCTGGCAGCTGTAGATAGCGACACGTTCGATGAGATTTCCCAAAAAATCCCGTCATGACACGACGGACGCACGCCGCACCACCGACGGGTGCGGCGTGACATCGGTTCAGCTGTAGAACGTCGGGTGAACGCCTTTGTGAGCCTCGATTTCCAACCGCATATCAGCCACCAGCGAAGCAATTGCATGGGGGCTGTCCAATGTCCACACCGGAATGTGAGCGGCCACCAGATCCACTTTGCCGGTCATGCAATCGCAGACCCGAATCGTCAGGGACTGGTCCGCCTCCATGCTGCAGGTGCACACGGCGGGCAGAAAACTTTGCTCGATGATGTTTTTGATTTCCAGGGGTGACAGGAACATCGCTACCTCCCTCACGCCAGATGGATGCCGGGCAAATGCTCCGTCATTTCACCCTTTAGCTTGAAAATTCTAGTCCTCAACAGCGAGTGTCTCAAGGCTGTGACAGGTTGTTCGTCGTCTCATCGGGCTGTCGCGATTTGCGACACCTCCAAGGGAGTCGTCTGGCTCCTCACATCACTCAAAACCCCGCCGGCGCTGGGCTTTCAGCCCCTTCCGGCACTTGGCACAGCCATTGCCAAACATTGAGCAAGCCCCGTTCTCACGCACAACAAGAGGTCTTGCCATGCCCCTTCCTTATCTGCTTCCCGCCACCTCGGCGTTCATCCAGCGCGCACCGCGCATGCTCATCGGTGGTGACTGGGTCGAGGCCGCCGACGGCCAAACCATGCCCCTCCACAACCCGGCCACCGGCGAGGTGCTGTGCACGGTGCCACGGGCCACGCCCGAGGATGTCGACCGCGCGGTACTTGCCGCCCGTCAGGCTTTCGACGATTCGGCCTGGACCCGCACTCGCCCTAGGGAGCGGCAAAACCTGCTGTGGAAACTCGCCGACCTGGTGCAGCGCGACGCCGAACTGCTGGCGCAACTCGAATGCCTGAACAACGGTAAAAGCGCGGCCGTGGCCCAAGTGATGGATGTGCAACTGTCCATCGACTTCCTGCGCTACATGGCCGGTTGGGCGACCAAGATCGAAGGCTCCAGCGTTGAAGTGTCGCTGCCGCTGATGCCCAACGACCAGTTCCACAGTTTCATCCGTCGCGAAGCGGTGGGCGTGGTCGGCGCCATCGTCGCCTGGAACTTCCCGCTGTTGCTGGCCTGTTGGAAACTCGGCCCGGCCCTGGCCACCGGTTGCACCGTGGTGCTCAAACCCGCCGACGAAACCCCGCTGACCGCCCTGAAACTCGCCGAACTGGTGCTGGAAGCCGGTTACCCCGAGGGCGTGTTCAACGTGGTCACCGGCACCGGCATCACCGCGGGCTCCGCCCTGACCCACAACCCGCTGGTCGACAAACTGACCTTCACCGGATCCACCGCCGTGGGCAAGCAGATCGGCAAAATCGCCATGGACTCCATGACCCGGGTCACCCTGGAACTGGGCGGCAAGTCGCCGACCATCGTCATGGCCGATGCCGACCTGAAGACCGCCGCCGCGGGTGCAGCCAGTGCGATTTTCTTCAACCAGGGCCAGGTCTGCTGCGCCGGCTCCCGGCTGTATGTGCAGCGCAAGCATTTCGACAATGTGGTCGCAGACATCAGCGACATTGCCAACGCCATGAAGCTGGGCAATGGCCTGGACCCGAGTGTCGAAATGGGCCCGCTGATCTCGGCGCGTCAACAGGAACGGGTTTACCGCTACATCGAAATGGGTCGGGAAAGCGGCGCGACCATCGCCTGCGGCGGTGAGCAATTCGGGCCGGGGTATTTCGTCAAACCGACGGTGATTGTCGATGTCGATCAACAGCATTCATTGGTGCAGGAGGAGATCTTCGGCCCGGTGCTGGTGGCGATTCCGTTCGACGACGAGGCCGATGCGCTACGCATGGCCAATGACAGCCCTTATGGGCTGGGAGCGAGTATCTGGTCGAATGATCTGGCGGCGGTGCACCGGATGATTCCTCGAATCAAATCAGGTTCGGTGTGGGTCAACTGTCACAGCGCACTGGACCCGGCGCTGCCGTTTGGCGGCTACAAGATGTCGGGGGTCGGGCGCGAGATGGGGTATGCGGCGATCGAGCATTACACCGAGTTGAAGTCGGTGTTGATCAAGCTCTGATCAGCGGCGTTCTTCAGGCCGCCTTCGCGGGCAAGCCTCGCTCCTACACAGGGGCGTAATCCTGTAGGAGCGAGGCTTGCCCGCGAAGGGGCCAGACCGTCCATAATAAATCTCAGGGCTTGAACCCCTGACTCAACAACCATCCGCGAACCATCCTCCCCTGCTCCACCGTCAGCCCGGCCAACACCTGCTCGGCCGGCTCGCTGCGCAACCGTCGCACCAACGGCGCCAGCTCAACCCCTTGCACATGCCAGATCCCCAGCGGCTGATCCGCCGTGATCACCACCTCGGCCTCATCCACAAATCCATCGCGTAACACCGGCGCTCGCTCAATTCTCAGCGAGGAGAAATCCGCCTCGGCATGGGCCTCTTGTGCATCCGGCCATTGCCGTCGCGCCTGCCAGAACGGCTGATCCGCCCAGCGCTGCTCATCGGCATAAAAGTCCCGGCCAATCCGCGCAAAACGCAAAAACAACTGCTCGACCCGCTGCTGATGAAAACGCTGCGCCAACAATGCCCGCTCTGGCTTGCGCAACAATGTGTTGATCACCGTCGGTGCCTGCAACGCCGAAGACAATGATTGAAAGATGCCGTTGCCCGACAGCGGATCCACCGCCATCGCCGCATCACCGACCCGAATCCAGTGATCGCCGCACACCTGTGACGACAGAATCGCCGTGCTGCTACGCGCATGCAGCTGCAAATCGGTTTCCGCTTCGCTGGCAAAAAACGCCCGAGCCACCGCCGAAGCCTGGCGCCGCTGGCGGCAGTAATCGAGCAACAGCGCCTTGCCCGGCAACTCGGCACTGGCCACGTCGATCGTCCATTGCCAATAGCATTGACCGTCGGCCCGCCGCGCCATCCAGGCCCAACCGTCCTCAAGGCTTTCCACCGCGCTGGCGGTGGTACCCGGCGCACCTTGCCAGCGATTGAGCAAGCTGAGCGTCTCCGGCCCGCGCCGGCCTTTGCCGAGGGCCGGCGCCTGGCGTCCGCGGGCCTCCACCAGAAAATCCGCGACCAGCGCTTCGCGCCCTTCAATATCGATTCGATGCCCCGCAGCCGACGACTGCACCGTCAGTACCCGGCCTTCGATCAGCTCGACACCGGCCAGCCGCAAATCCTCGCGCAAGCCTCGATCAAAGCTCGGGCGATCCAGTAAAAATTCGATGTTCTGCGCATGCTGCTGACCGTTCCAGGACACCTGCCGTTGGGAAGGCACCGTCGCATCCGCCAACGCTCGATGCAGCCCCGCACCACGCAACGCATCCAGCACCCGTACGGAAACTCCTTCCAGCGCCGCAAACCGCCGCCACTCACTGACCAGCGTCACGGCGTACCCGAGCCGTCGCAGCCCCAGGGCCACCGCCGCTCCCGCAGGCCCGGCGCCAAGAATGACAATCGCGTTCATGCGCCAGAGCGCCGTTCAGGGCCACGATAACGGGCATTCTCCCGCAGCCAATCGACCACCTGTTCGTTGCTCGCCTCGGGGCTTGCAACGAGGAAGCTCGCAATGTGCCCGCTCAATGCCGCACAGCCGAGGCTCGCGCCGGACTGCCCCGGGTAGGTGCCGTGAACACACGCGGCGAAGTCCGCCTGGGCGCTATTGAGCCACGACCATTCCTGCTCGGCGCAACGGGCATCACCGGTGACCCGCAGCACCTGCGGATAATTGGCCGGAAACACCCCTTCGCCCTGAGCCGGGCTGGATGCACAGAGCAACACGCCTCGCGCCACCGCTGCCGCACAGGCTTCACGCAACAGGCTGCGATCCTGCCGCAAACCGAGGCTCAGATTGATCAACCGCACATCCTGCGCCACCAGCCAATCGATGGCCGTGGCGATCTGCAAGGCGCTGGTGACCCCACGCTGGTCGAACACCTGGGCCACACAAAAAACCGCCGAAGGTGCCCGTCGGCCGATGGCCTCGATCACTGCGCTACCGTGGCCAAGCGGATCATCGCGTAACTCACTTTCCGCCAGCCCATCCTCCAGCAGCGAGAACCGCCGACCGGCAACCACTTGCACCCGTTGCGCTGCCGAGTGACCGCTGTCCACCACGCCAATCCGCAACTCAGGCTTCATGCTGCACCGTTTTTGAGGTGAGCACGCCATCCAGCAATTCAAAGCGCAGATCGGCATCGGCCAGGGTCGAGGGACGATGGCTGATCAGAATCCGTGTACGCCCGGCGAACAGTCGGTCGATCGCCTCGATCACTTCGCGCTCGGTGGCTTCGTCGACCGCCGAGGTCGCTTCGTCCAGCACCAGAATCAGCGGGTCCTGCAACAGCGCCCGGGCAATGGCGATGCGTTGTTTCTGCCCGCCGGACAACTGCTGGCCGCGTTCGCCCAAAGGGCTGTCGAGGCCTTCGGGTAAAGACTCGATCAGGCTGTCGAGTTGCGCCAGTCGCGCGACTTCGGCAATCGCTTCGCGACTGGCGTCCGGCACGGCGTAGGCCAGGTTGTCGGCGAGGCTGCCGCGAAACAAGACGATGTCCTGGCTGACCACGGCAATCCGCCGACGCAGCTGGAACAGGTCCAGTTCCCGCAGATCGACCTCACCGAGCAACACCCGACCGGACTGTGGATCGTGGTGCCGCTGCAACAGGTCTATCAGGGTCGACTTACCGACACCGGAGCCGCCGCTCAGGGCGACTTTCAAACCGTAGGGAATGCGCGCCTCGATACCACGCAAAGTCGTCGGGCGACCGGGATGGCTGAAGTGCACGTCGTCAAAACGCAACTCGCCAGAGGACGGCATCGGCTGTGGCGCAACCGGCGTGAGGATGGTCGGTTCTTCACCGCGCAACTCCATGACTCGCCCAAGACTGACGGTCATCCGTTGAATCGCAACGTAAAGCCCGAGCAGGCTCTGAACCGGGCCGACCGCCATGCCCAGATAGGTCGAAAACGCGATCAGCGCACCCAATTGCCAAGTCCCTTGCACCACCCAATAACCGCCAATCAAAAACGCACAGGCCCGCGACAGCGAGGTCAGCGTGCCGGGCACCGCTTGGGTGAAAAACTCGGTGACTTGCAGGCGCAACAACTGGCTCATATACCCTTGGCCCAACCCCTCCAGCCGCCGCGCTTCACGCTGTTGCTGACCGGCGGACTGGATGAACTTCATCACCGGCAAGGTCTCGACCATGAACGAGGACATGTCCGCCGAACGCTCGCGCAATTGCCGCACATCGCGCTCGACCTTGCGCCGCATCCAGCGCAGCCAGAGTACGTCGAGCGGAATCAGCACCAAAGCCAGCAGCGAGAGTTTCCATGACAGGGTTACCAGCATCGCCACCGCAACCACCAGACCGATCACGCTCGACACCGCAGAGAACAGCGAATCCACGGCAAAACGCTGGATCTCCGCGACATCGCCATCGAGGCGCGACATCAGATCGCCGATGCGCCGCTGGCCGTAGAAACCCGGCGAGAGCGTCTGCAAATGCCGATAAAGGTCATCACGCAGGGCGAACAGAATCCGACCGGACAGGCGCGTGTGCAGGTAACGATTGATGCCCGACAGTGCAGTGCCCAACAACCCGGCGACGATCATCAACCCGGCGATCAACACCAGCATTGGAAAGTTGCGTGCCAGCAGGCCGTCGTCGATCAGCAGTTTGGTCAGCCAAGGCTGCACCAATACCAGCGACGAGGCACAGACCGACAACCCGAGCAGCCCGGCAATCGCCAGCCGATGGGGGCGCACGAAGCTGTACAGCCAGCGCAACGCCGCTTGCAGGGCGGCGGGGTTCTGGCTGTCGATCAGCCGCACGATCAGGCGCTGCATCACGAGCGCAACTGTTTGAGCTTGCGGTACAGGGTCGCGCGGCTGATGCCCAAGGCATCGGCGGCGGCCGAGACGTTGCCTTGGTGAGTGTCCAGGGACTGTCGGATCAGCTCCAGTTCGTGCTCACGAATACTGCCGCTCCGGGGACGTTCGCCGGCTGTCAATTCGTCGAGCATGCTGTCGGGCAAATGGTCGAGGGTAAGCACAGTTTCTCCCGGCTCGCGCATGGCCAGCGCGGTGCGCAACACCATTTCCAGTTGGCGGATGTTGCCCGGCCAATGATAGCCGTCGAGCAAGCGACTCAGATCGTCATGCAGGACCACCGTCGGCGCATCGAGTTTGGCCAGTAAACGCCCGACCAGGCCGCTGAAATCGTCGCGCTCGCGCAGGGCCGGGAGCATCACGCTGATGCCGTTGACCCGGTAGAACAGGTCTTCACGGAAGTGTTTGTCTTCCACCAGACGCTTGAGGTCGCGGTGGGTGGCGCAGATCAGCGCGACGTCGATGTCTTGCTCTTCGCCGGCACCCAGCGGCGCGACTTTGCGGTCCTGTAGCACGCGCAAGAGCCTGGCTTGCAGGGCCAGTGGCATGTCGCCGATTTCGTCGAGAAACAAGGTGCCGCCGTGGGCCTGTTGCAGACGACCGATCATGCCGCCACGACGGGAGCCGGTGAACGCGCCTTCGCGGTAGCCGAACAGTTCCGACTCGATCAGGCCTTCAGGAATGGCCGCGCAGTTCACCGCGATGAAAGGTTTGTCGCACCGCGCTCCTGCCATGTGCAGCGCCCGGGCAACGACTTCTTTACCGGTACCGGTTTCGCCCAGCAGCAACACCGGCAGTTCATTGGCCAGGCCTTGGCGGGCCATGCGCAAGGCCCGGGCATAACGGGTGTTACTGCCGGCCAGTGATTCAAGATCCGGGGGTGACTTGGCGGTTTTGGCTGGGGTGCGCGCCGGGCTGCTGACGTTGATCGACCGCTGCGGTGCGCGCAGGGTTTTGTAGAAGAATTCGCCTTTGGCGGTTTGCAGACTGCCGACGCCCCCCTGATGCAGACGCGACAACAGTTGCAGACCATCGACACCCAGAAACTCTTCGCAGCGCCGACCGACCAGCGCCGAGCGTTCGGCATGCAGCAACTGGCAGGCCTGGGCACTGACCGCGAGAATTTGCCCGCCGAGGCTCACCGCCAGCAAGCCCTGCCAAGGGGATTCGAGGTATTGCCGACGGCTGTGGAAGGCCAGCACGATCTGGTCCGGATAACTGGCGTTGAATACGCGACTTTCGATCTGGCTGACAGCCATGGCCAGCAGCGCGGTGCTGTCGTGAACGCGGCCGAGCGGGCCTTCGCGGGTCAGGTCGAGCACGCCGAGGATGTCGCCTTGCGGGCAATAAATCGGCACTGAGGTGCAGGAAAAATCGGTCAGACGATCGAGATAATGCTCGCCGCAATCGATCATCGTCGGCCGGGCTTCCACCAGCGCGGTGCCCAGCGCATTGGTGCCGCGAGCGGCTTCGCTCCAGCAGGCGCCAAGGGTAATGTCTTGCAGGCCGCTGCCCTTGAGACGGTCGGCGCGCCCTTCGACGGCGAGGATGGTGGCGTCGGAATTGGCGAGGATGATCAGCCCTTCCTTGCCCTGACGTTCGGCCAGATAGTCGATGGCCGGCATCGCCGCATCGATCAACAAGCGATTGCTCGCCAGCAGCACGTCGAGGCTCGCGCTCGATTCCAGCGCCAGCTCATGCTTGGCATTGAAATGCACGCCATGGCTGAGGCTGCGCCGCCACGACGCATCGATTTCCGCACGCAACACCCCATCGGGGACGGCGCCTTCGAGATGCAGCTTTTCCCGTGCCAGCCTGGCTTCGCGGTGCAATGTGGGATGGGTTGTTTTTATTAGCGTCATCAAGCGCTCCGGATCGGTCCGCCCTGCGCTTTTTTAAGATCAGCGCCCTGCCGCAATCTTTACGTTAACGTCAGGGCGATGGCAAGTGCCTTACGGCGCTTGTATTTCACGATCTGGTCATGACTGAAACGAGCTTAGCCCTTCAATACCCGCGCCAACGTCGACTTCACTTTGCCCATCCCGTCATGCAATGCCTGTTCAATCTCGGCCATGGTAATCACCGCCGTCGATTTGCCCGCCGCCGGGTTCACCACCAGCGCCAGACAGGCATAGTCCAGTTCCAGTTCACGCGCCAATGCAGCTTCTGGCATACCGGTCATGCCGACGATGTCGCAACCGTCACGTTCCAGCCTCGCGATTTCAGCAACTGTTTCCAGACGTGGCCCTTGAGTGCAGGCGTACACGCCATGGCTGCTATAGCCGACGCCTTCAGCCGCCAACGCCGCGATTAATCGCTGACGCAGGGGTTCGCTGTAGGGATAGCTGAAGTCGATGTGTGTAACCTGTTCCAGGTCATCGGCGAAATAGGTGTGTTCGCGACCGCTGGTGTAGTCGATCAATTGATGCGGCACGCAGAAATGCCCGGTGCCCATCGCGGCATGAATCCCGCCCACGGCGTTGACCGCGAGAATCGCTTCAGCTCCGGCTTGCTTCAAGGCCCACAGATTGGCGCGGTAGTTCACCTGATGCGGCGGGAAGCGGTGTGGGTGGCCGTGACGTGCGAGAAACAGCACTTCCTTGCCGGCGTACTCACCGATCTGCACCTCGGCCGAAGGCGCACCGTAAGGGGTGTCCACCGCCAATGACTGAAGAATGCTCAAGCCTTCGAGTTGAGTCAGGCCGGTGCCACCGATAATCGCGTAAACCGTCATAACGAAAAGTCCTTAATCAATCAATTGAGCTTCTTTGAGCGCGCCGACGGCCGTCAGCCAGCGCGGGTCTTGACGGTATTCGGTGCTGGCGTACGCCTGCCCACGCATCCGCGCGATACGCGCCGAAGGCTTGACCTTCAACCGCTGGGCGGCACTCAAGGCCAACTCGGCCGCCGCGCGGTCGTTGCACACCAGGCCCATGTCGCAACCGGCGGTCAATGCCGCTTCGATGCGACTGGCGGCATCGCCCACCACGTGCGCACCGGCCATCGACAGGTCGTCACTGAAGATCACGCCATCGAACTGCAGCTCGCCGCGCAGGATGTCCTGCAACCAGCGACGGGAGAAACCGGCAGGCTGGGAATCGACTTGTGGATAAATAACGTGGGCCGGCATGACGGCGGCCAATTGCTTGCTCAATCGCGCGAACGGCACCAGGTCGTTGGCGCGGATCTCTTCGAGGCTGCGTTCGTCATTGGGAATCGCAACGTGGGAATCGGCCTCGGCCCAGCCATGACCGGGGAAATGCTTGCCGGTGGCAGCCATCCCGGCGCTGTTCATGCCACGGATGAATGCACCGGCGAGCAAGGCTGCGCGCTCGGGATCACCTTCGAACGAACGGGTGCCGACAACGGCGCTGCGTTGGTAGTCCAGGTCCAGCACCGGGGCGAAGCTCAGGTCGAGACCGACCGCAAGCACTTCGGTCGCCATGATCCAGCCGCACTGCTCGGCCAGGTATTCGGCATTCGGGTTGTCGGCGATGGCGCGCATGGCGGGCAGTCGCACGAAGCCCTGACGCAGTCGCTGAACCCGACCGCCCTCCTGGTCCACCGCCAGCAGCAGATCAGGGCGAATGGCGCGGATCGCGGCGCTCAATTCGCGCACCTGACGCGGGTGTTCGATGTTGCGGGCAAAAATGATCAGACCGCCCACTTCGGGCTGGCGCAACAATTGGCGATCTTCAGACGTCAGCCAGGTACCGGCGACGTCCACCATCAACGAGCCTTGCAGGCCAGCAGTCATGGAATTTCCTTGATTACGATAAACCCGGCTCGCACGAATTCGCCGCCATGGGCTGAGCCCGGCAGGTCGGCGATATCAATGAGGGGGTTCAAAACGAGAGTCGGCATGGGCGCCTAGCTTAGCGGATGTCCGCCACCGCGCCCACCCGTGTGCGGTTAAACCTTGGCGGCTACCGGAGTCGATTTACTGCGCGGACGCAATTGCGCGGCAGCCATGGCGGTGTCGGTGACGCCGGTTTCGGCACGCATGCCCGCAGCCAGGAATGGCACCATCAGACGCATCACTTGCTCGATGGAAGTGTTGACGCCGAAATCGGTCTCGGCAATCGCACGCAAGGCCTTGATCCCCGACATGCTGAATGCCGCTGCACCGAGCATGAAGTGCACGCGCCAGAACAGTTCGATCGGAGGAATGCGTGGCGCGGCTTCGTTGACCAGCAGCATGTAGCGGCGGAAAACCTTGCCGTACATGTCTTCCAGATAACGACGCAAGTGCCCTTGGCTCTGACTGAAAGCCAGCCCCAGCAAACGCATGAAGATGGACAGGTCGTTGCCGCTGCGTGGTTGCACCACCAGGGCTTGCTCGACGAGGATCTCCAGCAATTCTTCGAGGGTCGGTTTGTTCTCGGGTTTGGCCTGACGGCGCTCCAGCTCTTTATCGAGACTGAGGCAGAACGGCCCGAGAAAACGCGAGAAGACCGCTTGAATCAGCGCCTTCTTCGATCCGAAGTGATAGTTCACCGCCGCCAGATTGACACCGGCCTTGCTGGTGATCAGACGCAACGAGGTTTCAGCGAAACCTTTTTCCGCGAACAATTGCTCGGCAGCATCGAGAATGCGTTCAACGGTTTCCGACTGGGCCATGGCTACTCCGCCTGACAAACACTTGTTTGAAACATACGTTTCAGCCCAGGCCTTGTCAAGTCTGGCGGGTTCGTTTTGGGAATGGTCGGTCAGCTATTTAACCATACAACACTGGCGCTTCAATCGGTGAGCTGAATGACCGTCCAGCGGCCGGCAAAAAAAGGGGCATTGCCAAGACCGGTTCACTGTATATAATCCCAGTCACTGTATAAAAAGACAGAGCGATCAATATGCTAAAGCTGACGCCACGCCAAGCAGAGATTCTGGCCTTCATCAAACGCTGCCTCGAAGACAACGGCTACCCGCCAACCCGCGCGGAAATCGCTCAGGAACTGGGCTTCAAGTCGCCCAACGCGGCGGAAGAACACCTCAAGGCACTGGCCCGCAAGGGCGCGATCGAGATGACCCCGGGCGCCTCCCGTGGCATTCGCATCCCCGGCTTCGAAGCCAAGGCCGACGATTCTACCCTGCCGATCATCGGCCGAGTGGCAGCAGGCGCTCCGATCCTCGCCCAGCAGCACATCGAAGAATCCTGCAACATCAACCCTTCGTTCTTCCACCCTCGCGCTGACTATCTGTTGCGGGTCCATGGCATGAGCATGAAGGACGTCGGCATTTTCGACGGAGACCTACTGGCCGTCCATACCACCCGCGAAGCCCGTAACGGTCAGATCGTGGTGGCGCGGATTGGCGACGAAGTGACCGTCAAGCGCTTCAAGCGCGACGGCAGCAAAGTCTGGCTGATTGCCGAAAACCCTGAATTTGCCCCTATCGAAGTCAACCTGAAAGATCAGGAACTGGTGATCGAAGGCTTGAGCGTCGGCGTGATTCGCCGCTAAAGGAGGCTTTATGCAGTTCCCACACACTTCACAGCAAGCCCAACTGCCGTTGTTCGAGGCATTCATGGCGCAGCCGCTGGCGCCGATCCTGAAAGAAGTGGTCGAGTCGCCCTGGAGCGCCGAGCCCGAAGTCTTCAGCGAGCTGTCATTGCGTGGCGCGGCCGGGAACTGCCTGAACCTTCTGGCACCAATCCTCAGGGAGCTGAGCCAGGATCAGGACGCTCGCTGGCTGACGCTGATCGCCCCGCCCGCCAGCCTGACCCAGGCCTGGCTGCGAGACGCCGGCCTGAACCGTGAACGCATTCTGCTGCTGCAACCACGCGGCACACAGAGCGCTCAGCAGCTGACCTGTGAAGCTTTGCGACTTGGCCGCAGCCATACGGTCGTCAGCTGGCTAAACCCGTTGAGCACATCGTCGCGGCAACAGCTGATCAGCGCCGCCCGTACCGGGGATGCGCAAAGTCTGAATATTCGGCTGGGTTAACTGACAAAACAGTGTTTGCACTGAACAGCGCGGGGCTTCTCCAAGGATAGAGAAGCCGGTCTGTAGAGGTATCCGCAAAATCCGACGGGCGGGATCAATGAAGAACCCGTGGCCCCTCTTCCTTATCAAATTCGCCTTCAACCAGACGTCCTGCCATCTGAACACCAACGCTCAACATTGCCTTGGCAACTTCCACGTGCTGGCCTTGCAGGAAAGCCTTGGCATCCTCGGAGAAATCCAAAGTAACCAGAGAACCCTCGTCCTCGGCCCTGCGCAGCTCAATTCGGCCGTCTGGTAACTCGACAATTTCTAGAAAGGACGTTGGCATAAAGGTCTGTTCTCCACGAAAGGCGGGGATTATATAGGCATCGGCCAAGCTTCGCTCGGGATCTTGACCAGATGCCATCACGAAGAGAAATTTCTGACAGCATGCTTCCTTGAGCGGACCATTCGCCGAACACTCAATCTTTCAGCACTCGTTCAGCCCTTCGCGAAACCGGATCGCCAAGCTTTTCAGGTTCTGGCGCCAGCTCTCCAGTTCTTCCCGGCTTAGCTCTTCAGGCGCCTCTTCTTCGTCCAGGTTGACGGCCAGAATAAGCGGCTGCGTCACATCACCCTTGGGCTTGTGTGGAGCACGAGGCGGTTGAAACAGCGCGGCATAAGCCGACAGCAGCTTGGCCAGCCAGGTTTCAGGGTTTTGCGCCAACTCGACCATCTCGGCCATTTCCGGAATAGCGATGGTTTCGAGCACTTCGCGGGTCAGCAGCATCTCTGCCCGCGGCGCATTGGCCTGAGGCAAGCGATAGAAACCGGCGATTTCATGGCACAGCCCCAACAGCGCTCCGTACAGGTGAAACAACGCCGATTCGCGCCCGGCCTGAATCAGCGCGAGGGAGTTCATCGCCCGCCCCTCTTCGGCCTTGGCGAGCGCTTCCAGCGACAAGCCGGCGAAATAAATTTTCTGGTTGGTACGGGTATAGAGTTCGTGGGCCATGACGGCAGCCTCCACAACGAAATAATTGCTTCACGCAGGTCTGACAGTGTCGTGGATCACCCAAGCTCACCGCAAGCCCAAAACAAAAAGGCCGCATGAAAACCCGAGGGTTGTCATGCGGCCTTTTTATGTGCAGCGGCTTTTAAGCCTTGGCTGCTGGACGCTTGTCTTCAACCGTCCACTTGCCGCCATCGTAATACGCTTTCCAGCCAGTCGGCTTACCGTCGACTTCCGTCTGCACGTATTGTTCTTTGGTCTTGCGGCTGTAACGGATCACTGCTGGCAGACCGTCAGGATCTTTCTTCGGCGCTTCGCAGAGGAAGTGGTACTTCGGATCGATCTCATCCTTGTGCGGCACGATCTCCATGACCAATGGAGCACGGGTCTCGCGGTTTTTCGGGAACTGGCTGGCCGCCAGGAACAGGCCGGAAGCACCGTCACGCAGGATATAGGTGTCGTTGACCTTTTCGCATTTGAGCTCAGGCATCTTCACCGGATCCATCTTCGGCGGCGCCGCATCACCGCTTTTCAGCAGCTTGCGGGTGTTCTTGCAGGTTGCGTTGGTGCAACCGAAGAACTTGCCGAAACGGCCGGTCTTGAGCTGCATCTCGCTGCCGCACTTGTCGCATTCCAGGCTCGGACCTTCGTAGCCCTTGATGCGGTAAGCGCCCTCTTCGATCTCATAGCCTGCGCAATCCGGGTTGTTACCGCAGATGTGCAGCTTGCGCTTCTCGTCGAGCAGGTAAGCGTCCATCGCTGTGCTGCAGATCGGGCAACGGTGCTTGCCGCGCAGAACCAGCGACTCAGACTCACCCTCGTCGTCCGCAGCGATTTCGTCGCCCGGCACCAGGTTGACGGTGGCCTTGCAGCGCTCTTTCGGCGGCAGGCTGTAGCCCGAGCAACCGAGGAACACGCCGGTCGATGCAGTACGGATCTGCATCGGACGACCGCACACCACGCATGGAATATCAGTCATTACCGGCTGGTTGGCGCGCATGCCGCCTTCGGCGCTTTCGGCCACTTCGAGTTTCTTCTTGAAGTCGCCGTAAAACTCGTCGAGCACGTTTTTCCAGTCGCGTTCGCCCTGGGCCACGTCATCGAGATTCTCTTCCATGCCGGCGGTGAAGCCGTAGTCCATGAGATTGGAGAAGCTCTCGGCCAGACGCTCGGTGACGATGTCGCCCATCTTTTCCGAATAGAAACGACGGTTGTGCAGCGCCACGTAGCCGCGGTCCTGAATGGTCGAAATGATCGCCGCGTAGGTCGAAGGACGACCGATGCCGCGTTTTTCCATTTCCTTTACCAGGCTCGCTTCCGAGTAACGCGCCGGCGGCTTGGTGAAGTGCTGGGTCGGATCAAGCTTGATCAGCTTCATCGCATCGCCCTGGGCCATGTCCGGCAGCACGTCGTCATCGCCAGGCTTGGTAATTTGCGGCATGACGCGGGTGTAACCGTCGAACTTCAGGATACGGCCCTTGGCGCGCAACTCGAAGTCACCGGCACCGACAGTGACCGTGGTCGACAGGTATTGGGCCGGCAGCATCTGGCAGGCGAGGAACTGGCGCCAGATCAGCTCGTAAAGCCGCTCGGCATCACGCTCCATGCCCGACAGCTTGCTTGGCTCGGTATTGGCGTCGGACGGACGAATCGCTTCGTGAGCCTCTTGTGCGCCTTCCTTGCTGCTGTAGACGTTCGGGGTTTCCGGCAGGTACTTCTTGCCGAATTCGCCTTCAATATAAGTACGCGCCATCGTCACGGCATCGGCCGAGAGGTTGGTGGAGTCGGTACGCATATAAGTGATGTAGCCGGCCTCATACAGACGCTGGGCCATCATCATGGTTTTCTTCACACCGAAGCCCAGGCGATTACTCGCAGCCTGCTGCAGGGTGGAGGTGATGAACGGTGCCGACGGCTTGCTGCTGGTCGGTTTGTCTTCGCGCTTGACGATGCTGTAGCTGGAAGCCTTGAGCTTCTCCAGCGCGGCCATGGCCTGGGCTTCGTTGAGCGGCTTGAAGGCTTCGCCTTTCTCGCGAGCCACGTCGAAGCGCACAGTCGCGCCCTTGGCGGTGCCGAGGTCGGCGTGAACTTCCCAGTACTCTTCCGGGTTGAACGCGCGGATTTCACGCTCACGCTCGACCACCAGCTTCACGGCAACCGATTGCACGCGACCGGCGGACAAGCCACGAGCAACCTTCGCCCACAGCAGTGGCGAAACCATGTAACCCACCACGCGGTCGAGGAAGCGACGCGCCTGCTGAGCGTTTACGCGATCGATGTCCAGCTCGCCCGGCTGGGAGAAAGCTTCCTGGATCGCTTTTTTGGTGATTTCGTTGAACACCACGCGCTTGTAGCGGCTGTCGTCACCACCGATGGCTTCGCGCAGGTGCCATGCAATGGCTTCCCCCTCGCGATCCAAGTCGGTTGCGAGATAGATGGTGTCAGCATCTTTGGCGAGCCGGCGCAGCTCTTCGATAACCTTTTCCTTGCCCGGGAGGATCTCGTACTTGGCTTTCCAGCCATGATCTGGATCGACACCCATGCGCGAGACCAGCTGCTTGCGCGCCTTCTCTTTCGGCGTGAGCACCGGACCTTCACCTGCGGCGGCCTTGCCACGCTTGGCGGCAGGCTCTTTGCTGGCGCTAGCCGAACCGCTGGTGGGCAGGTCTCGGATATGGCCGATACTCGACTTCACCACGTATTGGTTACCCAGATACTTGTTGATGGTCTTGGCCTTAGCCGGGGATTCCACAATGACCAGCGATTTGCCCATGGATCAGAAAATTCCTGAATTCTAGAAGTGAAAGGCGATTGGCGCCTGACGCGGCACCGCTATATATAGTGGCTACAAGGTGAGGTCAAGCGCAGGGTTCTGCGCGCACTCCCCTCATGGCTGCGGAAAAATGCTCGGTTCGGCTTGCACCAAAGCAAAGCGTGGCACCTGTTCGCCGTCAACCTCGACCGACTCCAGGAACATGCTCAAGGGGCGCACCCAAAAGCCGTAATCGCCATACAGGGCTTGGTAGAAGACCACTTCTTCTTCGGTCTCCGAATGCCGCGCAACACTGAATACGCGGTACTGCGGACCTTTGTAATGTTGGTAGAGCCCAGGTTGTATCGGCATGCTTTGGCCCTCACTCAAATTTTTTCAAAATAAAAACAAAATAAATCCGGAAAAACAAAAACCGGGGCACTTGGCCCCGGCTTCCATCGACGAAACGCTTAAACGCGTTCGAAGACGGTGGAGATGCCTTGGCCGAGACCAATGCACATGGTAGCCACCCCGAAGGTGCCGCCATTCTGCTTCATCACGTTCAGCAAGGTGCCCGAAATACGTGCACCGGAGCAACCGAACGGGTGACCCAGGGCGATCGCGCCGCCGTGCAGGTTAACCTTCTCGTTCATCTTGTCGAGCACTTTCAGATCTTTCAGCACTGGCAGGGCCTGTGCAGCGAAAGCTTCGTTGAGCTCGAAGAAGTCGATATCGTTGATGCCAAGGCCCGCGCGCTTCAATGCTTTCTGCGTTGCCGGTACTGGACCATAGCCCATGATCGCCGGGTCCACACCTGCCACTGCCATCGAGCGAATCACCGCCAGCGGCTGGATGCCCAGGTCCTGGGCACGCTGTGCCGACATCACGATCATGCACGAAGCACCATCGGTGATCTGCGACGAAGTACCAGCGGTCACGGTGCCGCCCTTCGGATTAAACGCCGGCTTCAGAGCCGCCAGGCTTTCCAGGGTGGTTTCCGGACGAATGGTTTCGTCGTAGTCGAACAGTTTCAGGAAACCGTTCTCGTCGTAGCCCTGCATCGGGATGATTTCGTCCTTGAACTTGCCTTCCACGGTCGCCTTGTGGGCGAGTTGGTGGGAGCGCACGCCAAAGGCATCCTGCTGTTCGCGAGTAATGCCGTGCATTTTGCCGAGCATTTCTGCGGTCAGGCCCATCATGCCCGAGGCTTTCGCCGCGTACAGGGACATGTGCGGGTTCGGATCGACACCGTGCATCATGCTCACGTGACCCATATGCTCGACGCCACCAACGACGAACACGTCACCGTTGCCGGTCATGATGGCTTGCGCGGCAGTGTGCAGCGCACTCATCGACGAGCCACACAGACGGCTGACGGTCTGACCGGCCGAGGTGTGTGGAATCTGAGTCATCAGGGATGCCATGCGGGCGATGTTCCAGCCCTGCTCCAGGGTCTGGTTAACGCAGCCCCAGATCACGTCTTCGACTTCGCTCGGGTCGACCTTGACGTTGCGTTCCAGCAATTTGCTGATCAGGTGTGCCGACATGTCTTCGGCGCGGGTGTTGCGGTGCATGCCGCCCTTGGAGCGGCCCATCGGCGTACGACCGAAGTCGACAATCACGACGTCTCTAGGATTCAAGCTCATATACGTTCACTCTCGCTCTAGTGTGGGCGCTTAACCGAAGAAGCTCTGACCGTTCTTGGCCATTTCACGCAGCTTCGCGGTCGGGTGGTACAGCGCGCCCAAATCAGCGTACTGGTCAGCCAGGGCAACGAACTCTGCAACACCGATCGAATCGATGTAGCGCAGCGCACCACCACGGAATGGAGGGAAACCAATACCGTAGACCAGCCCCATGTCGGCTTCAGCGGCGGTTTCGACGATGCCGTCTTCCAGGCAGCGCACGGTTTCCAGGCACAGCGGGATCATCATCCAGTTGATGATGTCTTCGTCAGTGACTTCGAGCTGTTGGAAAACGATCGGCTTGAGCACTTCCAGCACCGACGGATCGGCGACTTTCTTCTGCTTGCCGCGCTTGTCGGTCTCGTAGGCGTAGAAGCCCTTGCCATTCTTCTGGCCCAGGCGCTTGGCTTCGTAGAGCACGTCGACGGCCGAACGGCGATCATCCTTCATGCGATCCGGGAAGCCTTCAGCCATGACGTCACGACCATGGTGGCCGGTGTCGATGCCGACCACGTCCATCAGGTATGCCGGGCCCATTGGCCAGCCGAACTTCTCCATGACCTTATCGATGCGGACGAAGTCCACGCCGGCGCTGACCAGCTTGGCGAAACCGCCGAAGTACGGGAACAGCACGCGGTTAACCAGGAAGCCTGGGCAGTCGTTGACGACGATCGGGTTCTTGCCCATTTTCTTGGCGTAGGCAACGGTGGTGGCAACGGCCACTTCGCTGGACTTCTCGCCACGGATCACTTCAACCAGCGGCATCATGTGCACCGGGTTGAAGAAGTGCATGCCGACGAAGTTTTCCGGACGCTTGAGGGCTTTGGCCAGCAAGGTGATGGAAATGGTCGAAGTGTTGGACGCGAGGATGGTGTCCTCTTTGACCTTGTCTTCGACTTCGGCCAGAACGGCTTGCTTGACCTTCGGGTTCTCGACAACAGCTTCGACGACCAGGTCGACGTGACCGAAATCGCCGTAGGACAGGGTCGGACGAATGCCGTTGAGCACTTCGGCCATCTTCGCGGGGGTCATGCGACCTTTATCAACGCGGCCAACCAGCAGCTTGGCGGCTTCAGCCAGACCTTGCTCGATACCGTGCTCGTTGATGTCCTTCATCAGGATCGGCGTGCCTTTGGAGGCCGACTGATAAGCGATACCGCCACCCATGATGCCGGCGCCCAATACGGCGGCCTGCTTCACTTCCTTGGCGATTTCGTCGTAGGCCTTGGCCTTTTTCTTCAGCTCCTGATCGTTCAGGAACAGACCGATCAAGCTTTGTGCGGCAGAGGTCTTGGCCAGTTTGACGAAACCGGCTGCTTCGACTTCAAGCGCCTTGTCGCGACCGAAGTTCGCGGCTTTCTGGATGGTCTTGATCGCTTCGACCGGAGCCGGGTAGTTCGGACCTGCCTGACCGGCCACGAAACCTTTGGCGGTTTCGAACGACATCATTTGTTCGATGGCGTTGAGCTTGAGTTTTTCGAGCTTCGGCTGACGTTTGGCCTTGTAGTCAAACTCACCGGAGATGGCGCCCTTGACCAGGTTCAGCGCCGCTTCGTGCAACTTCTGCGAGTCGACCACCGCGTCGACGGCACCGACTTTCAGTGCGTCTTCAGCGCGGTTTTCCTTACCGGCGGCAATCCACTCGATAGCGTTGTCGGCACCGATGATGCGCGGCAGGCGAACGGTACCGCCGAAGCCTGGGTAGATGCCCAGCTTGACTTCCGGCAGACCGATTTTGGCGGTGCTGGCCATGACGCGGAAATCCGCCGCCAGGCACATTTCCAGACCGCCGCCCAGTGCGATGCCATTGATCGCGGCGACAGTCGGGACGTTGAGGTCTTCGAAATCGCTGAAAATCTTGTTGGCTTCGAGGTTGCCAGCAACAAGCTCGGCATCCGGCAGCTTGAAGTTGTCGACGAATTCGGTGATGTCGGCGCCGACGATGAATACGTCCTTGCCACTGCTGACGATCACACCCTTGATCGAAGCATCTGCCTTGATGGTGTCTACAGCCTGACGAAGTTCGTTCAGGGTAAGACGGTTGAACTTGTTGACGGACTCACCCTTGAGGTCGAACTTCAGTTCGACGATGCCACTTTCAAGAGCCTTAACCGTGATGGCTTTACCTTCGTAAATCATCAACTGATCTCCACGATATGGAAGCTGAACAGTACACGTCGGACGCAGGCGGCTGGCTCGGCAGGGACGTTTATCGTCAATGCTAACGCCAACTCACCCGGCACACCCGCCAACGCGATAGTCGGGATTCTGTAGGAGCAGTCTGTAATACAAACGCTCAATTCATACGCCCGTTTGATTTGGGTGTGTCACCTTCACGGAATTTCCGGCAATTGTCAATCGCCCAAAATACTGGTTGAAACGCGACTTTCCGGTCACTTCCGTACCACGAAGCCCTGCAACACGCAGATGCATGTGAGGCCATTCATAGAATCAATAGTTAGAAAAGTCGCCCTAATTCGCAGCAACTTGTGTTTAACAAGCTACGCTGGCGTGACCCTGAAGAAAAAATTTGAACGCTTTTGACGAATGCCCAGCGTAAGATCTGTGCCACAAAGAATTACCGGCCTGCCTGGCCAACTCCAGCCCGATGATGATGTCGGGCTTTTTATTGCCCTCTGTAGCAGCTGCCGAGCCTGCGAGGCTGCGTTCGGCGACGAAGTCGTCGTAAACCCTTAGCACGCGATTAGCCTGATATCCCACGGTGCCTGATTTACGACTGCTTCGCAGCCGGACGCAGCCTCGCAGGCTCGGCAGCTGCTACGGATCGGAGTTCAGGCGAGTGCCTTGAGCGTAGCGTCGATCTGTTGCAGAACCTCGGCTTCGCCCTTCTCGCCCCAATACAGGGCAATCATTTGCTTGTCCGCCTCGACCTTGTAGACGTTGGCAGGCAATTTTTCGAAATGATTCAGCAGCGCTCCATCCTCGCAGACTTCCTGCCACTGATTGACCCACACACCCGGCGCCTTCTGCCAATAGCTCCAGCACGTCGGCTGAGTGCCACGGCGCGGCCGGTGGTACTGGGCGCAAGGGCTTGGCGGCTCCTGGCTCAGCCAGTGCGGCCACTCCTGGGGCGCCAATTGCATGGCAAGGCCAATGCGTCGCGCCTCCATGCGCAAGGCCATACGCCCGCTCTGGACACGAGACGGACGCAACCACGCCAGCGGGCTTAACACCACCAGCAGGATTGACACCACTATCCAGACCGTCATATCTGTACCCCCGATTCTTGATGAGCACATTGAGTCACTTTGAAACCAATGCGCTTGAAACCAGCCATACTTACCAATGTTGCAATCCTCAGGAGGAGCACCTCATGCCCTACCACCACATTCTGGTCGCTGTAGATCTAACCGAAGAGTGCGATCCTGTAATCCACCGCGCTCGGGAACTCTCGGTGAGCAATGGTGCAAAGCTGTCCCTGGTGCATATCGTCGAGCCGATGGCCATGGCTTTTGGCGGTGACGTGCCGATGGACCTTTCCCAGTTGCAACAGCAACAGTTCGATCAGGCCAAGGAACGCCTTGAGCGGTTGATCCTGAAATACCCGGAGCTCTCCAAGGAATACAGCCACCTGACCTACGGCCAGCCGCGCCAGGAGATTCACCATCTCGCCAAGGAGCAAACATGCGACCTGATCGTGGTGGGCAGTCATGGTCGACATGGTCTGGCGCTGCTGCTGGGCTCCACCGCCAACGACGTGCTGCACGGCGCGCCTTGCGATGTACTTGCGGTACGCCTGCAAAAAAGCTGACAACGTAAAACCAAGCGGGCTTGCTCGCGAAAGCGAACTGACAATCACCAAAGATGCTGAATGTTATAACGCCTTCGCGAGCAAGCCCGCTCCCACATTGGATCTGTAACAATTTCCAGATTGCATACCCTATGAAAAGCCCGGCATTCACGCGAGTGAAGCCGGGCTTTTTTTATAGCCGGATCAATCAGGCATCCAGTTCGGCCCAGCGCTCGACCATCACGTCGAGTTCAGCCTGTAACTGCTCAAGCTGAGCGATCACTGCAGCCGTCTCGGCAGGAGGACGCTGATAGAAGCCGGCGTCCGCCATCTGCGCTTCAACCACCGCGATCTGCTGCTCCATGGCTTCGATCTGGCCAGGCAAGGCTTCCAGCTCACGCTGCAATTTGTAGCTGAGTTTCTTTTTTGCCACCGGCGCTGGCGTTTCCACT
Source organism: Pseudomonas sp. DF5 (assembly GCF_058148225.1). Lineage (NCBI taxonomy): Bacteria > Pseudomonadati > Pseudomonadota > Gammaproteobacteria > Pseudomonadales > Pseudomonadaceae > Pseudomonas > Pseudomonas sp. DF5. The sequence continues at coordinate 74,512 of NZ_JBYVYM010000010.1, forward strand.
GCAGCAACCGGCGCAGGTTCGGCCGTCACGACAGCCGAATTCAGGTCGGCTTTGCCGGACTTGCTCTCGGTCACACCCAGCAGGCGCGGCGAGCCGCCCTGACGCAGCCAGTCCTGATAACCGCCGACGTATTCGCGAACCTTGCCTTCGCCTTCGAAGACCAGGGTGCTGGTGACCACGTTGTCGAGGAATGCCCGGTCGTGGCTGACCATCAACACGGTGCCGTTGAAGGTCAGCAAGACCTCTTCCAGCAGTTCGAGGGTTTCCACGTCGAGGTCGTTGGTCGGTTCGTCGAGCACCAGCAGGTTCGCCGGTTTGCTGAACAGTTTGGCCAGCAGCAGACGCGCACGCTCACCACCGGACAACGCCTTGACCGGCGTGCGGGCACGCTGCGGGCTGAACAGGAAGTCGCCAAGGTAGCTCAGCACGTGACGGCTCTGGCCATCGATATCGATGAAGTCGCGACCTTCAGCCACGTTGTCGATCACGGTCTTTTCCAGATCCAACTGATGGCGCAACTGGTCGAAATAGGCCACGTCGATGCGCGTCCCCTCTTCCACTGTGCCGCTGGTCGGTTGCAGACCGTTGAGCATCAGCTTCAACAGCGTGGTCTTGCCGGTACCGTTGGCGCCGAGCAGACCGATGCGGTCGCCGCGCTGCAGGACCATCGAGAAATCCTTGATCAGGAACGGGCCGCCCGGGTGAGCGAAACTCACGTTCTCGAGCACCATTACTTGCTTGCCGGACTTGTCGGCGGTATCGAGCTGAATGTTGGCCTTGCCGGTACGCTCGCGACGCTCGCTACGCTCGACGCGCAGGGCTTTCAGTGCACGGACACGACCTTCGTTACGGGTGCGACGCGCCTTGATGCCCTGGCGGATCCAGACTTCTTCTTGGGCCAGTTTCTTATCGAACAGCGCGTTGGCGGTTTCTTCAGCGGCCAATGTGGCCTCTTTGTGCACGAGGAAGCTGGCGTAATCGCCGTTCCAGTCGATCAAGCCGCCGCGATCCAGTTCCAGGATACGGGTTGCAAGGTTCTGCAGGAATGAACGGTCGTGCGTGATGAACAGCACGGCGCCCTGGAAATCCTTCAGCGCTTCTTCAAGCCAGGCGATGGCACCGATGTCCAGGTGGTTGGTCGGCTCGTCGAGCAGCAGCAGGTCCGGTTCGGAAACCAGCGCCTGAGCCAACAGGACGCGACGACGCCAGCCGCCGGACAATTCGGCGAGGGTCTTGTCGGCAGGCAACTGCAGACGGCTCAAGGTGCTGTCGACCAGTTGCTGCAAGCGCCAGCCATCTCGGGCTTCAAGGTCGTGCTGGACGTGCATCAGTTTGTCCAGATCGGCGTCAGTGACGATGTTCTGGCTCAGATGGTGATATTCGGCAAGCAACGCGCCAACGCCGTCGAGGCCTTCGGCGACCACGTCGAACACGGTCCGCTCGTCGGCTACCGGCAATTCTTGCGGCAATTCACCAATCTTGAGGCCAGGTGCGCGCCAAACGGAGCCATCGTCGGGCTTCTGGTCGCCCTTGACGAGCTTCATCATGCTGGACTTGCCAGTGCCGTTGCGGCCGATGATGCACACCCGCTCACCACGGGCGATCTGCCAGGACACCTTGTCCAACAACGGCATAGCGCCGAAAGCAAGGGACACATCGCTGAATTTGAGCAGGGTCATGAGCTTCTCCAAAAACCGGGCGCGCATTCTACCTGACTTGAGGCTACAGAAGGCCGGCAATTTCAATGTCGAAGCACTCTGCACAACAATTGTTGCGAACTTATGCTGGCATGTCGGCAAAGCTTTCGCCCGTTGCTGGCAAAAGGCTAAGCTACAGATAATTAGGTGCCGGTTTTATCGGCACTTGTCATGATTTCTCTGCCCGGATGTCTCATGCGCAGTCGCCTTTTCAGTCTTTTTTCATGCTTGCTTCTTACAGCCGCTGCCGTTCAATCCGCCCAGGCGGTAGACCTGTCTACCCAACGACAATATTACGACGAAGCCAAGCGTGCCTTGGCCAAGGGCGATTCCGGCCCATATTTCCGTTATAGCCAGGCGCTCAGCGATTATCCGCTGACACCCTACCTGGCCTATGACGAACTGACCGCGCGACTGAAAACCGCGAACAACGCCGAAATCGAGAGTTTCCTCGCCGAACATGGTGACCTGCCGCAAGCCAACTGGATGAAATTGCGCTGGCTGCGCTGGCTGGCTGAACGCGGCGATTGGGAAACGTTCGTCAAATATTATGACCCCAAGCTCAATTTCACCGAACTGGACTGCCTGAACGCGCAGTATCAGATCAGCCATAACCGTAAGGCCGAAGGTTACGCCAACGCTGACAAACTCTGGCTGAGCGGCAAAACCCGGCCCGAGGCATGCGATGCAGTGTTCGGCATGTGGGCCGCCGATGGTCAACTGACTGAACAGAAACGCTGGGAACGCACCAAGCTCGCCGCCCAGGCCGGCAACTACCCGCTGGCCAACAGCCTGATCAATGGCCTGACGACCCTCGCCCCGCGCGGTCGCCTGCTGGTGGATGTGGCGCAGAAACCAGAACTGCTGAATCAGCCGTCGCGCTTTACCCCGGCCGATGAGCCGATGTCCGACATCGTCAGCCTTGGCCTGCGCCGCCTGGCCCGTCAGGATCCGGACAGGGCCATGGCCCTGCTCGACGGCTACGCCAGCAGCATGCACTTCTCCCGGGACGAGAAAGTCGCGATCGCCCGGGAAATCGGCCTGACCCTCGCGCGTCGTTTTGACAGCCGCGCACTGGACGTGATGACCAAATACGACCCGGAACTGCGGGACAACACCGTTTCGGAATGGCGCTTGCGCCTGCTGTTGCGCCTGGCTCGTTGGGACGACGCCTATCAGTTGACCCGCCGCCTGCCTCAGGACCTGGCCACCACCAACCGCTGGCGTTACTGGCAGGCTCGCACCCTGGAGTTGGCGCAGCCACAGAATCCACAAGCGCAAACGCTTTACAAGGGCCTGGCTCGCGAACGCGACTTCTACGGCTTCCTGGCGGCCGATCGTTCGCAGTCTCCCTACTCGCTGATCAACAAACCGCTGATGCTCAGCCAGGCACTGATCAACAAAGTGCGCAATACACCAGGCGTGCGACGCGCCCTGGAATTCCATGCACGCGGGCAGATCGTCGACGGCCGACGCGAGTGGTACCACGTCAGCCAGCATTTCAGTCGGGACGAAATGGTCGCCCAGGCGAAACTGGCCTATGACCTGAAATGGTATTTCCCGGCAATCCGCACCATCAGTAAGGCGCAGTACTGGGACGACCTGGACATCCGCTTCCCGATGGCCCACCGCGATACCCTGGTGCGTGAAGCCAAGGTCCGTGGCCTGCACTCGAGCTGGGTGTTCGCGATCACTCGTCAGGAAAGCGCCTTCATGGACGACGCCCGTTCCGGCGTTGGCGCCAGCGGCTTGATGCAACTGATGCCCGGCACCGCCAAGGAAACCGCGCGCAAGTTCAGCATTCCCCTGGCCTCGCCACAGCAAGTGCTCGATCCGGACAAAAACATCCAGCTCGGTGCCGCTTATCTGAGTCAGGTCCACAGCCAGTTCAACGGCAACCGCGTCCTCGCCTCCGCCGCCTACAACGCCGGCCCCGGCCGCGTGCGTCAATGGCTGCGCGGCGCAGATCACCTGAGTTTCGATGTGTGGGTGGAAAGCATCCCGTTCGACGAAACCCGCCAGTACGTGCAGAACGTGCTGTCGTACTCGGTGATCTACGGGCAGAAACTCAATTCACCGCAGCCATTGGTGGATTGGCATGAACGTTACTTTGACGATCAATGAGCCTGCTTTGAAACGCTGACAAAAATGCCCGCATCGATTGATGCGGGCTTTTTTTATGGTGCTCGACTTGGTCGGTTATTTAGTCGGCTACTTGGTCGGTTGGAGCATGGCGCCCATCATTGAACTGCAACGCCGCCAATCGCGCATACAGCGCATTGCTCGCAATCAACTCCTGATGCGTCCCCACCGCCACCAGTTTCCCTTGATCCATCACCGCGATCCTGTCGGCGTTTTTCACTGTGGCCAGTCGATGGGCGATGACCAGCGTGGTGCGGTTTTTCATCAGGCTGGGCAGGGCTTGCTGGATCAGGTGCTCGCTCTGGGCATCGAGGGCGCTGGTGGCTTCGTCCAGCAGCAGGATCGGCGCGTCCACCAGCAGCGCCCGGGCGATGGCCAGGCGTTGGCGTTGGCCGCCAGACAAACCGAGACCCGCGTCGCCGAGGTGCGTCTGGTAGCCGTTGGGCATTTGCTCGATGAAGTCGTGGGCATAGGCGATTTTCGCGGCCTCCTGAACCTGAGCCGAAGTCGCCGTCGGGTGGCCATAACGAATGTTCTCTTCGATGCTGCCGAAGAACAGCGCCGGGGTTTGCGAGACGAGGGCGAAGCAACGACGCAAGTCCAGAGGATCGAGTTGGGTCAGCGGCACACCGTCCAGCAGGATGCGTCCTTCGGCAGGGTCGTAAAAGCGCAACAGCAGGTCATACACCGTCGATTTACCGGCACCTGACGGCCCGACCAGGGCGAGGGTCTCGCCGGCGTTGATCGTCAGACTCAAACCATCGACGGCATAGCTTTCAGGACGCGACGGGTAGGAAAAGCGTACATCTTGCAACACCAGATCGCCCCTCACCCGCTCAGGCAAAGTCACCAGCCCATGGGTCGGTGGCTGGATGATGTTTTCCGAACGCAACAGCTCGGCAATCCGCTCCGCCGCGCCCGCTGCTCGCTGCAGTTCGCCGATCACTTCACTCAAGGTGCCGAAGGCGCCGCCGACGATCAGGCTGTAGAAGACAAACGCTGCCAGTTCGCCTGCGGAAATCCGCCCGGCGATCACATCCATGCCGCCGACCCAGAGCATTACCCCGACAGCCCCCAACACCAGCAGGATCACCAGGGTAATCAACCAGGCCCGCTGGAAGATGCGCTTGCGGGCGGTATTGAACGCCTCTTCCACGGTCGCGGCAAAACGCTGCTCGTCCTGCACCTGATGGTTGTAGGCCTGCACGGTTTTGATCTGACTCAGGGTTTCGGAAACATAACTGCCGATATCGGCAACCCGATCCTGGCTCTGTCGCGATAGGGTGCGCACCCGGCGACCAAAAATCAGGATCGGCGCGACCACCAATGGCAACGCGACCACTACGATGCTGGTCAGCTTGGGGTTGGTGATAAACAGCAAGACAATCCCGCCGATTACCATCAGCCCGTTACGCAGGAACAGCGACAGCGAAGAGCCGATCACCGATTGCAGCAGCGTGGTGTCGGCAGTCAGCCGTGACTGGATCTCGGAGCTGCGGTTGTCTTCGTAAAAGCCCGGATGCAGGTAGACCAGGTGGTTGAACACCTGACGACGGATGTCCGCGACAACGCGCTCGCCGATCCACGACACCAGATAAAACCGCACAAAGGTGCCGATCGCCAGACCGATCACCAGCAACATGAACAGGCCGATGGATTGATTGAGCAAATGCGTCGACTGAGTCATGAAACCCTGATCCACCAGCAGGCGAATCCCCTGCCCCATCGACAAGGTGATGCCAGCAGTGACAATCAACGCCAACAAGGCGCCAAAGGCCGGCCAGCGATAAGGCTTGATGAAGCGACCGGCCAGACGAACAGCGCGGCGGTGACGGGCAGAGAGCATGAAGATCATCCGATGATGCAACCAATGGTTTTTGATCCGATCAAGCCTACACCGGTCAATCGGGTTGAACGCTGTAAATCACAATGAGTAACGTTAATTATGACCTCCAAGACTAGTGGCTAGAGATTATTGGTCTAAAGTCCGGGTGGAAACGTCAGGGTATTTCTGATGGACTGAAGAGGCCGACCTGAAAGATCGCAGGGAGTTGTCACAGCCCGGTCACCTGGCGGTTTTACAGTAAGTGCACAACCTGATGAGGAGACAGGCCATGTCCTTGCAAAACAGCAGCGATGACAAGATTCAAGTGATCCGCACACAACCAGACCAGTCTCTGGGTTGCTCGATTATTGATGAGGATGGGCGCGAAGTACCGATCACTGAAAGCATGATCCAGGACGCTTGCCGCGAACTGGAAAAGCGATTGGTCAAGCCTGCCGAACAAAAGTGATATAGCCACCGTCTTCTTGACCCGGCCCTGTTGGCCGGGTTTTTTATGGGTGCCTTTTGAGGGGGCAAGCCCGCTCCCACAGGGTTACCGCGACTCCAAAATTGATGCATGACCTGTGGGAGCGTGGCTTGCCCGCGATTGGGCCGACACGTTTCTTCAGACCGCCAAAGCCCCCAAAGCCGCGACGATCTTCTGCAACACCGGCGAATCCCCCTCAATCCGCACCTTCAACCCATCAATCTCACGTCGCAGCGGGTAATGTTTGCGCAGTGCATCGAATGCTGCACGTTGTTCGCTCACATTGCCGACAAGGCTGCGGCGAAAATCCGCGTCATCACGACGCGGGTCGTACACGCCACGGCACAACATCGCCAGCGCCCAGGCCGGATCAGTCTCGGCGTTCAATGTCACGGCCGACAACCACGGTGCCGGCAGCAAATCGTTCAGGCTGATCTGTTCCGGTTGCCCAAGAAATTTGCAAAATGCCTGATAGATCTGCGCCGTCCCACGCTGTTTGCCGTCGAGGCTGTAGCCGGCAATGTGCGGCGTCGCGATGACACACAACTCCGCCAGCGCTACATCGACTTCAGGTTCAGCCTCCCAGACATCCAGCACCGCTTGCAGATCTTCACGTTGCAACAGTACTTGGCGCAGGGCGGGATTATCGATCACCGGGCCACGACTGGCGTTGATCAGCCAGGTGCCAGGTTTGAGTTGGTTCAAACGGTTCTTGTCGAACAGATGCCAGGTGGCCTGAGGGCCTTGTTTTTCCAGCGGCGTGTGCAGACTGATGACGTCGCATTGCGCGATGATCTGCTCGAGGCTGACGTAATCGCCCCCTTCAGCAGCTTGCCGTGGTGGATCGCAGACCAGCACGTTCCAGCCCAGGCCTTGCAGAACCTTGACCAGGCGCCCGCCCACCTCGCCGGCACCGACCACGCCGTAAGTACGCTGAGTCAGGTCGGCACCTTCGATTTCGGCCAGGGTCAGCAAGCTACCCAGCACGTAATCGACCACACCCCGGGCATTGCAGCCTGGCGCGCTGGACCAGGTGATGCCGGCCTGCTGAAAGTAATCCAGGTCCAGGTGATCGGTGCCGATGGTGCACGTGCCGACAAAGCGCACCTTGCTGCCTTCGAGCAATGCGCGATTGACGTTGGTCACTGAGCGCACCAGCAGCACATCGGCCTGTTCGACGGTGGCGCGGTCGATGGAACGTCCCGGCACTCGGCGGATTTCACCGAAACCTTCGAAGAAGGCATCGAGCAGCGGGATATTTTCGTCGGCAACAATCAACATGGCAGGCTCCTTTGGCGGACCGGCAGTTTAGGCGCAGATGGAGGTGATGAGCCAGCAGGTATTAAGCACCTTAGTTGCCCCCCTGTGGCGAGGGGGCTTGCTCCCATCCGGCTGCAAAGCAGTCGCAAAGACTGATGCCGCGGTGTGTCTGAAGGAACTGGACAGCTGCTTTTGGGGCTGCTGCGCAGCCCAGCGGGAGCAAGCTCCCTCGCCACAGGGAGTGGGGGATGCCTGTAAAACTGATTACAAATCCGCAACACAGGTTTTTTCCTGACCACTGTGTCAAGGCGTAGAATGCGCCGCCTCGCGCATCAAAATCCTTTGGACGTTTCGCCTTGAATTCCGTGACCGACCCCACCGCCGCTATTTCCCTCAACCGCCCGGCCCGGGTTCGCCTGGAGCTGAAAAACCTGCTCGGCCTGGCGTTGCCGATCATGATCGCGCAACTGGCGACCACCGCCATGGGCTTCGTCGATGCGGTGATGGCGGGACGGGTCGGGCCTCGCGATCTTGCGGCCGTCGCGTTGGGCAACTCGATCTGGGTGCCGGTGTTTCTGTTGATGACCGGTACGCTGCTGGCCACCACCCCGAAAGTCGCTCAGCGCTTCGGTGCCGGCACTCACAGCGAGATTGGCCCGATCGTGCGTCAGGCCTTGTGGTTGGCGCTGGTGGTGGGTTTGATGGCGACCGGCCTGCTGTTCAGCGCCGAACCGATCCTGCATTTCATGAAGGTCGATCCCGAGCTGATCGGCCCGTGCATGCAGTACCTGCACGGCATTGCCAGCGGCCTGCCCGCCGTCGCGTTCTATCACGTATTGCGCTGTTTCAGTGATGGCCTGGGTCGCACGCGTCCGGCCATGGTCCTTGGTTTGTGCGGGCTCGCGCTGAATATTCCGCTCAATTACATCTTCATCTATGGCCACTTTGGTGTGCCGGCGATGGGCGGTGTCGGCTGCGGCTGGGCCACGGCAATCGTGATGTGGGTGATGGCGCTGGGGATGGCCGGCTGGGAACGGTGGGCGCCAGCCTATCAGTCGAGCCAGTTGTTCAGCCGTTTCGACTGGCCCCAGTGGACGGTGATCAAACGTTTGCTGGGCATCGGCCTGCCAATCGGCATCGCCGTTTTCGCCGAGTCGAGCATCTTTGCGGTGATCGCCCTGCTGATCGGCAGCCTCGGCGCCACGGTGGTCGCCGGGCACCAGATCGCCCTGAATTTCAGCTCACTGGTGTTCATGATCCCCTACTCCCTGGGCATGGCCGTGACCGTGCGGGTCGGCCAGGCACTGGGCCGTGAAGAACCACGCGAAGCTCGCTTCGCCGCCGGGGTCGGCATGGGCACGGCACTGGCTTATGCGTGTATTTCCGCAAGCATGATGCTGTTGCTGCGTGAATCCATCGCCGCAATCTACACCGCCGATCCGACGGTGATTCACGTAGCCGCGATGCTGATTGTGTACTCGGCGCTGTTCCAGTTTTCCGATGCGATCCAGGTGACAGCGGCCGGCGCACTGCGCGGCTATCAAGACACGCGAGTGACGATGATCCTGACGCTGTTCGCTTATTGGGGCATCGGTTTGCCGGTGGGTTACGCCTTTGGCCTGACCGATTGGTTCGGCGCGCCGAGTGGCCCGAGCGGGCTGTGGCAGGGTTTGATCGTCGGCTTGAGTTGCGCGGCGCTGATGCTGTCGATCCGCTTGGCGCGCAGCGCACGCAAACGGATCCGCATCAGCCGTTCGGCCGGTTAAGCGAGCGCAAAAAAAGGGCCTGCACATGCAGGCCTTTTTTGTGCCCGTTAAGCGAGTTTCTTGCGGATCCAGTACAGGTAGGTGCCTGCCTCTTCGTGCTGCGCCACCAACTCGTGGTCGAGGAACACGCAGAACTTGGGAATGTCGCGACGGGTCGACGGGTCGGTGGCGATCACCTTCAGCAGGCCGCCGGGCACCAGGTCACGGATGTGCTGGTGCAGCATCATCACCGGTTCCGGGCAATTGAGGCCGGTGGCGTCGAGGGTGCCGTCGACCGGCGTATCGATCATTTCACTCATGGTTTACTCCTGAAACTTGCCGGCATTGTCGCGCATTGCCGGGTGTTCGGTCACCTGTGGGAGCGGGACCGTGTGAATCAGCGGGATTTCGGTTTTTTCACGTCAAGCCGGCGCAAATGGCAGGTCACTTCTTCACGGTCGTGATACAGCTGCTTGCAGCCGATTTCAACCCGGATGCCCCGCGCCTTGAACCCCTCGGCAATACGCTCCAGCAAGCGCTTCACTTCGGCATAACGCTGTTTCATCGGCAGCTTGAGGTTGACCACCGCTTCCCGGCAATGCCCCTCGCCAATCCATTCTTCCAGCATCGCCGCGTTGCGCGCCGGCTTCTCGACAATGTCGCAGACCATCCAGTCCACCGGCTGCTTGGGCTTGAAGGTGAAACCGTCGGCCATCAAGTGCTGCACCAGACCGGTATCCATCAGGCTTTCGGCCATCGGGCCGTTGTCGATGGCGGTCACCAGCATGCCGCGGTTGACCAGTTGCCAGGTCCAGCCGCCAGGGGCAGCGCCGAGGTCGACACCGGTCATGTCGCTGTGCAGACGCTCATCCCACTGGTCGCGGGGAATGAAATGGTGCCAGGCCTCTTCCAGCTTCAGCGTCGAACGGCTCGGTGCTTCACGGGGGAACTTCAGGCGTGGAATGCCCATCGGCCACATCGCCGAATTGTTCGACTCCGCCAACCCCATGAACACTTCCCGGCCGCTCTTGAAGGTCAGCAGCAGCCGCGGCTTGTGGGCGTCTTCCACCAGTTTGCCGGCTGCCATCAACGCCTTGCGCAGGTGCACTTCAAACTTCTTGCAGAAATTCGACAGCTCTTTGCCATCGTTGGTGTCGACCATTTCCAGCCACAGGCTGCCACACAGCGGGAAGTCCGCCATGTGGGCGAGGATCACGCTGATGCGGTCGGTTTCCGGCAGATCAATAAAGATCCCACGGGCCCACTGGCGCGGGAAGATCAGGTCGGCGAAACGCTGGCCACGCATCAGGCGCTCGGCACCGTCTTCTTCGGTGCAGATGAATTCGGCATAGGCGCTGGCGGTCTTGGCCTTCGCATAACCGGCCACGTTCAGCCGCGCGGCATGTTCGGAAATCTCGGAACAGACTTCGCCTTCGAAGCCCGGTCGGCAATGCATAAAGAGGGTGTTCATTCTTACTCCTGGGCAGTTGGCGGAAAAATTGCGCCACTGCGCGATGCCCAGACTTGCGTTGAAGCAAAGCCTGTCACGAAAACCGGCGCATGATAGCCGAGTTCGGAACCTTGGACTTGCCCTTAGGGTCCAGTTATTAGCCTTAAGCACCAAACAGGACTAGGTTTAAACCTCTGCCCGTCCCTCAGTCCGTAGCCGTGTGGACTTAAAGGAGTCATTTCAATGCCGTCCCTCGATAGCCTGAAAACCCTTAAAACCTTACAAGTCGACGACAAGACCTATCACTATTTCAGCCTGCCCGAAGCCGCCAAGAGCCTGGGTGATCTGGACAAGCTGCCGATGTCGTTGAAAGTGCTGCTGGAAAACCTGCTGCGCTGGGAGGACGAAAAAACCGTCACCGGCGCCGACCTCAAGGCGATTGCCGCCTGGCTCAAGGAGCGTCGCTCCGATCGCGAAATCCAGTACCGCCCGGCACGGGTATTGATGCAGGACTTTACCGGCGTCCCCGCCGTGGTCGACCTGGCCGCCATGCGCGCCGCCATGGCCAAGGCCGGTGGCGACCCGCAGCGCATCAATCCGCTGTCGCCGGTGGACCTGGTGATCGACCACTCGGTGATGGTCGACAAGTTCGCCAGCAGTAGCGCCTTCGAACAGAACGTCGACATCGAAATGCAGCGCAACCACGAGCGCTACGCCTTCCTGCGTTGGGGCCAGAGCGCCTTTGCCAACTTCAGTGTGGTGCCGCCGGGCACCGGCATCTGTCACCAGGTGAACCTTGAGTACCTGGGGCGTACCGTCTGGACCAAGGATGAGGACGGGCGCACCTATGCCTTCCCCGACACATTGGTCGGCACCGATTCCCACACCACCATGATCAACGGCCTCGGCGTACTCGGCTGGGGCGTCGGCGGGATCGAAGCGGAAGCGGCGATGCTTGGTCAACCGGTGTCGATGCTGATTCCGGAAGTGATCGGCTTCAAACTCACTGGCAAGCTCAAGGAAGGCATCACCGCCACCGACCTGGTGCTGACCGTCACCCAGATGCTGCGCAAGAAAGGCGTGGTCGGCAAATTCGTCGAGTTCTACGGCGACGGCCTCGCCGACCTGCCGCTGGCCGACCGCGCGACCATCGCCAACATGGCCCCGGAATACGGCGCCACCTGCGGCTTCTTCCCGGTGGACGAGGTGACACTGGAGTACCTGCGCCTGTCCGGCCGCACCTCGGAAACCGTGAAACTGGTGGAGGCCTACAGCAAGACCCAGGGCCTGTGGCGCCTGCCCGGCAAAGAGCCGGTGTTCACCGACAGCCTGGCCCTGGACATGGGCAGCGTCGAGGCCAGCCTCGCCGGACCGAAACGCCCACAAGACCGCGTCTCGTTGCCGAATGTGGCGCAAGCGTTCACTGACTTTCTCGGCCTGCAAATCAAACCGACCAGCAAGGAAGAAGGTCGCCTCGAAAGTGAGGGCGGCGGTGGCGTCGCGGTAGGCAACGCCGATCTGATCGGTGAAGCGGACTACGCCCACGAAGGCCATACGCATCGGCTGAAAAACGGTGCGGTGGTGATTGCCGCGATCACCTCCTGCACCAACACCTCCAATCCCAGTGTGATGATGGCAGCCGGACTGGTGGCGAAAAAAGCCGTGGAAAAAGGCCTCAAGCGCAAACCCTGGGTCAAGAGCTCCCTGGCCCCCGGTTCGAAAGTGGTCACCGACTATTACAAGGCAGCCGGTCTGACCCAATACCTCGACCAACTCGGTTTTGCCCTGGTCGGTTATGGCTGCACCACCTGCATCGGCAACTCCGGGCCGTTGCCGGAGCCGATTGAAAAAGCCATCCAGAAAGCCGACCTGACCGTCGCCTCGGTGCTGTCGGGCAACCGCAACTTCGAAGGCCGCGTGCATCCGCTGGTGAAAACCAACTGGCTGGCCTCCCCGCCCCTGGTCGTCGCCTACGCGCTGGCCGGCACGGTGCGCATCGACATCAGCAGCGAGCCATTGGGAAACGACAAGGACGGCCACCCGGTTTACCTGCGAGACATCTGGCCGAGCACCAAGGAGATCGCCGACGCGGTGACTCAGGTGAACACTGCGATGTTCCACAAGGAGTACGCCGAAGTGTTTGCTGGTGACGAACAGTGGCAAGCCATCGAAGTGCCGCAGGCAGCGACTTATGTCTGGAACAACGATTCGACCTATATCCAGCATCCACCCTTCTTCGATGACATTGGCGGCCCTGCGCCGGTGGTCAAGGATGTCGAAGGGGCGAAAGTCCTCGCGCTGCTCGGTGACTCGGTGACCACCGACCACATCTCCCCGGCCGGCAACATCAAGACCGACAGCCCCGCCGGCCGTTACCTGCGCGAACAAGGGGTGGAACCGCGGGACTTCAACTCCTATGGCTCGCGTCGTGGTAACCACGAAGTGATGATGCGCGGCACCTTCGCCAACATCCGCATTCGCAACGAAATGCTCGGTGGTGAAGAAGGCGGCAACACGATTTACATTCCGACCGGGGAAAAACTGCCGATCTACGACGCGGCCATGCGTTACCAGGCATCGGGCACGCCGCTGGTGGTGATCGCCGGGCAAGAATACGGCACTGGATCGAGCCGTGACTGGGCGGCCAAGGGCACCAACCTGCTGGGGGTCAAAGCCGTCATCGCAGAAAGCTTCGAGCGGATTCACCGTTCAAATCTGGTGGGCATGGGCGTGTTGCCGCTGCAGTTCAAGCTGGATCAGAACCGCAAGAGCCTGAACCTCACCGGCAAGGAAACCCTGGACATTCTTGGCCTGACGGGCGTCGAACTGACTCCGCGGATGAACCTGACGCTGGTCATCACCCGTGAAGACGGCAGCCAGGAGAAGGTCGAGGTATTGTGCCGGATCGATACCCTGAACGAAGTGGAGTACTTCAAGGCCGGAGGGATTTTGCATTACGTGTTGCGGCAGTTGATTGCCTCGTAACAGCGACTGACAACGACACCGCCTTCGGGCGGTGTTTTTGTTTGGGCGGCATACGCCTCTATAATCGCGTGCCCATCAGTTTTGTGTCGATCACAGATCAAATGTGGGAGCCCTGTGGCGAGGGGGCTTGCCCCCGTCGGGCTGCGAAGCAGTCCCAAAATATCTGATGTACCAAAAATCTTGTGAGTGCTACGCACTCAAACGGGGCGGTGCGGCGTTCCGACAAGCCCCCTCGCCACAGGTCGCTCCCACATAGGCCGGGCAACCTGCAGAACCTCTGAAACAAGGACTTCAAATGATCGCTCTGCCATGGATCTATCTGGCACTTCTCTCCCTCGGCTACAGCCTGGCTCTGATCTATGGCCATCTCGGCTGGCTGGCGGCCATCTCTTTCGGGTTACTGCTGTTCGCAGGTTTCGCCGTTCGCCAGCAACAGATTCCGCTTGGCCGATACCTCGGCCATGGCTTGTTCATCGTTCTGGCGGTGGCGCTGGCGACGCATTGGCTTCCCGGTTTCTACAACGGACGCGCCATCGATCCCCAGCGTTTCACCGACGATGCCGCGCGGTTCGCCATGTACCTGAATCTGGACAAGCCCCTGATCGGCTTCTGGCTGTTGCTGGTTTGTCCGTGGATTATCGGCCGGCGCTCCCTGCGCCTGTCTGTTTACGCCACCGCCCTCGCCTTGCCCGTGAGCGCCGTGTTGGCCCTGGGTGGCGCGCTATTGCTGGGCGTCATCGGTTGGGCACCGAAATGGCCGGATCAGGCCTGGCTGTGGGTGCTGAACAATCTGTTGCTGGTGACGCTGGTGGAAGAAGCGCTGTTTCGCGGCTATATCCAGGGCGGTCTGAGCCGGCAGTTCAAACACCTGCCTTATGGCGAAAGCCTCGCACTGGTGCTCGCATCGATGCTGTTCGGCCTCGTTCATCTGGGCGCTGGCTGGCAATGGGTGCTGCTGGCGAGCCTGGCGGGTATCGGTTATGGCCTGGCCTACCGTTTCGGCGGATTGGGGGCGGCCATCGCCACCCATTTTGGTTTGAATCTGCTGCATTTCGGCTTGTTCACGTATCCGATGCTCGCGGGATGACGCAGCGGTCGTTTTGCGACGCACCACTGATTATTGAAAAAAAACTTCAATAAATGCCTGACGATGCCGATACCCCTTCAAAGCCTTGCGGATTGAAAAAGCCATGCGTAACAACCAACCCATTACACAACGCGAACGGACCTTCCCGGCTCAGCAACGGCTGATCTCCACCACCGATGCCAAGGGCTTGATCACCTACTGCAACGAAGCATTCGTCGAAATCAGCGGGTTTTCTCGTGAGGAACTGATTCGTGCGCCGCATAACCTGGTTCGTCACCCCGATGTCCCGGCTGCGGTGTTCGCGCACATGTGGGGCACACTGAAACAAGGCTTGCCATGGATGGGCATTGTCAAGAATCGCTGCAAGACCGGTGACCACTATTGGGTTAACGCCTATGTCACACCGGTGTTCGACGGCAATCAAGTGGTCGGTTACGAGTCGGTGCGGGTCAAGCCCACCGCCGAGCAGATCCGCCGTGCCGAAGCGCTCTACCAACGCATCAACCAGGGCAAGTCCGCCGTTCCTCAAAGAGATAAGTGGTTGCCGGTACTTCAGGACTGGCTGCCGTTCATTCTGGTCAGCCAACTGAGTTTCATGATCGGCGCCACCCTGACGTCGCAATGGGGCTTTGCCCTCGCCGCCGGTCTTTCGGTGCCGCTGGGCTTGATGGGCTTGGGCTGGCAACAGCGCGGTATCAAGCGCCTGCTGCGCCTGGCCGAACAGACCACATCCGACCCGCTGATCGCGCAGATGTACACCGACAGCCGTGGTGCCCAAGCGCGTCTGGAGATGTCGATCCTCAGCCAGGAAGCACGCCTGAAAACCTGCCTGACCCGTCTGCAGGACACCGCCGAGCACCTGACCGAACAAGCGAAACAGTCCGACGCCCTGGCCCACAACAGCTCCACCGGCCTGGAACGCCAGCGCGTCGAAACCGAACAAGTGGCGACCGCCGTCAATCAGATGGCCGCCACCACTCAGGAAGTCGCCAGCCATGTGCAGCGCACAGCCGACGCTACTCAGGAAGCCAATCGCCTGACCGGTCGCGGTCGCGACATCGCAGGCGAAACCCGCGAAGCGATTCAGCGCCTGTCGGTGGTGGTCGGTGAAACCGGCCTGACCGTTACGCAACTGGCCAAGGACAGCGACGAAATCGGTGGCGTGGTCGATGTGATCAAAGGTATTGCCGACCAGACCAACCTGCTCGCCTTGAACGCCGCGATTGAAGCCGCGCGTGCCGGTGAGATGGGCCGTGGTTTTGCGGTGGTGGCCGACGAAGTGCGCCAATTGGCGCAGCGCACCAGTGAATCCACCGGACAGATCCACACCCTGATCGCCAAGCTGCAACAAACCGCCAGCACGGCGGTACAAACCATGGAGGCCGGTCATCGCCAGGCTGAAGAAGGTGTAGCGCGGGTATTGGAAGCGGATCAGGCACTGGTGGGCATCAGCGAAGCGGTGGCCCACATCACTGACATGACCACCCAAATCGCTGCCGCGACCGAAGAGCAAAGTTCGGTAGCCGAAGAAATCAGCCGCAACATCAGCAACATCTCGCAGCTGGCTGACCAGACCTCGGAACAGGCACAAAACTCGGCGCTGCTGAGTGAAGAACTGACCAAGACCGCGAATACCCAGTATTCGTTGGTGGAGCGGTTTAACCGCTGATCGTGGTCGAAAAACAAAAACCCCGGACAGCGAAAGCTTCCGGGTTTAATGAGATGGTCAGCCTGACCGAGAAGCCCTGCAGGTTTACGCTTGCAGGGCTTTTCTCGTTTTCGGCGGAGGATCTCTCATGAACACGATGACGCTTCTCGGTATCGACATTGGCAAACACAGTTTCCACCTGCATGGCCATGGATGCCAGCTGCCAAAATCTCTGCACTTTTTGAACAAATAAACAACTGGCAAAACTTCGCCGCACACTTTTACAACTACAAAGTTGTGCGGCGAACTGCCGACTATTTTCGGGCGAGACGAACGGCTCGACCTCAGCGATATGCACCACATCCACCTGGCAAGCACTCAAGCGATTCAAGCCCAATGGGCAAAAATCGACCGCCAGTATTACCGAACCGCTCTGGTTGAAGATCCTGACAATGACTTCTGGCTGATCTATGCCTTTGACGCCTTTCGGGATGAATACCTTTTGCTGACTGTCAGCGGCCCTGATGCCCATAACCGAAGTGAGTGGGGTTCATTCCTGCGCACTGTGCATTGTGAAATCGTTGGGCCTTGGGTAGTGGGTAAAGTCATCTTTCCCGACCTGGACGACTGTTGATTCAAATGACGGACCAGACCTCGGAACAGGCACAAAACTCGGCGCTGCAGAGTGAGGAACTGACCAAGACCGCGAATACCCAGTATTCGTTGGTGGTGCGGTTTAACCGCTGACAACAAAGTCAAAGGCTGCGATCTTTTGATCTTGCTTCTCACAGAAACCCGGCGACCTTCTTCGCTGTCGCGTCCAAATGCTGCTCATGCGTAAACCCCGAAGCCTTCAACGGTTTCAAATCATGGTCCGCCGCCCCCAGCCAGAACACTTCGATACCTGATGCCAACGTGTAAGCCTCAACGGCTTCACGATTCCCCAGCGCATCGCGCTCGCCCTGCACAATCAACGTCCGTGTCTTTAGCGCAGCCAAATGCTCAACCCGAGGTTTCTCCGGTTTGCCGACGGCATAAAACGGATAACCGAGGCACACCAAGGCATCCGCACCCAGTTCATCAGCCAAAAGACTGGCCATCCGCCCGCCCATGGACTTGCCACCAATGGCCAGACGCCCAGTGACATGGCGTCGCACCACGGCGTACACCTCGCGCCAGCATTCCAGCAGTTTCGGCGCCGGGTTCGGTGGGCGCTTGCCCCCGTCCACTCGCCGCTGGGCCATGTACGGAAACTCGAAGCGCAGCACGTTGACGCCTTGCGCGGCAAGGCGCGCAGCCATGTCGCTCATCCAGCCGCTGTCCATCGGCGCACCGGCGCCATGGGCGAGAATCAGTGTCGCCGAGGCCGGCACCGAGGCGGCATTCCACAGCCATCCGTGATCCCGCACGCACTGCGCCCATTGATCCCCGTCAATACTGGCCTTGTGCTGTTTGTCCATGCTTGCCTCGCTTTTAGTCTGCCTATAACTCCAGGCGAAGGGAGCGTTGCCTTGCGCACGCGTTCTCCTTCGGCTGAACCGTGGATGGGGAACCATGAACACTTCTATCAGTACCGCCTACAACTACAAGGTGGTCCGCCAATTCGCCATTATGACGGTGGTGTGGGGCATCGTCGGCATGGGGCTCGGGGTTTTTCTCGCCGCCCAGTTGGTCTGGCCCGAACTCAACTTCAATCTGCCATGGACCAGTTTCGGCCGATTGCGCCCGCTGCACACCAACGCGGTGATCTTCGCCTTTGGCGGCTGCGCGTTGTTCGCCAGTTCGTTCTACTCGGTACAGCGTACCTGCCAGACTCGATTGTTTGCGCCGAAAATCGCCGCGTTCTGCTTCTGGGGCTGGCAACTGGTGATCCTGCTGGCGGCGATCAGCCTGCCGCTGGGTTACACCAGCTCCAAGGAATACGCCGAACTGGAATGGCCGATCGACATCCTGATCACCATCGTCTGGGTGGCCTACGCCATCGTGTTCTTCGGCACGATCATGCAGCGCAAGACCAAGCACATCTATGTCGGTAACTGGTTCTTCGGTGGATTCATCATCACCGTGGCAATCCTGCACATCGTCAACAACCTGGAATTGCCGGTGAGTCTGACCAAGTCCTACTCGCTGTACTCCGGTGCGACCGATGCCATGGTGCAGTGGTGGTACGGCCACAACGCCGTAGGCTTTTTCCTTACCGCCGGTTTTCTCGGGATGATGTACTACTTCGTGCCGAAGCAGGCCGAGCGTCCGGTGTATTCCTATCGCCTGTCGATCGTGCACTTCTGGGCGCTGATCACCCTGTACATCTGGGCCGGTCCCCACCACTTGCACTACACCGCGTTGCCGGACTGGGCGCAGTCGCTGGGCATGGTGATGTCGCTGATCCTGCTGGCGCCCAGCTGGGGTGGGATGATCAACGGCATGATGACCTTGTCGGGCGCCTGGCATAAGTTGCGCAGCGACCCGATCCTGCGTTTCCTCGTGGTGTCCCTGGCGTTCTACGGCATGTCGACCTTCGAAGGGCCGATGATGGCGATCAAGACGGTCAACGCCCTCTCCCACTACACCGACTGGACCATCGGCCACGTTCATGCCGGCGCGCTCGGCTGGGTGGCGATGATTTCCATTGGTGCGCTGTACCACATGATCCCGAAAGTCTTCGGCCGCGAGCAGATGCACAGCATCGGCCTGATCAACGCGCACTTCTGGCTCGCGACCATCGGCACCGTGCTGTACATCGCGTCCATGTGGGTCAACGGCATTGCCCAGGGCCTGATGTGGCGCGCAGTGAACGAGGACGGCACGCTGACCTACTCCTTCGTCGAAACCCTGGTGGCCAGCCATCCTGGCTTCATCGTGCGACTGGTGGGCGGCGCGATCTTCCTCAGCGGCATGTTGCTGATGGCATACAACACCTGGCGCACAGTGCGGGCCTCGCAGCCTGCCGAAGCCGTCGCCGCCGCGCAGATCGCCTGAGGAGTCCGCCATGAAACACGAAACAATCGAGAAAAACGTCGGCCTGCTGATGTTGCTGATGGTGTTCGCCGTGAGCATCGGCGGCCTGACCCAGATCGTCCCGCTGTTCTTCCAGGACGTAACCAATAAACCGGTGGAAGGCATGAAGCCCTACACCGCGCTGCAACTGGAAGGTCGCGATATTTACATCCGCGAAGGCTGCGTCGGTTGCCACTCGCAGATGATCCGCCCGTTCCGCGCCGAAACCGAGCGCTATGGCCATTACTCGGTGGCCGGGGAAAGCGTGTGGGATCACCCGTTCCTCTGGGGTTCGAAACGGACGGGACCTGACCTGGCGCGAGTTGGCGGGCGCTACTCCGAAGATTGGCACCGCGCGCACTTGTACAACCCGCGCAACGTGGTGCCGGAATCGAAGATGCCGGCCTACCCGTGGCTGGTGGCCAATGCGGTCGACAGCAGCCACACCGAAACCAAGCTCCGCGCCATGCGCACCCTCGGCGTGCCATACACCGATGACGACATCGCCGGCTCAGTCGCGTCACTCAAGGGCAAGACCGAGATGGACGCGCTGGTCGCCTACCTGCAAGTGCTCGGCACTGCCATCAAGAGCAAGAGGTGAGTCATGGTCATTGATATGAGCACAGGCCTGATCCGCGGCCTCGGCACAGTCGTGGTGTTCGTGGCCTTCGTCGGCCTGACGCTGTGGGTGTTCAACAGCAAGCGCACTCCGCAATTCGCCGAAGCGCGCCTGCTGCCGTTCGCTGATGAGCCGCAACCCGAAACCACCCAAGAATCTGCAACAACAAGGAGTCCCCGGCCATGACCACCTTCTGGAGTGCGTGGATCTGCGTACTGACCATCGGCAGCCTGATCGGCCTGACCTGGCTGCTGATCGGCACCCGCCGGGGCGAAACCAAGGGCAGCGTCGACCAGACCATGGGCCACAGCTTCGACGGCATCGAGGAGTACGACAACCCGCTGCCGCAGTGGTGGTTCATGCTGTTTGCCGGCACCCTGGTGTTTTCCGTTGGCTACCTGATTCTTTATCCGGGCCTGGGCAACTGGAAAGGCATCCTGCCCGGTTATGAAAACGGCTGGACTGGTGTCCATGAATGGGAAAAGGAGATGAGCAAGGCAGACGCGAAGTTCGGACCGATCTTCGCCAAATTCGCCGCCATGCCGGTCGAAGAAGTAGCGAAAGACCCGCAAGCGCTGAAAATGGGCGGCCGCCTGTTCGCCTCCAACTGCTCGGTGTGTCACGGCTCGGACGCCAAGGGCGCATTCGGCTTCCCCAACCTGGCCGACAGCGATTGGCGCTGGGGCGGCAGTGCCGAGACCATCAAGACCACCATCATGGGTGGCCGGATGGCGGCCATGCCGGCCTGGGGTGAAGTGTTGGGTGAGACCGGGGTGAAGAACGTCGCCGCGTACGTGCGTCACGAATTGGCCGGCCTACCGCTGCCGGCCGACAGTGGTGCCGACGTGCAAGCCGGACAGCAACTGTTCAGCACCACCTGCGTAGCCTGTCATGGGGCAAACGGCCAGGGCACTGAAGCCATGGGCGCGCCGAATCTGACGCACCCGGCCGGTTTTATCTACGGCACCAGCCTGGCGCAACTGCAACAGACTATTCGCCATGGTCGCCAGGGCCATATGCCAGCGCAAAACGAACTGCTGGGCAACGACAAGGTGCAATTGCTGGCCGCTTATGTGTACAGCTTGTCCCACGGAGTCGGCACCGAGCGTTTGCAGGCACAAGGCAAAAGCGAATAATTTTTGACCGCTCTGCTGCCGCATTCTGCGGAATGCGGCAGTTCCCTGCCTCTTTGCGACCCATTGTCGCACCCTCCCGTTCCCCTTCCTTTCGGTTCACCAGATTCGGGTCTAAGCTTCCTCGGTGCGGACTGGCATGAGTCGGTTCCAGGTCGATTTTACCCGATGTGTTCGACGATTCTGTTCGATGACAGGCCGCAAAGGCTGGTAGATACCGGCTGTCGCGCAAATTGCCGTCTGTCCCTCGATCGTTACGTTTGAACACACCCCGTTACATCTGACTTGAACCCCTCGCCTTTTTCATCCGCTGCGACATTTTGTCAGAGGGCAATTTTGTCCTTACGCGGCGCATGGAAAGGCCGCAGAATCAGGTTTTGAAAGCATTGACCCAGGTCATGGCGCGTTGCAATGACCCCCCGCTTTCTCCATACTTGCGGCCGATTTTTACTCCTAATAAAACACCCAAACCGTGGAACCTTAGAATGAGCACAGCAA
Organism: Pseudomonas sp. DF5; assembly: GCF_058148225.1. NCBI lineage: Bacteria > Pseudomonadati > Pseudomonadota > Gammaproteobacteria > Pseudomonadales > Pseudomonadaceae > Pseudomonas > Pseudomonas sp. DF5. Next base: position 96,085 of record NZ_JBYVYM010000010.1, read on the forward strand.
TCAGTCCGACTGCTTATAACTATAAGGTAGTCCGCCAGTTCGCCATCATGACGGTGGTCTGGGGGATCCTTGGCATGGGGCTTGGTGTCTTCATCGCCTCACAGCTCGTATGGCCGGAATTGAATTTCGGTCTGCCGTGGACGACTTTTGGACGCTTACGCCCGTTGCACACCAACCTGGTGATTTTCGCCTTCGGTGGTTGTGCTCTGTTTGCCACTTCCTATTACGTCGTGCAGCGAACCTGCCAAACGCGACTGATTTCCGACAGCCTCGCGGCCTTCACCTTCTGGGGTTGGCAAGCGGTGATCGTCGGCGCGATCGTGACCTTGCCGATGGGTTTCACCACCACCAAGGAATACGCGGAACTGGAATGGCCCCTGGCTATTCTGCTGGCCATCGTCTGGGTCACCTACGGTCTGGTGTTCTTCGGCACCATCGTCAAGCGCAAGACCAAGCACATCTATGTCGGTAACTGGTTCTACGGTGCCTTCATCGTCGTGACCGCGATGCTCCACATCGTCAACCACATGTCGCTGCCGGTCAGCCTGTTCAAGTCCTACTCGGCCTACTCGGGTGCGACCGACGCGATGATTCAGTGGTGGTACGGCCACAACGCCGTGGGCTTCTTCCTGACCACCGGCTTCCTGGGGATGATGTACTACTTCGTGCCGAAACAGGCCGAGCGTCCGATCTATTCCTATCGCCTGTCGATCGTGCACTTCTGGGCGCTGATCACCCTGTACATCTGGGCCGGTCCGCACCACCTGCACTACACCGCACTGCCGGATTGGGCTCAATCCCTGGGCATGGCGATGTCGATCATCCTGCTGGCTCCAAGCTGGGGCGGCATGATCAACGGCATGATGACCCTGTCGGGCGCCTGGCATAAGCTGCGCACCGACCCGATCCTGCGCTTCCTCGTGGTATCGCTGGCGTTCTACGGCATGTCGACCTTCGAAGGCCCGATGATGGCCATCAAGACCGTCAACTCGCTCTCGCACTACACCGACTGGACCATCGGCCACGTACACGCCGGCGCCTTGGGCTGGGTAGCGATGATCTCGATCGGCGCCATCTACCACATGATCCCGAAACTGTTCGGCCGTGCACAGATGCACAGCACCGGCCTGATCAACGCACACTTCTGGCTCGCGACCATCGGCACCGTGCTGTACATCGCTTCGATGTGGGTCAACGGCATCACCCAGGGCCTGATGTGGCGTGCAATCAACGATGACGGCACCCTCACCTACTCGTTCGTGGAAGCGCTGCAAGCCAGCCACCCTGGTTTCATCGTTCGTGCCCTGGGCGGCGCGTTCTTTGCCAGCGGCATGCTGTTGATGGCCTACAACGTGTTCCGTACCGTTCGCGCCTCGGACCCGGTTGAAGCCGAAGCCGCTACCAAGATTGCTGTAGTTGGAGCTCACTGATGAAGCATGAAGCAGTCGAGAAGAATATTGGCCTGCTGGCCTTCTTCATGGTTATCGCCGTCAGCATCGGCGGCCTGACCCAGATCGTTCCGCTGTTTTTCCAGGACGTCACCAACAAGCCGGTCGAGGGCATGAAGCCTCGTACCGCCCTTGAACTGGAAGGCCGCGACGTATACATCGCCAACGGTTGTGTCGGCTGCCACTCGCAGATGATCCGCCCGTTCCGTGCTGAAACCGAACGCTACGGCCACTACTCGGTCGCCGGGGAAAGCGTCTGGGACCACCCGTTCCTGTGGGGCTCCAAGCGTACCGGTCCGGACCTGGCCCGTGTCGGCGGTCGTTACTCCGATGACTGGCAGCGTGCGCACTTGTACAACCCGCGCAACGTGGTGCCAGAGTCGAAAATGCCGGCTTACCCGTTCCTCGTGGAAAACAAGCTCGACGGCAAAGACACCGCCAAGAAAATGGAAGTCTTGCGCACGCTCGGCGTCCCTTACACCGACGAAGACATCGCCGGCGCCAAGGATGCTGTGAAGGGCAAAACCGAAATGGACGCGCTGGTGGCCTATCTGCAAGGCCTGGGCACCATCATCAAAAGCAAACGGTGATTTAGATGGATATCGGGATGATTCGTGGCCTGGGCACCGTTGTTGTGATGGTGGCCTTCATCGGTCTGGCGTTGTGGGTATTCAGTCCCAAGCGCAAGTCGGAGTTTGAAGACGCGACCTTGCTGCCTTTCGCGGATGATCCCGAAGCCATCAAGCACGTCGAGCAAGCTTCTAGGAGTAACAAAGAATGACTACGTTCTGGAGTCTGTACGTCACAGTCCTCAGTCTCGGCACCATCTTCGCCCTGACCTGGCTGCTGCTGTCCACCCGCAAGGGCCAGCGCGCCGAGCAGACCGACGAGACGGTCGGCCACTCCTTCGACGGGATCGAGGAGTACGACAACCCACTGCCGAAATGGTGGTTCATGCTGTTCGTGGGCACCATCATCTTCGCCCTTGGCTATCTGGTCCTGTACCCGGGTCTGGGTAACTGGAAAGGCCTGCTGCCGGGTTACAGCTACCTCGATAACGAGAAGCAGACCGCGTTCGCCAACGGCCAGACCGGCTGGACCGGCGTTCACGAGTGGGAAAAGGAAATGGCCAGGTCGGACGCCAAGTTCGGCCCGATCTTCGCCAAGTTCGCTTCCATGCCGATCGAAGAAGTCGCCAAGGATCCGCAAGCCCTGAAGATGGGTGGCCGCCTGTTCGCCTCCAACTGCTCGGTCTGCCACGGTTCTGACGCCAAGGGCGCTTATGGTTTCCCTAACCTGACCGACGCCGACTGGCGCTGGGGCGGTGAAGCGGCAACCATCAAGACCACCATCATGGGCGGCCGTCACGCCGTGATGCCAGCCTGGGCTGAAGTGATCGGCGAACAAGGCGTCAGCGACGTTGCTGCTTACGTGCTGACCAACCTCGATGGCCGCAAACTGCCGGAAGGCGCCAAGGCTGACCCGGTTGCCGGTCAGAAGCTGTTCGCTGCCAACTGCGTGGCTTGCCACGGTCCGGAAGGCAAAGGCACCCCGGCCATGGGCGCCCCTAACCTGACTCATCCGGCAGCGTTCATCTACGGCTCGAGCTTCGCCCAACTGCAGCAGACCATCCGTTACGGCCGTCAGGGCCAGATGCCTGCGCAAGAACAGCTGCAAGGCAACGACAAGGTTCACCTGCTGGCTGCTTATGTCTATAGCCTGTCTCACGGCGAGAAGGCACCAGTGGCAGACGCCCAGTAAGGCAAACGCTTGATGTAAAAAAACGGCCCCGTCAGATGACGGGGCCGTTTTCGTTTAAGCCTGCACGGTTCCGGTTAACGGACCTCGATCGTTTCGATTGCCTTGCGGCTTGGCCAGTTATTGTCGTTAACCTGATGCACCGTCAACGTCTTGCGGTCCTGCGCAAAACTGGCGATCAGGTAGGTTTGATTGGATGCTCCACCACTGAGAAAAACCGGTACATCACCAAAATAGTCGTGCTTGTTCCATCCGAAATATGATCCTGGGCTGTTATGTAAATGGCCGGCGAATACCGCCGTCACCCCATAGCGCTCGATCATCGCCTTGAACCGGCCAATCTGCTCCGAACTTCCCTTCCAGCGATCAGGCTTGTGCATATTGAGCACAATGATCTTGCCGCCCGCTCGCGCCATCTTTAAATTTTGCTCCAGCCAATCCAGGGAGTCAGAAATATAATAACCCGTCGGCACGCCCCAGTCGTAGGCTGTGAAATTAGTTGTGTAAGTGGGCTCGTTATGCAATTGAATAACTTGCACATCCCCAAACACCTTGGAATAGGCCAGGCTTCCGTAAAGACCTTTCTTGATCGTGCCACTTTCTAACACCGTCAGATCCAGAGTCTCCAACTTCCCCCAATATCGCTCCTTGAAATCAACGATACTTCCCGCCGCACAATTATTCAGAAAACAATCATCGACATTGTTTTCATAGTCGTGATTACCCAAACCATAGTCATAGGCGCCGCCAAGCTGTTTATCCAGAATCGATTTGACAGTAGAACGCTCGCCACCGTGACCGAAAGCCGTCATATCACCGTTGATCATGACCGGAATACGGGTTGGGTCCTGATTGAAGTTCCTTCTGAAACTGGCAACATCCGAATACTGTGTCTCAATCAACCAGCGCGAGCGCCTGTCTCGATCCGAACTGGACTCCTCCCAGCCGTTATCGGAACTTTCAGTCCAGGGAAACTGTGGGTCCGAAGTAAAAATCAAGTGACCGGGCGAATAATCGGTTTCAGCTGCCTGAGCAGCAAACGAAGTGACACACAATACCAAGCCACACATCGACTTGATGATTTTGGTTAAAAACATAGAATTCCATTTCCATTAAGTTATTAGACAGTGCGGGACTTATTCACCCACACCAATAACCTATGCCAAGTGGAAAACCAACACAAACACTGACACCAGACTAATTAACAACTCATGTTTCCCAACATCACTTACATCAACTGCAAATACATTCCCACTGCCGGGAACGAGCATTGGAAACCTGCTGCGTGGCTGGATTAAAAATCACCCCGCGCACGCACTGTCCAGTAGCACCCTTCCCCGGACCAAGGCCTGACTGAGAGGCGACACCCATTGCCTGGTATGCGATTGATCAACCTGGGGGCCGATTGACCTGCACCCTCTGCAATACCGTCCATAATTCACAAGTCAATTGATTCAAGTCATTACACTGTCAGATGATTTCCACCAACGTGACCAAAGGTCGCACCCTTGAGCCAGAGCTACAGGCGTATCATTGCGCCACTGCTACACCTCTTTTTGACCACGGTCGGCACGTACTGACCGGGGCATTTTTCCACTGCCGTGGGATGCAATGATGAGCAATCAGATTCCGGTACACGACGTTACTCCGCCTGCCAAGAATGCGAACAACAGCGTCGACCTCTACGCCTCTCGAGAAAAGATCTACACCCGAGCCTTCACTGGTCTGTTCCGCAATCTGCGGATGGCGGGCGGTGCCGCGCTGTTTTTGCTGTATTTCGGCACGGTGTGGCTGAACTGGGGCGGTCATCAGGCCGTCTGGTGGAACCTGCCGGAGCGTAAGTTCTTCATTTTTGGCGCGACCTTCTGGCCTCAGGATTTCATCCTGCTCTCGGGCATTCTGATCATCAGTGCCTTTGGCCTGTTCTTCATTACCGTGTATGCCGGTCGGGTCTGGTGCGGCTATACCTGCCCGCAAAGCGTCTGGACCTGGATCTTCATGTGGTGCGAAAAGGTCACCGAAGGCGACCGCAACCAGCGTATCAAGCTCGACAAGGCGCCGATGAGCGCCAACAAATTCTTGCGCAAATTCAGCAAGCACACGATGTGGCTGCTGATCGGTTTCGTGACCGGTATGACCTTCGTCGGCTACTTCTCGCCGATTCGTGAACTGGTGATCGACTTCTTCACCGGTGAAGCCGATGGCTGGTCGTATTTCTGGGTCGGTTTCTTCACCCTCGCCACCTACGGCAACGCCGGCTGGTTACGCGAACAGGTGTGCATTTACATGTGCCCGTACGCCCGTTTCCAGAGCGTGATGTTCGACAAGGACACGCTGATCGTCTCCTACGATCCGCGCCGTGGCGAAGGCCGTGGCCCGCGCAAGAAAGGCATCGACTACAAGGCTCAGGGCCTGGGCGATTGCATCGACTGCACCATGTGCGTCCAGGTCTGCCCCACCGGCATCGATATCCGAGACGGCCTGCAAATCGAATGCATCGGCTGCGCGGCCTGCATCGACGCCTGCGACAACATCATGGACAAGATGGATTACCCGCGCGGCCTGATCAGCTACACCACCGAGCACAACTTGTCGGGGCAAAAAACCCATAAACTGCGCCCACGCCTGATCGGCTACGCCCTGGTGTTGCTGACCATGATCGCGTTGCTGGTGACCGCGTTCTTCATGCGCTCGCTGGTCGGTTTCGATGTCAGCAAAGACCGCGTGCTGTACCGCGAGAACGCCGAAGGCCGGATCGAAAACGTCTACAGCCTGAAGATCATGAACAAGGACCAGCGCGACCACACCTATGTGCTGGAAGCCACCGGCCTGCCGGACCTCAAGCTGCAAGGCAAGCGCGAGATCAAAGTCGCGGCCGGGGAGATTTTCAGCCAGCCGGTCGAGTTGTCCAGCTCGCCGGAGCAACTGCCGTCGAGCACCAACGAGGTGAAATTCATCCTCAAGGATGCCGATGACGCCAGCGTCCACGTTGAAGCCAAGAGCCGATTCATCGGCCCACAAATTCGTTGAGAGAAGTGATCATGCCCGCAGCAACTGCCGCAAGTCCCTGGTACAAGCACCTTTGGCCGTGGATCATCATCGCCATCCTGGCTTGCTCGGTGACCTTGACCCTGTCGATGGTGACCATCGCGGTGAACAACCCGGATAACCTGGTCAACGACAACTATTACGAGGCCGGCAAAGGCATCAACCGCTCCCTGGACCGTGAACTGCTGGCCCAGACCCTGCAACTGCGTGCCAGCGTGCACCTGGATGAGCTGACCGGCGAAGTCGACCTGCGCCTGAGCGGCAACAGCCAACCGAAAACCCTTGAGCTGAACCTGATTTCGCCGACCCAGCCGGAGAAGGATCGCAAGATCACCCTGGCCCGCAGCGAAACCGAACAGGGCCGTTACATTGGCCAGTTGAGCGACAAGGTCGAAGGCCGCCGGTTCGTTGAATTGCTGGGTGTGCAGGATGACAAGACCTGGCGCATGTTCGAGGAAGAACAGGTCAGCCATGCCAAGGATCTGTTGCTCGGTGATGAGCCGTTGCAAGGTGCCGAAGACCTGAAGAAATAAAAAGCTGCGCTTCGCGCATTCGCGAGCAAGCCCGCTCCCACATTGGATTCCCACACTTCGTGTACGACGCAGATCCAGTGTGGGAGCGGGCTTGCTCGCGAAGAGGCCCTACCTGACGACAGAGATTCATCGGCACTAGTGAAAACCTCATGACCACCCCAACCCCCTGCTACCACTGCGCCCTGCCCGTCCCGGCCGGTAGCCGTTTCACCGCTGCTGTCCTCGGGGATACCCGCGAGTTCTGCTGCCCGGGTTGCCAGGCGGTGGCCGAAGCCATCGTGGCCGGTGGGCTGGAAAGTTATTACCAGCATCGCAGCGAAGCCTCGGCCAACCCCGAAGCCTTGCCGGTGCAACTGGTGGACGAGTTGGCGCTGTATGATCGCGCCGACGTGCAGCAACCCTTTGTCCGCCACGAAGGCGAACTCGCCGAAACCACTCTGTTGATGGAAGGCATCAGCTGCGCCGCCTGCGGCTGGCTGATCGAAAAGCATCTTCGCAGCCTGCCGGCGGTGGCTGAAGCACGTCTGAACCTGTCCAACCATCGCCTGCACGTGCGCTGGGCCGACGCGCAATTGCCGTTAAGCCAGTTGCTCAGCGAATTGCGCCACATCGGTTACGCCGCTCACCCTTATCAGGCCGACCGTGCCAGCGAACAACTGGCCAGCGAAAACCGTCTGGCCCTGCGCCAACTCGGGGTCGCCGGGTTGCTGTGGTTCCAGGCGATGATGGCGACCATGGCCACCTGGCCGGAATTCAACATTGACCTCAGCCCCGAACTGCACACCATCCTGCGTTGGGTCGCGTTATTTCTCACCACGCCGATCGTGTTCTACAGCTGTGCGCCGTTCTTCAAAGGGGCGATGCGCGATCTGCGCACCCGGCACCTGACGATGGACGTCTCGGTGTCACTGGCAATTGGCAGTGCCTATATCGCCGGGATCTGGACCTCGATCACCGGGGTCGGCGAGTTGTATTTCGATGCGGTGGGAATGTTTGCGCTGTTCCTGCTGGCTGGGCGCTACCTGGAACGCCGTGCCCGGGAGCGAACCGCCGCCGCGACCGCACAACTGGTCAATCTGTTGCCCGCCTCCTGCCTGCGGCTGAGTGCGGACGGCCAGAGCGAGCGGATTCTGCTCAGCGAGTTACGCGTGGGCGATCAGGTGTTGGTGCACCCCGGTGCGATTCTTCCGGCCGACGGCAAGATCCTTGACGGTCAGTCGAGCATTGACGAATCCCTGCTCACCGGCGAATACCTGCCGCAACCACGAACCCTGGGTGACGCAGTCACCGCCGGCACCTTGAACGTCGAGGGTGCGTTGACCGTGGAGGTCCTGGCGCTAGGTCAGGACACGCGTCTGTCGGCCATCGTCCGCCTGCTGGATCGCGCCCAGGCCGAAAAGCCGCGGCTGGCGGAAATCGCCGACCGCGCCGCGCAATGGTTCTTGCTGCTGACGCTTATCGCAGTGGCCGCCATCGGCCTGCTCTGGTGGGAGCTGGATTCATCGCGAGCGTTCTGGATTGTCCTGGCGATGCTGGTTGCCACCTGCCCGTGCGCCTTGTCCCTGGCCACGCCGACCGCCCTCACCGCCGCCACCGGCACACTGCACAAACTCGGTTTGCTACTGACGCGCGGCCATGTACTGGAAGGCCTGAACCAGATCGACACGGTGATTTTCGACAAGACCGGCACCCTCACCGAAGGTCGGCTGGCCTTGCGTTCGATCCGGCCGCTTGGGGCACTGGCCAGCGATCAATGCCTGAGCCTCGCCGCCGCCCTGGAAAACCGTTCCGAACACCCGATCGCCCGGGCTTTTGGCCGCGCGCCGCTGGCTGCCGAAGAAGTCCACAGCACGCCGGGTCTGGGCCTTGAAGGCTTGGTCGGCGCGCAACGCCTGCGCATTGGCCAACCGGGTTTTGTCTGCGAGCTCAGCGGTGCTCAAGTGCCGATGATGCCCGATGAACCCGGCCAATGGCTGCTGCTCGGCGACAGCCAGGGACCACTGGCGTGGTTCGTCCTCGACGACCGTTTGCGCGCCGACGCCCCCGCCCTGCTGGCGGCATGCAAGGCTCGCGGCTGGCGCACCTTGCTGCTGTCCGGTGACAGCTCGCCGATGGTTGCCAGTGTCGCCGCCGAACTGCGCATCGACGAGGCCCGTGGCGGTTTGCGTCCGGACGATAAATTGCAGGTGCTGCAACAGCTGCATCTGCAAGGTCGCAAGGTGTTGATGCTCGGTGACGGGGTCAACGACGTGCCGGTGCTGGCCGCCGCAGACATCAGCGTGGCGATGGGCTCGGCCACCGATCTGGCGAAAACCAGTGCCGATGCGGTATTGCTGTCGAACCGCCTCGACGCGCTGGTGCAAGCCTTCAGCCTGGCTCGTCGCACCCGCCGGGTCATCATCGAGAACTTGTTGTGGGCAGCGCTGTACAATGGCCTCATGTTGCCATTCGCCGCCCTCGGCTGGATCACTCCAGTGTGGGCCGCGGTCGGCATGTCCATCAGTTCGTTGACCGTGGTGTTGAATGCTTTGCGCCTGACTCGCCTGCCGAGCGCGCCTGCCGCCAGCGCCACGCCAGAAACCCGCCCGCTGCCGGCCTGAGCCGCGCGGGCATGGAGTCCAGATGCCAGCTCTCTACGTGATGATCCCGGCCGCGCTGCTGATCGTGGCCATCGCTATCTACATCTTCTTCTGGGCGGTCGACAGCGGTCAGTACGACGACCTCGACGGCCCGGCCCACAGCATCCTGTTCGATGACCAGGACCCGAAGCACACGGCAGCGGTCGACGAAGCCAGCGGCCATCCGGCCAAACCGGACGACAAGGCGCCACCCCATGCTTGAGTTGGCGCCACTGCTGGTCTCTGCGCTGATCCTCGGCCTGCTCGGTGGCGGCCATTGCCTGGGCATGTGCGGCGGTTTGATGGGCGCGTTGACCCTGGCGATCCCCAAGGAACAGCGCAGCCGACGCTTGCGCTTGTTGCTGGCCTACAACCTGGGGCGGATTCTCAGCTACGCCGCGGCCGGCCTGCTGATCGGCCTGGCTGGATGGGCCGTGGCCAATAGCCCGGCGGCGATGTTCATGCGCGTCCTCGCCGGATTGCTACTGATCGCCATGGGCTTGTACCTGGCCGGCTGGTGGAGCGGTCTGACCCGTATCGAAAGCCTCGGTCGCGGCTTGTGGCGGCATATCCAGCCGGTGGCCAACACACTGTTGCCAGTGTCGAACCTGCCCCGCGCCTTGCTGCTCGGCGCGCTGTGGGGCTGGCTGCCGTGCGGGCTGGTTTACAGCACATTGCTGTGGTCGGCGAGTCAGGGTAATGCGCTGGACAGTGCGTTGCTGATGCTGGCGTTTGGGTTGGGCACCTGGCCGGTGCTGCTCGCCACAGGCCTGGCGGCCGAGCGGGTCACGGCGTTATTGCGTAAACGCAGCGTGCGCATGACCGGCGGCTTGTTGGTGATGGTGTTCGGCATCTGGACCTTGCCGGGGCCGCATCAGCATTGGCTCATGGGGCATTAGATCGGCGGTGCGCCCTTCGCGGGCAAGCCTCGCTCCTACAGAATTTCGCGATCCCTTGTAGGAGCGAGGCTTGCCCGCGAAGAGGCACTCACTGACACCACAAATCCCGACCCTTGATGCAAATCAAGATGTCTTTGTGCACTTCTCCCTAGACTCGCCGACACTGCCAGCCTATCCGGGGGAATGCCCGCATGCTCGACGCCATTCGTTGGGACACAGATCTGATCCGCCGTTACGACCTGGCGGGGCCGCGCTACACCTCGTATCCGACGGCCGTGCAATTCGACAGCCAGGTCGGCACCTTCGACCTGTTTCATGCCCTGCGCGACAGCCGCAAGGCGCTGCGGCCGTTATCCCTGTATGTGCACGTGCCGTTCTGCGCGAACATCTGCTACTACTGCGCCTGCAACAAAGTCATCACCAAGGACCGAGGCCGCGCCCTGCCCTATTTGCAGCGCCTGGAACAGGAAATCCAGCTGATCGCCTGCCACCTCGACCCCATGCAAAAAGTCGAGCAACTGCATTTCGGCGGCGGCACACCGACCTTTCTCAGCCACGATGAACTGCGCCAGCTGATGGCCCGGCTGCGCAAGCATTTCAATCTGCTGGACGACGATTCCGGCGACTACGGCATCGAGATCGACCCGCGCGAGGCCGACTGGTCGACCATGGGCCTGCTTCGGGAACTGGGCTTCAACCGAGTCAGCATCGGCCTGCAAGACCTTGACCCGGCGGTACAGCGGGCGGTCAATCGCCTGCAAAGCCTGGAAGAAACCCGCGCGGTGATCGACGCCGCCCGGACTCTGCAATATCGCTCGATCAACATCGATCTGATCTACGGCCTGCCCAAGCAGACGCCCGAGAACTTCGCCCGCACCGTCGACGAAGTCATCAACCTGCAACCGGACCGGCTCTCGGTGTTCAACTACGCCCATCTGCCAGAGCGCTTCATGCCGCAACGGCGGATCAACAGCAACGATCTACCGGAACCGGCGCAGAAGCTGGAAATGCTCCAGCGCACCATCGAACAACTGACGGCCGCCGGTTACCGCTACATCGGCATGGACCACTTCGCCCTGCCCGATGATGAACTGGCGATTGCCCAGGAAGAGTCGACCTTGCAACGCAACTTCCAGGGCTACACCACCCACGGTCATTGCGATCTGATCGGTCTGGGGGTATCGGCCATCAGCCAGATCGGCGACCTGTACTGCCAGAACAGCAGCGACCTGACCCAGTACCAGAACGCTTTGGCGTCCGCGCAACTGGCCACCGCCCGTGGCCTGCTGTGCAATGCCGACGATCGCTTGCGCAGGGCGGTGATTCAGCAACTGATTTGCCATTTCAACCTGGAATTCGCGGAAATCGAGCAGGCCTTCAATATCGATTTTCGTGGTTACTTCGGCGAGCTTTGGCCACAACTGCAGGACATGGCCGAGGACGGACTGATCGTGTTGGACAATGAAAGAATCACCGTGCTGCCCGCAGGCCGGCTGCTGGTGCGTTCGGTGTGCATGGTGTTCGATGCTTATCTGGAACACAGCAATCGCCAGCGTTTCTCACGCGTAATTTAGAGTATGAGGTTAAATTGTCGCAGGCTGGCCCGAATGTCCTCCCGTGGGGTACCCTTACGTCTTATGCGTGTTTTCCCACAAGGATTAAAGAAATGTCCGAGCCAGTAAAGCTGCGCGCTCATAACCAGGCCCATTGCAAGGATTGCAGCCTGGCCCCTCTCTGCCTGCCACTTTCTCTGAATCTGGAAGACATGGATGCGCTGGACGAAATCGTCAAACGTGGTCGCCCGCTGAAAAAAGGCGAGTTTCTGTTTCGCCAGGGCGACACGTTCGATTCCGTTTATGCAGTACGCTCCGGCGCCCTGAAGACTTTCAGCCTGAGCGATGGCGGCGAAGAGCAACTCACCGGTTTCCATTTGCCGAGTGAATTGGTCGGTCTGTCGGGCATGGACACCGAAAAGCATCCGGTCTCGGCGCAAGCCCTGGAAACCACTTCGGTGTGCGAGATCCCGTTCGAGCGCCTCGACGAACTGGCCCTGCAACTGCCACAACTGCGCCGTCAGTTGATGCGCGTGATGAGCCGCGAGATTCGTGACGATCAGCAAATGATGTTGCTGCTGTCGAAGAAAACCGCCGACGAGCGCATCGCCACCTTCCTGGTCAACCTGTCGGCCCGTTTCCGCGCCCGAGGCTTCTCGGCCAACCAGTTCCGGCTGAGCATGTCGCGCAACGAAATCGGTAATTACCTGGGCCTGGCGGTGGAAACCGTGTCCCGGGTGTTCACCCGCTTCCAGCAAAACGAACTGATCGCCGCCGAGGGCAAGGAAGTGCACATCCTCGACCCGATCCAGCTCTGCGCCCTGGCCGGTGGCTCGATCGACGGCTGATCCTGCTGACGGTGGCTGAGCGAAACGGTTCAGCCGCCGTTATACTGCGACGTTTGCAGCCCGCCAGGACACTTCGACGATGGTCTTCGACTCCTTCGACATCAAATCCCTGATCCGCCCCGTGATCGACTTTCCCAAGCCGGGTGTGATCTTTCGCGACATCACCCCGCTGTTCCAGTCGCCCACGGCCCTGCGCCTGGTGATGGACAGCTTTGCCCATCGTTACGTCGAGGCCGACTTCACCCACATCGGCGCCATGGACGCGCGCGGGTTCCTGATCGGTTCGATATTGGCGTATCAGCTGAACAAGCCATTGGTGCTGTTCCGCAAGCAGGGCAAATTGCCCGCCGATGTGCTGGCCGAAGGTTATGCGACCGAGTACGGCGAAGCCTTCCTCGAAGTCCATGCCGACAGCCTGTGCGAGGGGGATTCGGTGGTGCTGTTCGATGACCTGATCGCCACGGGCGGCACGCTGATTGCTGCGGCCAACCTGGTTCGGCGCATGGGCGCGCGGGTGCATGAAGCGGCGGCGATCATTGACTTGCCGGAGCTGGGAGGTTCGCAGCGACTGGAAGACATGGGGATTGCGACTTTCTGCCTGACGCAGTTTGCGTTGACGGATAAATAGGCGGCGTCTGCACCGACGCCTTCGCGAGCAAGCCAGCTCCCACATTTAATCACTGTCGAACACAAATTTTGTGTACGCAGGAGATCCCATGTGGGAGCGGGCTTGCTCGCGAAAGCGTCAGCCGCTACACCACAAAACTCAAAGCCCAATCTGCTTGCTGATAATCTCGTTCATCACTTCCCGCGTCCCGCCACCAATCGACAGAATCCGGTTATCGCGGTACAGCCGCTCCACCAGACTTTCACGCATGTAACCCATACCACCCAGAATCTGCACCGCGTCGGTGGTAATGCGATCCGCCGTGTCTGTAGCGAAATTCTTCGCCATGGAAATCTCTTTGATCACACTCTGCCCGGCCGCCATTTTCGCCGCCTGGCGGTAGGTGAATTCCCGAGACACCTCCAATGCCGTGGCCATTTCCGCGAGGCGGTGCTTGAGCACCTGGAACTTGCCGATGGGTTTACCGAAAGCTTCACGCTGACCAGCCCATTTCAGGCTCTCCTCCAGCGCCAACTGCGCGGTCATGTTGGCCATCAGCGCCAACGCCAGACGCTCGCTCTGGAAGTTGCCCATGATGCAGGCAAAGCCCCCGTTTTCGGCACCGATCAAATGGCTGGCCGGCACCCGGCAATCATCGAAAAACAGCTCGGCGGTGTCGGACGCCCACCAGCCCATTTTCTTCAACTGACGACCGACGGTGAAACCCGGCGTGCCCTTCTCGATCAGCAGCAAACTGATGCCGCCGAATCCCGGCTCGCCGGTGCGCACCGCCACGGTGTAGACATCCGCGCGAACGCCGCTGGTAATGAAGGTTTTGCTGCCGCTGACCCGGTAGAAGTCGCCATCACGCACGGCGCGGGTTTGCAGGTTGGCAACGTCGGAGCCGCCGCTGGGCTCGGTGACGGCCAAGGCGCTGATTTTCTCGCCCGCCAGCACCTGAGGCACTACGCGATCGCGAACTTCGGGCCTGGCCCACTTGAGGATCGGCGGCAGGCCGATGTCCAGCGAGCCCAACCCTGCGACCAGACCACCGGAACCGCAGCGCATCAGCTCTTCACTGGCGGCGATCTTGGCGAACACATCCCCTTCGTGGCTACCGCCGAAGGCTTCGGGATAGCCGATGCCCAGAATCCCCGCCGCGCCGGCCTTGAGATAGAGCTCACGGGGAAAGCTTTCGGTTTCTTCCCACTGATCGATGTCCGGAAGAATCTCGCGCTCGACGAAACGTCTGACGCTGTCGCGGACCAATTGGTGGCTGGGGTCGAAGTATTCCTGGAAGGCAGGCATCGGCGAACTCCACTGAAGGTTCAGCGAAGTTAACCGAGCGCTTGCTTGGTTTTCAACAGGATTGTGTGAATCAGATGGACCGAGGCGCGTTCTTCGCGGGCAAGCCTCGCTCCTACAGGTATCGGTTGTTCGCGACACGACGCTAAACCGTAGGAGCGAGGCTTGCCCGCGAAGGGGCCCGTTCAGACACTACAAGACAATTGGCTTACGCCCGGCAAACGAATGCGCCAATGTCCCGCCGTCCACCAGTTCCAGCTCGCCCCCCAATGGCACGCCGTGTGCGATGCGCGAGGCGATCAGGCCCTTGTTGTTGAGCAACTGAGCGATGTAATGCGCCGTGGCCTCGCCTTCCACCGTCGGGTTGGTGGCGAGGATAACTTCGGTAAAGGTGCCCGCCTCTTCGATCCGCGCCATCAGTTGCGGAATGCCAATGGCCTCCGGCCCCAACCCGTCCAGAGGCGACAAGTGGCCCTTGAGCACAAAATAGCGACCGCGAAAACCGGTCTGCTCCACCGCGTAAACGTCCATCGGACCTTCCACCACGCACAGCAAGGTGTCGTCCCGGCGTGGATCGGCGCATTGTGGGCACAGATCGTCTTCGGTCAGCGTACGGCACAAACGGCAATGGCCGACCCCTTCCATGGCCTGGCTTAGCGCCTGGGCCAGTCGCGAGCCGCCGCTGCGATCGCGCTCAAGCAGTTGCAACGCCATGCGCTGGGCAGTTTTCTGACCCACCCCCGGCAAAATTCGCAGGGCATCGATCAGTTGGCGAATCAAAGGGCTGAAGCTCATGGAGAAAAGTCCGACATAACAACGAGACGCGGTTTATACCCGCGCCTCTGTTTAGCGTCAAATAGGCAGCGTCGATTACCTGTTCCGCAGACGGAAACAAAAATGCCAGGCGCGATGCCTGGCATTTTTTTAACCCATCCGACGCGCGTTGGCGAATCAGAATGGCAATTTCATACCCGGTGGCAGTTGCATGCCAGCGGTCATGCTGCCCATTTTGTCCTGGCTGTTGGCCTCGATCTTGCGCACGGCGTCGTTGACGGCGGCGGCGAATACAGCTTCCAGCATTTCTTTGTCATCTTCGCTCAGGCCTTCGACCAGGCTTGGGTCGATGGTCACGCGCTTGACGTCGTGACGACCGGTCATTACCACAGTGACCATATCGCCACCGGCTTTACCGGTGACTTCGGCGTTGGCCAGTTCTTCCTGCATCTTGGCCATTTTTTCCTGCATCTGCTGCGCCTGCTTCATCAGGCCGGCCATGCCACCTTTCATCATGGGAATCACCTCAAAAGTACTTGGATAAAAACAGCGCCCGGCGAGTGCGGCCAAGCGCCTTCAGTTATTAGCCCTGACTGGCCAGAGCCTCGACAGGTTCAATAGTATCGTGACGGACCACCGCCCCGAACTGCTGCATCATTTGCTGGATGAACGGATCGCCATGAATCGACTCCTCGGCCTCGCGCTGACGGTCGGCACGACGCCGGGACGCCGCTTGGGCCGGGGTTTCCTGCTCGGGCTTGATCAGTTCGATGCTCAGGGTCAGCGTACGCCCGTGATGCTGGTTCAGCGCATCGTTGAGACGACGTTGTTGCGTCGCGTTGAACAAGGCGCTGTGGGCCGGGTCCAGGTGCAACAACCAATTGTCGCCATCGACAGCGATCAGCGTGCAGTTGGCGGCGATGCTGCCGGTCATGCCGGACACCGGCAATTTCGGGAACAACTCCAGCCATTGCAGTGCCAGGCCGGTGGCCGGCATCGCGGCCAGTTCAGGCTCGGGCTCTGCCGCAGGTTCGGCGGTGTGCTCACTGGCCAGATCGTCGAGGTAGCTGTAGGCCGAATCCATGTCCGGCTCGATGTAGTCCTCGTCCAGCGGCGGTTCGTCATCCAGGTCGATGCCTGGCGTGGCGGCATCGACTTCGGCCACGGACGGTTCCGGAATCGGCGCAGCGGCCCACTCAGGCGCATCCGGCACCACGCTGTCCGGCGTCGGCATGGGCATCGGTGGTAATTCGGGTTGTTCGCCGGCCGTCTCCAGCATTGGCTCGACGGCGGGCTGCTGGACGACCTCAGGCTCTACCGGATCGTTCCAGGGCAGATCGACGACTTCTTCGACCGCTACAGGTTCTGGCACAGGCTCAGGCATGACGACCGGCGCGACGGGCTCAGGCTCGACAGCCGGGACAGGCGCTGGTGCAACCACGGGCGCAACTGGAACCGCTGCCACGGTCGCAGCAACTACCGGCGCAACGATCGGCGCGGCAGCCACTGAGTTTGCGGAATCAACTGTGGCCTGGCTGATCCCCACTGGCTTTAGCGGTTGCCTGGGAGCGTCCTCGGTGTCTGCGGGCCTGAATGCGAGCATTCGCAGCAGGACCATTTCGAAGCCGCCGCGCGGGTCCGGCGCCAGCGGCAAATCCCGGCGACCGATCAGGCCCATCTGGTAATAGAACTGCACATCTTCGGCCGGCAGGGCCTGGGCCAGTGCCAACACCCGATCACGGTCACCGTGGCCGTTGTCGACGCCTTCAGGCAGGGCCTGGGCGATGGCGACACGGTGCAGCACGTTAAGAATTTCCGAGAGCACGCCGTTCCAGTCCGGGCCTTGCTCTGCCAGATGGCGCACCGCCTCGAGCAACGCCTTGGCATCGCCTTCAATCAGTGCATGCAAAACGTCGTAGACCTGGCCGTGATCCAGGGTGCCGAGCATCGCCCGAACGTCGGCGGCCAGAACCTTGCCTTCACCGAAGGCAATGGCCTGGTCGGTCAGGCTCATGGCGTCACGCATCGACCCGTCGGCGGCGCGACCCAGCAGCCACAGCGCATCGTCTTCGAACGGCACGTTCTCGACGCTCAGCACATGGCTCAGATGCTCGACCACCCGCTCCGGCGTCATGTTCTTCAGGGAGAACTGCAGGCACCGCGAGAGAATCGTTGCAGGAAGTTTCTGCGGATCGGTGGTAGCCAGGATGAACTTGACGTAGGGCGGCGGCTCTTCGAGGGTTTTCAACAGCGCATTGAAGGAATGGCTGGAAAGCATGTGCACTTCGTCGATCAGGTAGACCTTGAAGCGCCCGCGGCTCGGCGCGTACTGCACGTTATCGAGCAGTTCACGGGTGTCTTCGACCTTGGTGCGGCTCGCGGCGTCGATCTCGATCAGGTCGACGAAGCGCCCCTCATCGATTTCGCGGCACACCGAACACTCGCCACAGGGGGTCGAAGTGATACCTGTTTCACAGTTCAGGCATTTGGCGATGATCCGCGCGATGGTGGTCTTGCCGACCCCGCGGGTACCGGTAAACAGGTAGGCGTGGTGCAGCCGCTGGCTGTCCAAGGCATTGATCAGAGCCTTGAGCACATGGGTCTGGCCGACCATTTCGCGGAACGAGCGCGGGCGCCATTTACGTGCAAGAACCTGATAACTCATCGAAAACCGTCGCAACGAAGGAAGCTGAAGCGGCTAATGCTAGCGGAGCAAGGCCAAAATTGCATCCGGTGCGCTCGTCTATTCTGGCTAAGCTGCACTTTGAGGAGCTTTAATCGGCTCAGATTTTGGCCCTACCGGAGCGTTTATGCGTGTTGCCTTGGGGGCACTGCTATTAGCCAGCCTAAACGTCGCGGCTGCCGATGCGCCGTTGCGCTTTGTAGTGTCCGACAGCTGGGCCATGCCGATGGTGCAGATCGAGCGCGGCCAGCCGACTCAGGGCATTCTGTACGACATGATGCTCAGCCTGGCGACACAGGTCGGCATGCCAGCGGAATTTCATGTGCTGCCTCGGGCACGAGTGCAAAACGCCATGGACCATGACGAAGTCGATATCCGCTGCCATATCTCGCAGTCCTGGTTGCCGGACCTGCCCGGGGACTATATCTGGAGCGTTCCGCTGTTGGTCCAGCGCGATTTACTGATTGGCCGACGCGATTCACCTACATCAATCAACGTGACGGACCTGCCGCGACAGTCTATCGGCACCGTTCGTGGCTATAGCTACCCGACCTTGCAACCCTTGTTCGACGCCGACCGGCTGCAGCGCGAAGACGCGCGCAATCAGGAACAGGTGCTGGAAAAACTGTTGGCCGGACGCTACCAATACGCCGTGAGCAACCAATGGACCCTTGACTGGTTCAACCATCGCCTGTTGCCCGACCGGCAACTGCAAAGCGTAGCGCTGGTGCACGAACAAACCGTCGGCTGCTACGTGCGCAACGACGCTAAGGTGCCTGTACAACGTATTTTGCGTACGTTGCAGCAAATGAAAACGTCAGGGGAGATCAATGACATTATCCGACTCTATACCGGCACCCCAACCCAGTAGCAGCTGCCGAACGCAGCCTTTGGCGGCTGCTATATATAGCGAGTCAGGCGATTTGATCGAGTGCCTGCCATTGCGACGGAGCGACGAACCCCGCCACCCAGGCCGGCACCTCGGCGGGTGGCATCGGACGGGCGATGAAATAGCCTTGAGCGACTTCGCACCCCAGCCGCAACAACAGCTCACCATGCTCAAGGCTTTCCAGCCCCTCGGCAATCACCTGCCGGCCGAATGCCCGGGCCAGGCCAATCACCGCCGTGGTCAGGGCCAGGTCATCCCGATCAGTCAGAATGTCGCGTACGAACGATTTATCGATTTTGATGGTTTGGGTGCGTAAACGCTTGAGATAACTCAGGGACGAATAACCGGTGCCAAAGTCCCCCAGGGAAAACTGCACCCCCAGCGCCTGACAGGCCTGCAAACAGGCGCTGACATGCTGGATATTCTCGATCGCCACCGACTCGACGATTTCCAGGTCGAGCATCTGCGGAGCAACCTGCGCATGTCGTGCGAGCACGCGCCTGAGCCGGTCGACGAAATCCGCACGCTGAAAATGTCTCGCCGCAATGTTGATACTGACCGGCCAGCCCTGCCCCGCTTGCTGCCAACGGTGCAATTGCGCCAGAACCTGATCCATCACCCATTCGCCGATATCGATGATCAGGTCAGTATCCTCCACCAGCGGCAGAAACTCCCGAGGTGGCACCATGCCGTTTTGCGGATGCTCCCAACGCAACAGCGCCTCGAAACCCACGACCTCGCCACGCCGCATGTTCACCTTGGGCTGAAAATGCAGGCGCAACTCACCGGCGACCAGCGCCTGACGCACCCGTTCGACGGTCTGGTGCGTGGCTTTGACTTCTTGATCCCGGGACACATCGAACAGATGGAAGCGGTTTCGCCCGCGCTGCTTGGCCACGTACATCGCCTGATCGGCGTGACGCAGCAGGGTTTCGGCATCTTCGTTGTCATGGGGAAACAAGGTAACGCCAATACTGGCAAACACATTGATATCCTTGCCATGCAACGTATAAGGCGCCGAGATCGCCCCAAGCACACGGTTCAGCGCCGCACGCAATTCCGGCAGATCACGCACATAACGCAACACCAGCACGAACTCGTCACCGGCCAGCCGCGCCACCACATCTTCGCCGCGCACAATGTTGCGCAGACGCTTGGCCACTTCTATCAGCAACATATCGCCACTGGCGTGACCGTAGCCGTCGTTGACCGCCTTGAACCCGTCGAGGTCAAGCATGCACACCGCCAACGGAATGTTTTCAAGCCGGGAGAACTCCAGCGCCTGATCCAGCAAATCCGACAGGAATGCGCGATTGGGCAGCCCTGTCAATACGTCATGCCCGACCCGCCATTGCAGGGATTGCAGTAATTGGCGCTTTTCGCTGATGTCGAAACGAATCGACAGGTATCGGTCAACACGCCCGGTGGTGTCGTCGAGCACCGGCACCATGGTGCTGTCGACCCAATACAACCTGCCATCCTTGGCGCGATTACAAATCTCGCCCTTCCAGATATTGCCCAGGGCGATGGTGCGCCACATGGCGGCAAAGAAATCGGCGGAATGCAGGCCAGAGTTCAGCAGGCTATGGTTTTGCCCGAGCAGTTCCTCGCGGCTGTAGCCGGACACGGCGCAGAATTGATCGTTGACGTAAGTAATCCGGCCATCCAGATCGGTCTCGGAAAATATAGCGGCAGCATCCACGGCCCTGCGGTATTTCTCATCCATGAGTGAGGCTCACTGTCGCTAGCGGAGGTACCGCTCGACCAGCGCAGGATGCCCGGAAGAGATGTTTTGAGACGTACAGCGCAGAGACACGTTATCACTCCATGAACAGCATTTGATGGCCCCCGGATAGCCGAAGATCAACTAGCCTCGGGCAAGGTAGCAACACCGACTCTGGTAATATTTCGCGAGGGATTCAAACCGCTGACGGCTTCTTCGCAAACCCTGCAAGGGAAGACGATGCTGGCTGTTTCATATCGCCTAAACTTCAGAAAGCAGATCACCAAAAACACCCTCGAAGCGGCGATTCTACGAAATGCATCACATTTTGCAAAGCAAGGTGATGGATCATGCGGTTGCCTAATGCAAAAATCTATCGTTAAGTTCTTGATTCTAAATGGGAATTGAGCGATGCAAATTTCAAGTTTGGGTCCAGCCATCCGACGCTACCGCAAGGTCGCAGGGCTTACTCAGGCTGAACTCGGCGAAAAAACCGGTTTTGACCCCAAAACCATCAGCCGCTTCGAAACCGGCACCTATACCCCCAGCGTGGAAGCATTGTTCCTGCTTGCCGATGTGCTGGGCGTGAAGCTGAAAGCCTTTTTCGCAGATCTGGGCGACGAAGATGAACAGCGGGCGTACCTGTTCAGTGTCATACACAAAGCCACCCCGAAGGATCTGGGAAAGCTGATCGCAGCGGTTGACCAGGCCTTGTCCAAGCCTTAGTGCCAGGAAATGAAAAAAGGAGGCCGACCTGTCGAATGCGACAGATCGGCCTCCTTTTTTATATTCCGCCGTTTAATTCGGAAACGACGAAACCACCCTGGATGGGCTCCATGGCAGGGAAAGTAAAACAGTATTTTTAGATAAAAAACACGAAGAGGGTTCGTGTTGCGTTATGGAGGCAACCCCACCAGCCACACCCCGGCACACAATGTCACCGCTGCGGCTGCTCCCTTCCAGGCCTGACCGGGTTCACGGCTGATCGTTGCGGGGGGACCGATGGGGTCACCATAACGACGCTCACCTGACGGCGAGCCGCGCCATTGTACCTATCTGAGACGAAGTTACAACCGTTCGGGCAGATTAAAAAACATGAGCCGCTTCAAGGACATGCGCTGGCCTTCAAAAGATCGCGATCGGTAGTAGCTGCCGAAGGCTGCGTTTGGGTGCGATCTTCTGATCCTAGTGCGCCAACACTTCATCCGCCCTGCCGCCCTCCTGCTGAATCACCAGGTGAATGAAGTGCAGCCTGGCGATCACCGCCGGCGACAAGACGAACGGATAGAAATCCGGCTGCCCCATGCTGCGCGACAGCTCGTTGAGCATACCGGCCAGTTCGATCCACGCATTGACGAACGACAGGAACGCCGGGCCACCGGGGTGCTGTGGATCAAACAGCGTGCTGGGCGGAAACGGCTGATAATCGGAATCCATTTCCCGCGCACTCATTCCAAACCCCAGGGCGGTGTCCACCGCATCCATCATGTGCAGGTAATGCGCCCAGGTTTCCGCCCAGTCTTCCCAGGGGTGCATAGTGGCGTAGGCGCTGACGTAATGTTGCTGCCAGTCGAGTGGCGCGCCTTGCTGATAATGCTGCTCAAGGGCTTCGGCATAACTTTCACGCTCGTCGCCGAACAGAGCGCGGAACGGCTCCAGCCAGGCACTGTTGGCGATCAGCCGGTCCCAGTAATAATGCCCCGTCTCGTGCCGAAAGTGACCAAGCAGCGTGCGATAGGGCTCGTGCATCTGCACGCGAACCTGCTCGCGGTGGGCGTCGTCGGCTTCTTTGATATCGAGGGTGATCAGGCCGTTGGCGTGCCCGGTGGTCGGTGGCTTGCCTTCGAGATCGATACCAATGAAATCGAAGGCCAGCCCCGTCTCTTCGTCCACCGTTTTGGGAATGACCTGCAAGCCCAGGCTGACCAACTGTGCTACCAGACGACGCTTGGCGGTTTCCACTTTGCGCCAGCGTTCGTGGTTCTCGAGGATCGACAGGTCGGGAATGGTGCGATTCAGGCCACAGGCGATGCACATCCCATCGTGATGATTGGCCGGCAATAACCAGTTGCACGCAGCCGGGGAATCGAGATTTGCGCAACGGCGGAACACACCGGCGTCAGGATCGGCGTCGAGCAACCAGGTCTCCGCTTGCGGGCCGGGTTGCAGCGATGACAAACGACTTTGCTGCGGCTGATAGCCCAGCGCCGCCGAACAGGCCAGGCACTGGCTGTTGCGAAAGAACAGCGACTGTCCGCAGCGACAATGCCAGACCTTGCTGTTGCGCGAATGCTCACTCATGAAGGGCGCGGCGATACGCGAGCTGAGCTGTTCAAAGAAGCGGTACATGGCGATCTCTCTTTGGGTGCGCGCCAAGACTAGATCATTGCTCAGACAGGATCGTTCCCGCACCAAGCAGCCTCCTGATGAAGATCAGCTCTTGTGGCGAGGGGGCTTGTCGGAACGCCGCATCGCCCCGTTCGGCGGCGAAGCTGTCGCAAATCCTGCCGGCATGGTACGCCTGAAAAATCGCGAGTACCGGTTCCAGGGCCGCTACGCGACCCAACGGGAGCAAGCTCCCTCGCCACAGGCCCGGGTTAGATCGGGATGTTGTATTCCTTCAGACGAGCGACAAACGCCTCTTCATCCAGCACTTTCAACCCCAGCTCATTGGCCTTGGCCAGCTTCGAACCTGCGCCCGGTCCGGCGACTACACAATGGGTCTTGGCCGACACGGAGCCGGCGACCTTGGCGCCGAGGCTTTCAAGTTTGTCCTTGGCAACGTCGCGACTCATCAGTTCCAGCGAACCGGTCAGCACCCAGGTCTGCCCGGCCAGCGGCAATCCTTCGACGACTTTTTTCTCGCTCTGCCAATGCATGCCGAAATCGCGCAGCTGCTTTTCGGCGGCCTCGGCGAGCTGACGATTTTGCGGCACTGCAAAGAACTCCCGAACCGAAGTCGCCTGCTTCTCCGGTAGCGCCTGGCGCATGTCCAGCCAATCCGCATTCATTACCCCTTCTAGCGAGCCGAATTTGTCGGCAAGCTTCTGCGCCCCGCCCGGTCCGACCGAAGGAATGTTCAGCTTGTCGAGAAAACCGCCAAGCGTGGTGCTTGCAGCGAATTCGGCACCCAACTCCCCCTGATCCTGAATCTGCAGGCCGTGCTTCAACAGATTGGCAATCACCTGTCGGTTATGCGCATCTTCAAAGAAGCTGTGAATCTCGTGAGCCACTTCCAGCCCGACATCCGGCAAGTACGTGAGCACTTGCGGCAACGCCTGCTGAACCCGCTCCAGCGAGCCGAGAGACCGCGCGAGCACCTTGGCCGTCTCTTCGCCGACATCGGGAATGCCCAAGGCGTAGATGAACCGCGCCAGACTCGGCCGCTTGCTGTCTTCGATGGCAGCGAGCAGGTTCTTGCTCGAGAGCTCGGCGAAGCCTTCGAGGTCGACGATCTGCTCGAACGTCAGGGCATAGAGGTCGGCCGGCGAACTCACCAGACCTTCGTCCACCAATTGCTCGACGCTCTTCTCGCCCAACCCTTCGATGTCCATGGCGCGACGCGAAACGAAGTGAATGATCGCCTGCTTGAGTTGCGCACCACAGGCCAGACGGCCGACGCAGCGATACACCGCGCCTTCGCTGACAGTCTCGCGACCCTTGCTGCGCTTGACCAGTTGCGTGCGCTCGACATGGGAGCCACACACCGGGCACTGCTCGGGAATCTGCACCGGCCGGGCATTCTCCGGACGGCGCTCGGCGACCACCTGCACCACTTGCGGAATCACATCACCGGCTCGACGGATGATCACCGTATCGCCGATCATCAGGCCCAGGCGCGCGACTTCATCCATATTGTGCAGCGTCGCATTGGCCACGGTAACGCCGGCAACCTTGACCGGCTTCAAGCGCGCCACCGGCGTCACGGCACCGGTGCGGCCGACCTGAAACTCCACATCGAGCAACTCGGTGAGTTCTTCCATCGCCGGGAATTTATGCGCGATGGCCCAACGGGGTTCGCGAGCACGGAAACCCAACTCGCGCTGGGAGGCAATGCTGTTGACCTTGAACACCACGCCGTCGATTTCATAGGGCAGCGCATTGCGGCGTTCGCCGATGTCGCGGTAGTAATCCAGGCACTCATCGATGCCATGGGCCTTTTTCAACTCATGACTGATCGGCATACCCCAGGCTTTGAGTTGCTGCAGATTGCCAATGTGCGTGTCGGCGATATCGGCGGAAACCTGGCCAATGCCGTAGCAGCAGAATTCCAGCGGGCGGTTGGCGGTGATCTTCGAATCCAACTGCCGCAAGCTGCCCGCCGCCGCGTTACGCGGGTTGGCGAAGGTCTTGCCGCCGACTTCCAGTTGCGTGGCGTTGAGCCGCTCGAAACCGGCCTTGGACATGAACACTTCGCCGCGCACTTCCAGGGTCGCCGGCCAGCCGCTGCCGTGCAGCTTGAGCGGGATATTGCGCACGGTGCGCACGTTGACGCTGATGTCTTCGCCGGTAGTGCCATCGCCGCGAGTAGCGCCGCGCACCAGCATACCGTCCTGATACAGCAGACTGACCGCCAGGCCATCGAGCTTGGGTTCGCAGCTGTACTCCACCGCGGCGCCGCCACCGAACAGGTCGCCGACCGGTAGGTCCAGACCTTCCGTCACCCGGCGATCGAATTCGCGCATATCGGTTTCTTCGAAGGCGTTGCCAAGGCTGAGCATCGGCACTTCGTGACGCACCTGAGTGAACGCCGACAGCGCAGCACTGCCGACGCGCTGGGTCGGCGAGTCGCTGGTGATCAGTTCGGGATGGGCTGCTTCGAGCGCCTTGAGCTCATGGAACAAGCGATCGTATTCGGCGTCCGGAATGCTCGGCTCATCCAGCACATGGTAGCGATAGTTGTGCTGATCGAGCTCGGCGCGCAGCTCTAGAATGCGGGTTTTGGCGGCGGTCATGGGTGTTCTCTCATAAAGCAAAAGAGCAGCCGAGGCTGCTCAATCTGTTGATGCTGTACAAATCATTGCAGGAGCCAGCGGTACGGCAAACCTGGCTCCTACAGATCAACGCTTCTGGGTCAATGCGCGACGTTCGAATTCGACGATGCGCTGACGGTAGTGCTCAATCGTTTGTGCGGTCAGCACGCTGCGCTGGTCGTCTTTCAGCTCACCGTTCAGCTCTTGGGACAACTTGCGCGCCGCCGCCACCATCACGTCGAAGGCCTGCTTCGGATGACGCGGGCCTGGCAGGCCGAGGAAGAAGCTCACCGCCGGGGTGCTGAAATGGTCGATGTCGTCCAGATCGAAGACGCCCGGCTTGACCGCATTGGCCATCGAGAACAGCACTTCGCCGTTACCAGCCATGCTTTCGTGGCGGTGAAAAATGTCCATCTCGCCGAAACGCAGACCGCTTTCCAGAATGTTCTGCAACAGCGCCGGGCCCTTGAAACCGGCCGGGTCGCGGCAGATCACACTGATCACCAGCACTTCTTCGGCTTGTGGCTGATCTCTTTCAGGCGAGCTGGCGGACTTGCTGTCATCCGGGAAATCGCCGTCGCGGCTGCTGAAGCTCGGGCCGCCATCCAGGTCCAGGCTGAGGTTCATATCGCCTTGGGAAGGTTCGCCATGGCCACGCTTGCCCCGCTTGGAACCCGATTCGCGCGGTTCACGGGCAGGCATGCTCACCGACGGCAAGTCGTGCTCGTCCAGCTGCGGTTCTTTCTGGGTGTCCAGCACGCGGGGCGGGCCCAACAGCTCGGCGCTGGTGTCCTCGTCCGGCAGGTTGGACAGACTTCGGTCAAGACGGAATTTCAGTTTTCCCTTGCCGCCGCGCATGCGACGCCAGCCATCGAAAAGAATACCGGCAATGACAATAATGCCGATGACGATCAGCCACTCGCGCAGACCGATTTCCATGTAATCCCGTGCCTCTATAAAAAATGCTGAAAAATAAGGGGTTTACATTGTGCAAACCGCTTTAAAACGTGGCGCCAACTCTATGTTCTGACAGGCGTTTTGCCCACGTATACGAAAAATTGACATTAAACTAGCACGACCAAAGATAACTTTACACCGTCTGTCACATTGGCTTGCGCGAATATGTCGATTGGCCAGCAAGTCAAGGCAGGTAAAAAAGCCCTACAGCTCAAAATTACTTGCCCTACACCCAATGACTCAGGCGTCCACCATGGCCATCGCCTCCTCCACATCCACTGCCACCAGACGCGAGCAACCCGGTTCGTGCATCGTCACCCCCATTAATTGATCAGCCATTTCCATGGCGATCTTGTTGTGGGTGATATAGATGAACTGCACCGTCTGCGACATCTCTTTGACCAGCCGTGCGTAGCGTCCAACGTTAGCGTCATCCAATGGTGCGTCAACCTCATCGAGCATGCAGAACGGTGCCGGGTTCAATTTGAAGATGGCAAATACCAAGGCCAATGCGGTCAGGGCTTTTTCGCCACCGGAGAGCAAATGGATGGTGCTGTTCTTCTTTCCTGGCGGCCGCGCCATGATCGTTACCCCTGTATCGAGTAAATCTTCGCCCGTCAGTTCCAAATAGGCGCTGCCTCCACCGAAAACTTTTGGGAAAAGTGCCTGTAAACCGCCGTTGATCTGATCAAAGGTATCTTTGAAACGGTTTCGGGTCTCCTTGTCGATCTTGCGAATTACGTTCTCGAGGGTGTCCAGTGCTTCCACCAGATCGTCGTTCTGGGCATCCAGATAACGTTTACGCTCGGATTGTTGCTGGTATTCGTCGATGGCCGCGAGGTTGATCGCGCCGAGGCGCTGAATCCGCGCGGCAATGCGTTCGAGTTCT
The DNA here is from genome assembly GCF_058148225.1 of Pseudomonas sp. DF5. Lineage (NCBI taxonomy): Bacteria > Pseudomonadati > Pseudomonadota > Gammaproteobacteria > Pseudomonadales > Pseudomonadaceae > Pseudomonas > Pseudomonas sp. DF5. Next base: position 123,590 of record NZ_JBYVYM010000010.1, read on the forward strand.
TCTTCGGCGTCTTTCTCGCTGACTCCGGCCACCAGTGTGGCGAGCACGCCATTGAGGTCGTAGCCATCTTCGAGCAATTGATCCTGCAAGGTCTTACGCCGCACCGTCAACGCTTGCCATTCCATGCGTTGCTGTTCGAGCTGGCTGCGAATCAACTGGGATTGCTGCTCGGCCTGAGTCCGGCGCTTTTCAGCATCGCGCAGTTCACGGTCGGCGTCTTCCATGGCGATTTGCGCGGTCTTGAGCTCTTCGTCGACGGTCATGCGTTTGTCGAGCAACTCTTCGAGTTTCAGCCGCAGCTCTTCCAGCGGTGCCTCGCCCTCTTCCAGATTGAGGCTCAGCTGTTCGCGCTTCTCGGTCAGGCGCTCTGCCTGCATTTCCAGCCGCTCAAGAGCCTGACGGGTGGAATCGTGTTGCGCCTTCAGCGAACCGAGGCGCACCGCCAATTGATGCGCATGGTCCTTGTGCTGCCGGGCTTCCTGGCGCACCCGGTCGAGGCGTTCGCGCAGGCTGTCGCGCTGGGCCAGCAGCAACTCGCGCTGCTCGGTATCCACCGCCATGCTGTCGAGCGCTTCCTGCAACTGCAGGCGCGCTTCGCCGATGTTTTCGTGTTCCAGGGCGCGCTGTTCGCTGAGCTCGGTGAGTTCTTCATCGAGACGGCTGCGGCGCAGGGTCAATTGTTCGACCTTGGCTTTACCGGCCGACAACTGGGCTTTCAATTCGCCCTGCTGACGCGCTTCGTCTTGCAGCAGACGGCGCAAATGTTCGCGGCCGTTTTCCTGCTGTCGCTGTTGCGCCCTTAGATTCTGAAGCTGGGTTTCCAGAGTTTCAACCGTGGCTTCGCGCTCTTCGCGCTCAAGCCCCAGCCGCTGGATTTCCTGGCCACGGGCGAGCACGCCGCTTTCTGCCTCGCTGGCCCGACGCACGCGTAAAAAGTGCCTGCCTACCCAGTAACCGTCGCGGCTGATCAGGCTTTGGCCGGCAGCCAATTGACTGCGCAAGGCCAAGGCCTGTTCGAGGCTGTCGACAGGCTTGACCTGCCCCAGCCACGGCGACAGATCGATCTGTGCCTCGACCTTGTCGAGCAAACTGCCGGGCATGCGCACGCCATCGCTGGCCGGGCTGAGCAAACGCAAATCACCTTGGGCAAACCCGGCCAGATCGAAATCGCCGAAGTCATCCACCAGCACCGCTTGCAGGTCGGCGCCGAGCACGGTTTCCACCGCCAGCTCCCAACCCGCTTCAACTTTCAGGCCTTCGGCCAGGCGCGGACGATCCGCCAGATGCTGTTCGCGCAACCATTCGGCGGTGCCGGTGCCCGGATCGAGCGCGGCTTGCTGCAAGGCTTCCAGCGATGCCAGCCGACCGTTGAGCCGCTGCAAATCACCTTGGGCCTGTTGCTGCGCCGACAACGCTTGCTGCAACTCCTGACGCAGTTGCTCAAGACGTTCGACTTGCGCCTCTTCACTGGCCTGCAAGTCTTCCAGCGTCGCCTCGGACGCGGCCAACTGCTCGCTGAGTTCCATGATTGCCGCGTCTTCCGGGTCTGCCGAAAGCAGCGCGCGCTCTTCGGCCAGACGCTTCTGGCGATCGGCCAATCGCTCCATGCTGGTTTCCAGCTGCTGGATCCTCGACTGCTGAACTTCAGCCTGGCGACGCGGCTCGGCGGCGGTGAGGTTGAAGGTGTCCCACTGCTCCTGCCAGCCATGCATGGTGGTTTCGGATTCTTCCAGTGCGGCGGCGGCCTCTTCGGCGGCGGCGCTGGTGACTTCCTGTTCCGGCGTGAGCATGTCCAGCTCTTCGCCCAAGGTCAGCAGCAAAGTGCGGTCATGGCCCAAGTGCGATTCGGTTTCCAACCGCGCGCGCTCGGCTTCTTTCAGATCGTCCTGCAATTGACGCAAGCGCTGCTGGCCGTGCTGGATGCTCTGCTCGACCCGGGCGATGTCGCCGCCGACCGAATAGAAGCGCCCCTGCACCAGATTGAAGCGCTCGGACAGGTCGTGATGCCCGTCACGCAGGCGTTCGATGGCCGCGTCGGCATTGCGCTGCTCGGCCACCAGGGCTTCAAAGGTGATTTCCTGGGTGCCGATGATCGCTTCGCGCTGGCCGACCTGCTCGTTCAGCGCCTGCCAGCGCAGGGCTGACAACTGGGCCTTGAGCTGACGCTCTTCGCCTTTGTATTCCTGATACTTCTTGGCGGCCTCGGCCTGGCGGTGCAAGCGTTCAAGCTGACGCTCGAGCTCTTCGCGCAGGTCGGTCAGGCGGGCCAGGTTTTCATGGGTGCGGCGGATGCGGTTTTCGGTTTCGCGCCGGCGCTCCTTGTACTTGGAGATGCCCGCCGCTTCTTCGATAAAGTTACGCAGGTCTTCCGGCTTGGCTTCGATCAGCTTGGAGATCATCCCCTGCTCGATGATCGAATAGCTGCGCGGGCCGAGACCAGTGCCGAGGAAAATGTCAGTGATGTCACGACGACGGCATTTGGCGCCGTTGAGGAAATAACTGTTCTGGCTGTCGCGGGTCACTTTGCGGCGGATGGAAATTTCCGCGTAGGCGGCGTATTCGCCGATCAAGGTGCCATCGGAGTTATCGAACACCAGCTCGATGCTCGCCTGGCTCACCGGTTTACGGCTGGTGGAGCCGTTGAAGATGACGTCGGTCATCGACTCGCCGCGCAAGTTCTTGGCCGAGCTCTCGCCCATCACCCAACGCACGGCGTCGATGATGTTCGACTTGCCGCAACCATTGGGCCCGACCACCGCCGCCATGTTACTGGGGAAGTTCACCGTGGTCGGGTCGACGAAGGATTTGAACCCCGCCAGTTTGATGCACTTGAGCCGCACGCTTAAGCGACCGTCAAGGCAGAAACCACCAGATCGCAACTGCGCTGGGCATACGCCGTCAGCACCACGCGGATCTGCGCAAAGTCACGGGCCAGCACGGCGGCCAGCAGGCGTTCGAACAGTTCAAGGAACTCGCTCATCGAGGCCTTGCGCTGCTCCAAGGCAAGGAAATACGCACGGCTCATGGCCGGCTGCAGATTCTCGACGGTTTCCTGCAAGTACGGGTTGTTGGCGAACGGATACGCGGCACGCATCACGCTGAAGCTGTCGTCGACGAACGTGCGGATGTCTTGGCGTTCGTAGCTGTCGGTCAGGCGCTGCTGGATCTGCAGGAACGGCGCCATGTCGGCCTGGACTTGCCAACCGCTAGCCACGGCGTTGCCGAGCAAGATGTACAACTCGCTCATCAGCGTGCACAGGCTCTGCACCTTGTGCGCCGTGAGTTCGGTCACATGGGCGCCACGTCGCGGCAAAATCGCGATCAGGTGGCGGCGCTCGAGAATCAGCAAGGCCTCACGGACTGAACCGCGGCTGACATTGAGCGCCAGCGTGACCTTCTGTTCCTGAATGCGCTCCCCCGGCTTCATTTCGCCGCGAATGATACGTTCGGCGAGGTGGTGAGCGATTTGCTCGGCGAGGCTGTCCGGCGCCTTGAACGTCATGGTTGTCCTTCAAACTCTTCGATCTGCACAAGCGGCGCAGTGTAGCGCAATTGATGGGTCATGGCGGAGTGCCCACCCAGCGGTTTTTGGCACGATTCAAGCAAAAAGCAGGCTATCCCGTGAGGGTCAATAATGAAGGAACGAGTCGTTGATCGACAAAATGCCATTTCCTGACCTTTAAGTCAGAAAATCATTGACCGAAAAGTCAGACCTGATAAATTCGGCTCATGTCGGTTAACAACAATAATGAGTTTGCGAGGCCATCCGTGATCCAGTTTTTATTAAACCAGGAACTCCGTAGCGAGCACGCCCTGGACCCGAACCTGACCGTGCTCAATTACTTGCGCGAACATGTGGGCAAACCCGGCACCAAAGAAGGCTGCGCCAGCGGTGACTGTGGCGCCTGCACCGTGGTGGTCGGCGAGTTGCAGACGGATGACGATGGCCGCGAACACATTCGCTATCGCAGCCTCAACTCCTGCCTGACCTTTGTTTCGTCGCTGCACGGCAAGCAACTGATCAGCGTCGAAGACCTCAAGCACAAGGGCGAGTTGCACAGCGTGCAAAAAGCCATGGTTGAGTGCCACGGCTCGCAGTGCGGCTTCTGCACCCCAGGCTTCGTCATGTCGCTGTTCGCCCTGCAAAAGAACAGCGATCAACCGGACGCCCACAAGGCCCATGAAGCCCTGGCCGGCAACCTCTGCCGCTGCACCGGCTATCGGCCGATCCTGGCCGCTGCCGAGCAATCCTGCTGCGGCAAACAACCCGACCAGTTCGATGCTCGCGAAGCGGACACCATCGCTCGCCTGAAAGCCATCGCCCCCACCGACATCGGCGAACTCAACAGTGGCGACAAACGCTGCCTGGTGCCGTTGACCGTGGCCGACCTGGCCGACCTCTACGACGCTTATCCACAGGCCCGCCTGCTGGCCGGCGGTACCGACCTGGCGCTGGAAGTCACGCAGTTCCACCGCACCTTGCCGGTGATGATCTACGTTGGCAACGTCGCTGAAATGAAACGCATCGAGCGCTTCGACGATCGCCTGGAAATCGGCGCCGCCACCGCTCTCTCCGACTGTTACGACGCGTTGAAGGCCGAGTACCCGGACTTCGGCGAATTGCTGCAGCGCTTCGCTTCGTTGCAGATTCGCAACCAGGGCACCCTCGGCGGCAACATCGGCAATGCCTCACCGATCGGTGACTCGCCACCGCTGCTGATTGCCCTCGGCGCGCAGATCGTTTTGTGCAAAGGCGAAACTCGACGGACGATGGCGCTGGAAGATTACTTCATTGATTACCGCGTCACCGCGCGCCAGGAAAGCGAGTTCATCGAGAAGATCATCGTACCCCGCGCCAGCGCAGAACAACTGTTCCGCGCCTACAAAGTGTCGAAGCGTCTGGACGATGACATTTCCGCAGTCTGCGCAGCCTTCAACCTGCGCATCGACAATGGCGTAGTCGCTGACGCCCGCGTTGCTTTCGGCGGCATGGCGGCCATCCCCAAACGCGCGAAGAACTGCGAAGCCGCGCTGGTTGGCGCACCGTTCAACAACGCCACCATTGAACGCGCCTGCGCCGCACTGGCCGAAGATTTCACACCGCTCTCGGACTTCCGCGCCAGCAAGGAATACCGCCTGCTCAGCGCGCAGAACCTGCTGCGCAAGTACTTCATCGAACTGCAAACACCGCACATCGAGACTCGGGTGACCGCTTATGTCTAATCATCACGCTGTAGAGAAGACCCAAGCCGAACTGGCTGAATTGTTCGCCAAGGACCTGACCACCGGAGTCGGCCGCAGCGTCAAGCACGACAGCGCCGCCAAGCATGTGTCCGGTGAAGCACAGTACATCGACGATCGGCTGGAATTCCCCAATCAGCTGCACGTTTATGCACGGCTGTCGGACCGCGCCCACGCGAAAATCATCAGCATCGATACCAAGCCCTGCTACGCCTTTGAAGGCGTGCGCATCGCCATCACCCACGAAGACGTGCCGGGCCTGAAAGACATCGGCCCGCTGTTGCCGGGGGATCCGCTGCTGGCCATCGATGACGTGCAGTTCGTCGGTCAACCGGTGCTCGCCGTCGCCGCGAAAGACCTGGAAACCGCGCGCAAAGCCGCGATGGCAGCGATCATCGTATACGAAGACCTCGAACCGGTTCTGGACGTGGTCGAAGCCCTGCGCAAACGCCATTTCGTGCTCGACAGCCATACCCACCAGCGCGGCGATTCGGCCAATGCCTTGGCCACTGCCGAGCATCGCATCCAGGGCACGCTGCACATCGGCGGCCAGGAACACTTTTATCTGGAAACCCAGATCTCTTCGGTGATGCCGACTGAAGACGGCGGGATGATCGTTTACTGCTCGACCCAGAACCCCACCGAAGTGCAGAAACTGGTGGCGGAAGTGCTGGACGTGTCGATGAACAAGATCGTCGTCGACATGCGCCGCATGGGCGGTGGTTTCGGCGGCAAGGAAACCCAGGCGGCCAGCCCGGCGTGCCTGTGCGCGGTGATCGCGCACCTGACCGGTCAACCCACCAAAATGCGCCTGCCGCGTGTTGAAGACATGCTGATGACCGGTAAGCGTCACCCGTTCTACGTCGAGTACGACGTGGGCTTCGACAGTACCGGCCGCCTGCACGGCATCGCCCTGGAGCTGGCCGGTAACTGCGGTTGCTCACCGGATTTGTCGGCGTCGATTGTCGACCGCGCGATGTTCCATGCCGACAACTCGTACTACTTGGGCGATGCGACCATCAATGGTCACCGCTGCAAGACCAATACCGCGTCGAACACCGCTTACCGTGGCTTCGGTGGCCCGCAAGGCATGGTTGCGATCGAAGAAGTGATGGACGCCATCGCCCGTCATCTGGGCCTCGATCCGCTGGCGGTGCGCAAGGCCAACTACTACGGCAAGACCGAGCGCAACGTCACCCATTACTACCAGACCGTCGAGCACAACATGCTCGAGGAAATGACCGCCGAACTGGAAGCCAGCAGCCAGTACGCCGAGCGCCGCGAAGCGATCCGTCGCTACAACGCCAACAGCCCGGTCCTGAAAAAAGGCCTGGCGCTGACCCCGGTCAAATTCGGCATTTCCTTCACCGCCAGTTTCCTCAACCAGGCGGGTGCGTTGGTGCATGTCTACACCGACGGCAGCATCCACCTGAACCACGGCGGCACCGAGATGGGCCAGGGCCTCAACACCAAGGTTGCACAAGTGGTGGCTGAAGTATTCCAGGTGGAAATGGACCGGGTGCAGATCACCGCGACCAACACCGACAAAGTGCCGAACACCTCGCCAACCGCCGCTTCCAGCGGCGCCGACCTCAACGGTAAAGCCGCACAGAACGCCGCGGAAATCATCAAGAAACGCCTGGTGGAATTTGCTGCGCGGCAATACAAGGTCAGCGAAGAAGACGTGGAATTCCACAACGGGCATGTGCGGGTTCGCGATCACATCCTGACGTTCGAAGCGCTGATCCAGCAGGCGTATTTCGCCCAGGTATCGCTGTCGAGCACTGGCTTCTATAAGACCCCGAAAATCTACTACGACCGCAGCCAGGCTCGCGGCCGGCCGTTCTACTACTACGCCTTCGGCGCGGCCTGCGCCGAGGTGATCGTCGACACCCTGACGGGCGAGTACAAGATGCTGCGCACCGACATCCTCCACGACGTCGGCGCCTCGTTGAACCCGGCCATCGACATCGGTCAGGTCGAGGGCGGTTTCATCCAGGGCATGGGCTGGCTGACCATGGAAGAACTGGTGTGGAACGACAAAGGCAAACTGATGACCAACGGCCCGGCCAGCTACAAGATCCCGGCCGTGGCGGACATGCCGTTGGACCTGCGGGTGAAGCTGGTGGAAAACCGCAAAAACCCGGAAGACACGGTGTTCCACTCCAAGGCTGTGGGTGAGCCGCCGTTCATGCTCGGCATCGCCGCCTGGTGCGCGATCAAGGATGCCGTGGCGAGCCTGGGCGACTACCGGCATCAACCGAAAATCGACGCGCCGGCGACGCCTGAGCGGGTGTTGTGGGGCTGTGAGCAGATGCGGCGGTTGAAGGTGGCGAAGGCTGTTGCGATCGAAACCGAGTTGGCTCCGCTGTAAAACCGGGTCGCGGCCATCGCAGGCAAGCCAGCTCCCACAGGTACGATGCAATCCTTGTGGGAGCGTGGCTTGCCCGCGATGAGGCCCGAACAGACAACAATGTTGTAGGGGTGAAAACATGTACAACTGGATCGACGCCCTCGCCGACCTGCAAAACCGGGGTGAACCCTGTGTGTTGGTGACCATCATCGAAGAGCTCGGCTCGACGCCGCGCAATGCCGGCTCGAAGATGGTCATCAGTGCCACGCAAACATTCGACACCATTGGTGGCGGTCATCTGGAATACAAGGCCATGCAGATCGGCCGCGAGATGCTTGCCAGCGGCCGGCAGGACACCCATCTGGAGCGCTTCAGCCTCGGCGCCAGCCTGGGCCAGTGCTGCGGCGGCGTGACCGTGTTGCTGTTCGAGCCGATGGGCCAGGTGCAAGCGCAGATTGCTGTATTCGGCGCCGGCCACGTCGGTCGGGCGCTGGTGCCGCTGCTCGCCAGCCTGCCCTGCCGGGTGCGCTGGATCGATTCGCGGGAAGCCGAATTCCCCGAACAGATCCCCCATGGCGTGCGCAAAATTGTCACCGAAGAACCGCTGGATGAAGTCGATGACCTGCCCGCTGGCAGCTACTGCATTGTCATGACTCACAACCACCAGCTCGACCTCGAACTCACCGCCGCGATCCTCAAGCGCAATGACTTCGCCTACTTCGGCCTGATCGGTTCGAAGACCAAACGGGTGAAGTTCGAACACCGCCTGCGTGATCGTGGTTTCGACAGCGCCGTGTTGCAACGCATGCGCTGTCCGATGGGGCTGGGCGAAGTCAAAGGCAAGTTGCCTGTGGAAATCGCCATCTCCATCGCCGGCGAAATCATCGCCACTTACAACGCGAATTTTGGCCAGCACACCGCCAGCGCCGGATCATCGATCGCCAAACTGCTGCCTGCTTCACGCCGCAGCCAAGCTTCTAACTGAAGAGCTTCGAACTGAAAAGCCTCGAACTGAAAAGCTCCGAACTAATTGAGAACACCCATGCCAATGACTCGCAAAGCCTACCGCGCCGCCATTTTGCACAGCATCGCCGACCCTGCCGAAGTGGGTATCGAAGCCTCGTATGAGTATTTCGAAGACGGCCTGCTGGTGGTCGAGAACGGCCAGATCAACGCCATCGGCCACGCCAGCGAATTGCTGCCAGCGCTGCCGGCCGACATCGAGATCACCCATTATCAGGACGCACTGATCACCCCCGGCTTCATCGATACCCACATTCACCTGCCGCAAACCGGCATGGTCGGCGCCTACGGTGAGCAACTGCTGGACTGGCTGAACACCTACACCTTCCCGTGCGAAAGCCAGTTCGCCGACAAGGCTCACGCCGACGAAGTGGCGGATATTTTCATCAAGGAACTGTTGCGCAACGGCACCACCACCGCCCTGGTCTTCGGCAGCGTGCATCCGCAATCGGTGAACTCGTTTTTCGAGGCTGCCGAGCAACTGGATCTGCGGATGATCGCCGGCAAGGTAATGATGGACCGCAACGCGCCGGACTACCTGACCGACACCGCCGAGTCGAGCTATGTCGAAAGCAAGGCGCTGATCGAGCGCTGGCATGGCAAGGGCCGCCTGCATTACGCGGTCACGCCGCGCTTCGCCCCGACCAGCACCCCGGAACAGCTTGCACTGGCGGGGCAGTTACTCAGCGAATACCCGGATCTGTACATGCAGACCCACATCAGCGAAAACCTCAAGGAAGTCGAGTGGGTCAAGGAACTGTTCCCGGAGCGCAAAGGCTACCTGGACGTCTACGATCACTACCAACTGCTCGGTGAGCGCTCGGTATTCGCCCACGGCGTGCACCTGTGCGACGACGAATGCGCACGCCTGGCGCAGACGGGGTCAGCGATTGCGTTCTGCCCGACCTCAAATTTCTTCCTCGGCAGCGGCTTGTTCAACCTGCCGATGGCCGAGAAGCACAAGCTGAATGTCGGCCTGGGCACAGACGTCGGTGGCGGCACCAGTTTCTCGCTGCTGCAAACCCTGAACGAAGCCTACAAGGTCATGCAGCTGCAAGGTGCGCGGCTGAGTCCGTTCAAGTCGCTGTACCTCGCCACCCTCGGTGGTGCCCGCGCGCTGCGACTGGAGGACAAGATCGGCACCCTGCAACCGGGCACCGACGCGGACTTCCTGGTGCTGGACTACAACGCCACGCCGCTGCTCGGCTATCGCCTGAAGCAGGCAAACAACATTGCCGAGACGTTGTTTGTGTTGATGACGCTGGGCGATGACCGGACGGTGTTGCAGACGTATGCGGCGGGGAATCTGGTGCATCAGCGCTAGTTTTCTCCAGGCATAAAAAATCCCCCGTAGCCGTACAGCCCGGGGGATTTTTATTGCCTGTCAGAAAGCCATCGCGGGCAAGCCCGCTCCCACAGGGTTCGGAGATGGAATGAAATCCTTGTGAACACTCCAGACACTGTGGGAGCGGGCTTGCCCGCGATGGGCGCAACACGGTCTGACTTAAAGCTTGGCTGTTGAACGCCCAGGCTTCTTGGTCTGCAACAAATGCGAGAACACCGCATGCAAATCATCCGACGCGCTTTCTTCGTCGAGGTTGAGTTTGCTGTCGATGTGGTCCATGTGATGCATCATCAAGTCCACCGCCAGCGTCGCGTCCCGCGCTTCGATGGCGTCGATCAGCTGGGTGTGTTCATCGTAGGAACAGTGGGAACGGTTGCCGCTCTCATACTGGGCGATGATCAGCGATGTCTGGGACACCAGGCTGCGCTGGAAGCTGATCAGCGGCGCGTTCTTCGCCGCTTCGGCCAGTTTCAAGTGGAACTCGCCCGACAGACGAATACCGGCACCGCGATCGCCGCGGGAGAAGCTGTCGCGCTCGTCGTTGACCATCTGCCGCAAGTCGGCAATCTGCTCGGCAGTGGCGTGCTGCACCGCCAACTCAGTGATCGCCCGCTCCACCAGCCGCCGCGCCATGAACACCTGACGTGCCTCTTCGACACTCGGACTGGCAACGACAGCGCCGCGATTCGGACGCAGCAACACCACGCCTTCATGGGCCAGACGCGACAGCGCGCGGCGAATGATGGTGCGACTGACCCCGAAAATTTCCCCCAGCGCTTCTTCGCTCAACTTGGTGCCGGGCGCCAGACGCTGTTCGAGGATGGCCTCGAAGATATGCGCGTAGACAATATCGTCCTGGGTACCGCTGCGGCCGGCTTTGCCTGCTCGCGGTTGTTTCTTGAGGGGTTGCAACTGTTCGTTCATGGGCACTCGAGTCGGGAGAACTGCGGCGAATTGACCGTGACTGTAATACGGCACAGTGGGTCGCTGGCAAGTATCGCGTAAAAAACACCGCAATTGTACACAATGGCGGGTGGCAACACGACTGTACGGCTGTTTGTCGCCTTTGCTGTATTGCAACGACCGGTTACGTTTCAGTTTAGGCTTGAACGCAGAATTCGCAGCCTGAACACAATCCCTACAGGAGCAAGGCTTGCCCGCGAAGGCGTCGTGTCAGTCGATATCAATGTTGAATGACACGACGCCTTCGCGGGCAAGCCTCGCTCCTACAGGTTCAGGCTACGGACATCTTTATCAGAACAAGGAACACCGCTGTCATGACCGACGCCACGCACACGCAGCTTCGTCCCCTGACCGACACGTCGCCCTCGGCCATTGTCGCCGGGTTCATCGCCATGATGACCGGTTACACCAGTTCCCTGGTGCTGATGTTTCAGGCCGGGCAAGCGGCGGGCCTGACCAGCGGGCAGATTTCGTCGTGGATCTGGGCAATTTCCATCGGCATGGCGGTGTGCTCGATCGGCCTGTCCCTGCGCTATCGCACCCCGATTACCATTGCCTGGTCGACCCCCGGCGCGGCGTTGCTGATCACCAGCCTGGGCGGTGTCAGCTACGGCGAGGCCATCGGCGCCTACATTACTTGCGCAGTGTTGGTGACCGTGTGCGGCCTGACCGGCAGTTTCGAACGGCTGGTGAAAAAGATTCCGGCCTCGTTGGCGGCGGCGCTGCTGGCGGGGATTCTGTTCAAGATCGGCAGCGAGATTTTCGTCGCCGCCCAGCACCGCACCGCGCTGGTGCTGGGGATGTTCTTCACGTATCTGCTGGTCAAGCGCCTGTCACCGCGCTACGCCGTGCTCGCGGCGCTGCTGATCGGCACCGCGCTGGCCGGTTTCATGGGGTTGCTGGATTTCAGTGGCTTTCACCTGGAAGTCGCGACGCCGGTCTGGACCACGCCGCATTTCTCCCTGGCCGCGACCATCAGCATCGGCATCCCGCTGTTTGTGGTGGCAATGACCTCGCAGAACATGCCGGGCATCGCCGTCTTGCGCGCCGACGGCTACAACGTGCCAGCCTCGCCGCTGATCACCACCACCGGAATTGCCTCGTTGCTGCTGGCGCCGTTTGGCTCCCACGGGATCAACCTGGCCGCCATCAGCGCAGCGATCTGCACCGGGCCACATGCCCATGAAGATCGCAACAAGCGCTACACGGCCGCGGTCTGGTGCGGGATTTTCTACGGGATTGCCGGGGTATTCGGCGCAACATTGGCGGCGTTGTTCGCCGCATTGCCTAAAGAACTGGTGCTGTCGATCGCCGCGCTGGCGCTGTTCGGCTCGATCATCAATGGCTTGAGCATTGCCATGGCGCAAGTGCAGGAACGGGAAGCGGCGCTGATTACCTTTATGGTGACGGCATCGGGGCTGACGCTGTTTTCCATCGGCTCGGCGTTCTGGGGGATTGTCGCGGGGGTGTTGACGCTGGTGATTCTGAATTGGCGCAAGGCCTGAGGGCCCCTTCGCGGGCAAGCCATGCGCCTATAAAAAGCAGGTATAAAAAAACGGCGACCCTTGGGGTCGCCGTTTTTTTAGAACATCAGGCTACCGGATTGATCGGCTTTTCCGGGTACCAGACGTCGATCAGCGGGCTGACTTCAGCGCTGGTCAATTCACTACGGCCCTTGAGCCAGGCTTCAACAGCGGCACGCTGTGCTTCGGTCACCGAGCCACGCTTCTGCAGGCAAACCAGACCGAAGTCATCGCCGCCCACATAACCCAGACCGTTGGCTTCCATGGCTTCTTTCAGGAACGCGTCGAGGAAAGCATCAATGGCTTCATCAGCCAAATCTTCTTTGAAATCCAGGTTCAGTTCGAAACCCAGCTCTTGAAATTCATCGACGCACAGTTTTTTGCGCAGACGCTGGGAACGGTTAGTCGCCATTGGAACAATCCTCATAAGTAATAACGGGCGGCACTTTAGCAGTTTAAGGCGCCGATTACCCGCCTCAGAACGGCGCGACGTCTACCGTCGGTAAAAAAATAGCGGATTAGTCGACCAAGGTGCGGCACAAGCCCTTGCACCTTGGGGCATAATGCCGACACTTTCATGACCGCTGAGGGAATTTATCACCATGCCCTCGTCTTTTTCCCCCTCGGCTGTAGGGTTTTATTTCAGATGATCAAATCTTTGCGTCCATTGCTGCTGGCCAGTCTTCTTATGCCTCTGGCCCTTTCCGTCTCCGCCGCGCCGATCAACACCGCCCTGTCGCCCAACGTCGAAAAGGCCCTCAAGGCCAGCAAATTGCCGGACAGCGCCTTGTCGCTGGTGATGATCCCGCTTAACGGCCCGGGCACCCCAACCGTTTATAACGCTGACGTTTCGGTCAACCCGGCCTCGACCATGAAACTGGTCACCACCTATGCCGCGCTGGAAATGCTCGGCCCCAACCACCAGTGGAAAACCGAGTTCTACACCGATGGCACCCTCAGCGGTGGGATCCTCAACGGTAACCTCTACCTCAAGGGTGGCGGCGATCCGAAACTGAACATGGAAAAACTCTGGCTGCTGATGCGCGACCTTCGCGCCAACGGCGTGACTCAGGTCACCGGCGACTTGGTGCTGGACCGTGGCTTCTTCATGCAACCGCAACTGCCCGAATTCAACGACGACGGCAATGACGAGAACAAACCGTTCCTGGTCAAGCCCGACGCACTGCTGGTCAACCTCAAGGCCCTGCGCTTCGTGGCCCGCAACGACTCGGGCAAGGTCCTGGTGTCGGTCGAGCCGCCGATTGCAAGCATCCGCATCGACAATCAGGTCAAGGCGCTCAACTCCAAGCAATGCACCGGTGGCGTGCGCTACAACCCGGTGACCCAGGCTGATGGCAGCGTCACCGTGACCGTCGGCGGGCAGTTGGGCGAAGGTTGCAGTTCCCAGACCTACCTGTCGCTGCTCGACCATGCGACCTACACCGCCGGCGCCGTGCGGGCGATCTGGAAGGAACTGGGCGGCAGCATCCAGGGCCAGGATCGTCTGGCCCCGACGCCGAGCAGCGCCAAGGTGCTGGCCCGGGCTTACTCGCCAGACCTGGCGGAAATCATTCGCGACATCAACAAATACAGTAACAACACCATGGCTCAGCAGTTGTTCCTGAGCCTGGGCCAGAAATTCCGCACCGACGCCGACAGTGATGACGCCAAAGCGGCCCAGCGTGTAGTGCGCCAGTGGCTGGCGCAGAAAGGCATCACTGCACCGCACCTGGTGATGGAGAATGGCTCCGGTCTGTCCCGCGCCGAGCGGGTCAGCGCCCGTGAAATGGCCGCGATGCTGCAAGCCGCCTGGCGCAGCCCGTACGCCGCCGAGTTCATCAGCTCGATGCCGATTGCCGGCACCGACGGCACCATGCGCAAACGCCTGAAACGTACGGCCATGGCCGGTGAAGCCCACGTCAAGACCGGCACCCTGAACACCGTGCGCGCCATCTCCGGCTTCAGCCGCGATGTCAACGGCAATACCTGGGCGGTGGTGGCGATCCTTAACGACAAGGCACCGTTTGGCGCGTCTTCGGTGCTGGATCAGGTGCTGCTCGACCTGTATCGCCAGCCGAAACTGCCGACCACCGCGTCGGTGTTGTAACCGGATCCAAAGAACACCTCGGATCCCTTGTGAGGGCGGGCTTGCTCGCGAATGCGGTGTGTCATTCAGCATTAATGTCGACTGAAACACCGCATTCGCGAGCAAGCCCGCTCCCACAAGGACTGCATACAAACCGGCTTAGTTTATCTGCCCCTCAACCCGATCCCGCCCCGCCTGTTTCGCCGCATACACCCCCGAATCCGCCCGCAACAGCAACGCATCCGCGCCTTCCCCGGCCCGCCAACTGGCAATCCCGAAACTCGCGGTAACGATCCCCACCTCGTCGATCGGCGAACTGCGCAACCCTTGCCACAGCTCCACGGCCAACACATAAGCCTGTTCGCCATCGATGTCCGGGCACAGCACCATGAACTCTTCGCCCCCCAGGCGACAGAACACATCGGTGCGCCGCAGACGATGACCAATGCGCTCACACACCGCCTGCAATACCCGATCACCCACGGCATGACCGTGCTGGTCATTGATGCGTTTGAAGTGGTCGATGTCGAGCATAATTACCGACAACTCGCCACCGCCGCGCTCGACCCGGGCCATTTCAGTGGTCAGGCGCTCCTGGAAGTAGCGGCGGTTATGGATCCCGGTCAGCGAGTCGGTCACCGACAGCGCGCGCAACTCCTCTTCCACCCGTTTGAGGTCGGAAATGTCCGAAATGTAGCCATGCCAGAGCACGCCACCACCGGGCAGTTCCTCTGGCGTCGCTTCGCCACGAACCCAGCGCAGGCCACGCTCGGGCAAGAGCACGCGATACTCTTCGCGCCAGGGGCTGAGGTTGTCCGCCGACACCTGGATCGACGCGCGGACCCGGCGCGAGTCCTGAGGATGAATCCGCGAGAACACCGCTTCGGCATCGCGCAACAGTACGTCCAGTTCGAGTTCATAGATGTCGCGCATCCCATCGCTGGCGTAGATCACACCGAAACGCCCATCGAATTCCATCTTGAACTGGTAAATCCCGCCGGGCACATGGGCGCTGAGCTTCTTCAACAACAAGTCTCGCGCCGCCAAGGCCTCGTGGACGCGCTTGCGCTCGGTGACGTCGATACAGATCGCCAGGTGCCCGACCCACAAACCCTGCTCGTCGAGCACCGGGGTCGCCAGCATGTTCACCGTCAAATGGCTGCCGTCTCGACGCACCAGCGTCCACTCCCGGGCTTCGTGACCGCCCTCTTCCCCACCTTCGACCAGCATCGACTGACAGGTCGGGATCGGCTTGCCATAGCGTGCGCTCAACTCCGCCGAGCGCGCCTCGAGTTCTCGGGGCAGGTGCAGGTTTTCCAGGGTCATGTGGCCCACGGCCTGCGCACTGGAGTAGCCGAGCATTTGTTCTGCACCGGCATTGAAAGTGCTGATGATTCCGCGCAGGTCGGTGGCGATGATCGCCACCTGAGTCGCGGCATCCAGCACGCCGCGCAACTGGCCATGCGTGCCGCGCAACTCTTGCTCGCGAGCGTGCAGTTCCTCCGTCCGCTGCTCGACCATTTTCAGTGCTCGTTGCCGCTGGCTGACCAACACATAGAGCAACACGCTGAGCAGCAAGCTGAGCAAACCGCCAAGCACCACCTGGCTGGTCACCGAGGAATGGTTGGCTTGCAGGAACGCTGCGCTGGGGTGCATATCCACTTGATAATCGTGGTCGGCCAGACGCAGCAAGCGCGTAGAAGACAAGTCACTGGCCCCCGCCGGGTTGGTCGACTCGTACAGCACTTCGTGTTGGTCATCGGTGGACAAGTCGAGAATGCGCACCGAGAGAGAATCATGATTCTCTTCCGGCAGCCCGTCCGCCAGTAGCTGGCGCATGCTGATCACCGCCATGACGTAACCGGCGGGCGCGGTGTTTGAAGTGCTCTGGCGGTTGACTGGTGCCACCAGCAACACACCCCGTGAATAGGCGGGCTCAATGCCTACCAGATGCAATGGTTGCGAGACAGCCATGCGGCCGGTTTGATCGGCACGCTCCAGGGTCGAACGGCGCAGGGGCTGGGACAGCAGGTCGTAACCCAGCGGCGTGGGCAGTCGGCTCTGGGTTTGGGTATAGAGCACCGGCACGTACTCGTCCCGTTCCGCAGCGACTTGCAACTGGCCGTCGGCGGAGAGTTCGCGAAAGGCGAAATTGCTCAAGCCTTCGTCATGCACGAAGCGCTCAAGCGAGGGGCGTTCGGCGCGGGAAACCCGTGGTGCCCAGGAATAGGCTTGGGTGCGCCGCAAAAGAGGTTTGGCGTAACCGTCGAATTCGTCGCGCGATACCGACTCGGAATTGGCGAAGAAGCGGCGCAGGCCATCGAGGCGCTGCTCCTGATCTTCGAAACGTTCTTCGATACGGCTGTAACGTTCACTGGCGAGCAGTTGGAAACGTTGCCGCATTTGCTGATGAAACTGATTGAGCGTGGCCCAGGCCAGCAATCCCGTGAGAATCCCGCCGACGAGCAATACCAGCAGCGCGACCAGCCAGGCCGAGACGTCTTCGCTGATAAAACCCAGGATCTTGGGGCGCACGGCGTGCAACGACATAAACGCAACTCAAAACGCCAGGTGCCGGAAAGCCCATTGGCCATGAGTTGAGTTATAGCTATTAGCCACTAATTTGACCAGCACTGAGAGAACCCAAGAGCCTTTAAAAATCAAGGCTCTGTGGATCCAATCAGGCTCGAGTGTCAACGCGCAGTGATTTTCCAGGCACGGTGGATCTTGCCGTTACGGGCGAAATCCGGATCGATGGTCTGGGCGGTGATTTCTTCAACGGCATAACGCTCGGTGAGGTTTTCCTCGAGCTGGAACTTGCGGAAGTTGTTGGAGAAGTACAACACGCCGCCCGGCGCCAGACGTGCCATGGCCAGGTCGATCAATTGCACCTGGTCACGCTGCACGTCGAAGATCCCTTCCATGCGCTTGGAGTTGGAGAAGGTCGGCGGATCGATGAAGATCAGGTCGTATTCGTCACGGCAGGCGTCGAGCCAGGCCATCACGTCGCCCTGCTCCAGACGGTTCTTGTCGGAGAAACCGTTCAGCGACAGATTGCGCCGCGCCCAGTCCAGGTAGGTTTTCGACAGGTCGACGCTGGTGGTGCTGCGCGCACCGCCCTTGGCCGCATGCACGCTGGCGGTCGCGGTGTAGCAATACAGGTTGAGGAAGCGTTTGCCGGCCGCCTCTTTCTGAATCCGCATGCGCATCGGCCGGTGGTCGAGGAACAACCCGGTGTCGAGGTAGTCGGTGAGGTTCACCAGCAGCTTCACGCCGCCTTCGTTGACCTCGTTGAACTTGCCCTGGGCGCTCTGGCGTTCGTACTGCTTGGTGCCGCTCTGACGCTCGCGACGCTTGACCACCACGCGGCTCTTGTCGATGTTCAACGCCTGCGGGATTGCCGCCAGGGCATCGAACATCCGCGCCGAGGCTTTTTCCGGATCGATGGATTTCGGCGCGGCGTATTCCTGAACGTGGACCCAGTCGTGATACAGGTCGATCGCCATGGAATATTCCGGCATGTCGGCATCGTAGACGCGATAGCAGTCGATGCCTTCACGCTTGACCCACTTGCCCAGCGCCTTGACGTTCTTTTGCAGACGGTTGGCAAACATCTGCCCGCCTTCGCTCAGGCGCGGCTGTTCGATCACCGGGGCGGGTGCCGGAGCCGGTTTGATCGGATTGCCGTTTTTGTTGTACTTGCGCTCTTGCGGCTCACTCGGAGCTTCATCGTAGGCCGCCTGTTCACGCTCGGCCTGACGCTGTTCCGGGGTGCGACGCTCGCCGGTGACGAACTGATCCGGCGTGACCTTGATCAGCAGCAATTTGCACGGCAACGCGCCGTTCCAGAACGAATACTGTTTGTGACTGCGGATGCCCATGCGCTTGCCCAGGTCCGGGGCGCCGGTGAACACCGCCGCTTCCCAGTTCAAGCATGCCTGACGCAGACGCTCGCCGAGGTTCTGGTAGAGGTAGAGCAGGCTCGCCTCGTCGCCCAGACGCTCGCCGTACGGAGGGTTGCAGATCACCAGGCCTTTCTGGTTCTGGTCCGGACGCGGCTCGAACGTTGCCACTTCGCCCTGATAGATCTTGATCCACTCGCTCAGGCCGGCACGCTCGACGTTGTTACGACCCGGTTGAATCAGGCGTGGGTCGGCTTCGTAACCGCGAATCCACAGCGGTGGCTTGGCCAGGCCGGCCGCGGCGCGCTCGGTGGCTTCTTCGTGGAGTTTTTTCCACAGCGCCGGCACGTGACCGAGCCAGGCGGTGAAGCCCCACTGCTCGCGACGCAGGTTCGGCGCCATGTCGGCGGCGATCATGGCGGCTTCCACCAGGAACGTGCCGACACCGCACATCGGGTCAGCCAGTGCGCCGCCTTCGGCCGCAATGCGTGGCCAGCCGGAACGGATCAGAATCGCTGCCGCGAGGTTTTCCTTCAGCGGCGCCGCGCCTTGCTGCAAGCGATAACCGCGTTGATGCAGGCTGTGACCGGACAGGTCAAGGGACAGGATGGCTTCGCCACGGTCCAGACGCAGGTGAATGCGCAGGTCCGGGTTGAGCTTGTCGATGGACGGGCGATCGCCTTGCGGGGTGCGCAGTTTGTCGACGATGGCATCCTTGACCTTCAAGGCGCCAAAGTGTGTGTTATCGATGCCGGAGCCGTGACCGCTGAATTCGACGGCCAGGGTGCCATCGTTGAGCATGTGGTCTTGCCACTCGATATCCAGCACGCCGTGATAGAGGTCTTCGGCGTCCTTCATCGGGAAGCGCTTGAGCACCAACAGCACCCGGTTCGCCAGACGCGACCACAGGCACAAGCGATAAGCGGTTTCCATGGTGGCCATGCCACGCACCGCCGAGGTGTGCTCGCGTGCTTCCTCAAGGCCAAGCCCGACGGCTTCCTCGATGAGCAGACCTTCAAGGCCTTTGGGGCAAGTGAGGAAGAGTTCGAAACGATCGGACATGGTAATTCCAGAGCCTTTAGCTAAGTGAACCGGCAACGCGTTGCCGATCCGGTTTTCAATCAGGCGTTTTTCTAACAGAACGCCCGCGTGGCACGAAGGTGTGCCGTCCCACCCTGACTGCTCGGGTTAAAAGAGCTTAGATGCCAGGGCAGATAAAAAAGTTGATGCAACAAAATGTCATAAGTCGACCCTTCGTCGAATAATCCCCAAGGGCAACGGGTGTCATTCTCGTTAAAGGCGCCCCCCACCATCCTGCGCAGGGCCGATCATACCGGGCTTTGGTCAATCAATATGGGACAAATATCGTGTTACTTATGGCCATAGCATCTTTATGGTTACGTTCTTATGACAAAACGATCATTCCCTCGGTGTGACGCATTGGTTAGAACTCAACTCAGGTTGACGTCGCAACGGCGTCAACACCTTGGCTCGCGACGCCGGCAGCGAGCTACCAACGGCAGAATTTTTCTGCCTGACCTCAATTGAGGTCGACGCGATACATACAGTCAACAAGTGAGGGAAACACCCTATGAGAAGACTTAAGCGTGATCCGTTGGAAAGAGCATTTTTGCGCGGATATCAATATGGCGTTGGTGGTAAATCCCGTGAGCTTTGCCCTTTTACTCTACCGTCGGTACGCCAAGCCTGGATCAATGGCTGGCGAGAAGGACGCGGCGACAATTGGGACGGTATGACCGGCACTGCGGGAATCCACAGACTCAACGAACTTCACGCCGTCGGCTAATACAGGGCACACACTCCGACACGACAATCTGATTACGCAACGACTTAACCACGCACGTCCCATCCGGACGGCGGGCTTCGGCCCAGGGGCTCCTTCGAGGAGCCCTTTTTTATGCCTGCAAAGAACTACGGTGGTGAAGTCGTTTCTGTGGCGAGGGAGCTTGCTCCCGCTGGGCTGCGAAGCGGCCCCAAAACCAATCAACCCGGTGTGTCAGGTAAAACGCGGTTGCAGGATTTACGACTGCTTCGCAGCCGAACGGGGGCAAGCCCCCTCGCCACAAAAGCCCTCAGCACAAGATCCCTACACTGCCTTCAGCGCAGCGCAGCGATGGCGTCTACCGATTCACGAATCAGTGCCGGGCCTTTATAGATAAAGCCCGAATAGATCTGCACCAGGCTCGCACCCGCGGCGATTTTCTCAGCCGCGTGCTTGCCTTCGGTGATACCGCCCACGGCGATGATCGGCAAGCGACCGGCCAGTTCTGCCGCCAGCACCTTCACGGTGTGGGTGCTCTTGTCGCGAACCGGTGCGCCAGACAAACCGCCCGCCTCGTCACCGTGCTCCAGGCCTTCGACACCGACGCGGCTCAGGGTGGTGTTGGTGGCGATCACCGCATCCATCCCGGTTTCGATCAGTGCCTGGGCCACCTGCGCGGTTTCTTCGTCGGTCATGTCCGGCGCGATCTTGATCGCCAGCGGTACATGTTTGCCGTGGCGCAAGGCCAGTTCCGCCCGGCGCGTGGCCAGGTCGGCGAGCAATTGCTTGAGCGAGTCGCCGAATTGCAGGCTGCGCAGGCCCGGCGTATTCGGCGAGCTGACGTTGACGGTCACGTAGCTGGCGTGGGCGTAAACCTTGTCCAGGCAGATCAGGTAATCGTCCACCGCACGCTCGACCGGCGTATCGAAGTTCTTGCCGATGTTGATGCCCAGCACACCCTTGTACTTGGCCGCCGCCACGCGAGCGAGCAAGTGATCGACGCCAAGATTGTTGAAGCCCATGCGGTTGATGATCGCCTCGGCCTCCGGCAAGCGGAAAATCCGTGGTTTCGGATTACCCGGCTGCGGACGCGGGGTAATGGTGCCGATTTCGACGAAACCGAAACCCAGTTGGGCAAATCCGTCGATCGCCGCGCCGTTCTTGTCCAGACCGGCCGCCAGACCCACCGGGTTCGGGAACTCCAGGCCCATGACCGTCACCGGCATTTTCGCCGGCGCCTTGCACAGCAAGCCGTTGAGGCCCAAACGCCCGCCCGCGCCGATCAGGTCCAGGGACAGATCGTGGGAGGTTTCCGGGGAAAGTTTGAACAGCAGCTGACGGGCCAGGGTGTACATGGGCAGGCTTGACTCGGGTGGCGATGAGAGGCGGCGATTATAGCCGCGCATCGAGTCCACAGGCGAGGCGCACGACAAAATCAGCCAGCGATGGCATATGCCTTGCACCAACATTTTCATCAGCACTCATGCCAACGACGGAATGAGTGGCAGGACAATGGCGTCGTCACCGGCTCTGCTCGCGCAGAGGCCATGGGGCGACGTTTTTTTTGGAAGGTGCAAATCGATGAATGAACCATCAGCCGGCCCACTGGCCTGGGTCAACGGCAGCGATGCCCCGGAAAAATCCGAAATCAACCTCGGCTTCATGGCCTTGAGCGACTGCGCCTCGGTGGTGGTGGCCGCCACCCAGGGCTTCGCCCAGCCTTACGGCCTGACCCTGACCCTCAAGCGCCAGTCGTCCTGGGCCAACCTGCGGGACAAACTGGTCAGCGGCGAACTCGACGCCGCCCATAGCCTGTACGGCCTGATCTACGCCGTGCACCTGGGTATCGGCGGCGTAGCGTCCACCGACATGGCTGTGCTCATGGGCCTGAACCAGAATGGCCAGAGCATCAACCTCTCCCACGGCTTGCAGGCCCAGGGCGTGACCAGTCCTGAAGCACTGGACCACCATGTGCACCAAAGTCGCCCAAAACTGACCTTCGCCCAGACATTTC
Organism: Pseudomonas sp. DF5; assembly: GCF_058148225.1. Lineage (NCBI taxonomy): Bacteria > Pseudomonadati > Pseudomonadota > Gammaproteobacteria > Pseudomonadales > Pseudomonadaceae > Pseudomonas > Pseudomonas sp. DF5. Next base: position 145,823 of record NZ_JBYVYM010000010.1, read on the forward strand.
CCACGGGCACCCATGCCATGTGGCTGTATTACTGGCTGGCGAGCCAGGGCATTCATCCGTTGCAGGATGTCGACAGCGTGGTGGTGCCCCCGCCGCAAATGGTCGCGCACCTGCAAGCCGGGCGCATCGACGGGTTCTGCGTCGGCGAACCGTGGGCCGCCAGTGCGGTGCAGCAGAATCTCGGGTTCACCCTGGCCACCACCCAGAACATCTGGCCCGATCACCCGGAAAAAGTCCTTGGCTGCACCCGCGCCTTCGTCGAGCAATACCCCAATACCGCCCGGGCCCTGGTGATGGCGATCCTCGAGGCCAGCCGGTTCATCGAAGCCAGCCGCGAGAATCGCCGCAGCACCGCGCAACTGTTGAGCGCCCCCGAATACCTCGATGCCCCGCTCGATTGCATCGAACCGCGCTTGCTCGGTGACTACGCCGACGGCCTGGGCAATCGCTGGCAAGACCCGCACGCGGTGCGTTTCCACAGTGACGGCGAGGTCAATCTGCCGTATCTGTCCGACGGCATGTGGTTCATGACCCAGTTCCGCCGCTGGGGTTTATTGCGCGACGACCCGGATTACCTCGGCGTGGCCCGCCAGGTTCAGCAACTAGACTTATACCGAGAGGCCGCCAGTGCTGTCGGTGTGCCCGCCCGTGGTCAGGAAATGCGCAGCAGTCAACTGATCGACGGCAAGATCTGGGACGGTTCGGACCCGGCCGGCTATGCCCGCAGTTTTACGCTGCACGCCATGAGCGACAGCGCTCCCCTTCTCGCCAGCCGCTGACAGGAGCCTGCGAATATGTTGCGTATCCTGCTGATCAATGACACCGCAAAAAAAGTCGGGCGTCTGAAGGCGGCTCTGACCGAAGCCGGGTTCGAGGTCATCGACGAGTCTGGCCTGACCATCGACCTGCCCGCGCGCGTCGAAACGGTGCGTCCGGACGTGATCCTGATCGATACCGAGTCACCGAGCCGCGATGTGATGGAACAAGTGGTGCTGGTGACCCGTGATCAACCACGGCCGATCGTGATGTTCACCGACGAGCACGACCCTGACGTGATGCGTCAGGCGATCAAGTCTGGCGTCAGTGCCTACATCGTCGAAGGCATTCACGCACAACGCTTGCAGCCGATTCTCGATGTGGCCATGGCGCGCTTTGAAAGCGACCAGGCCCTGCGCGCCCAACTGCACGCCCGCGACCAGCAACTGGCCGAACGCAAGCGCATTGAGCTGGCCAAGGGGCTGCTGATGAAGATGAAGGACTGCAACGAAGAAGAGGCCTACACCCTGATGCGCCGCCAGGCCATGAGCCGCCAGCAGAAGCTGATACAGGTGGCGGAGCAGATCATTGCCATGAGTGAGTTGCTTGGCTGAAGGCCGCCTTCGCGGGCAAGCCTCGCTCCTACAAGTGCAAGCACAATACCTGTAGGAGCAAGGCTTGTCCGCGAAGGCCGCGACTCGGTCTCCCTTGTTGGCACAGATCTCGCTAAGTAATCCCTGCAAGGTAACCAACGGCGGTTGCCCCACCTACGACAAAGACGTCGCTCACCTCATTCGCCCCCTGGCGGATCAGGTAGCGGCGTTTTTACGTTTTGGCCCCAGAGACCGGGGCTGGTGGTGCGGCCGTTGAGGCGCCCCACCTGCAAGCTCATGACTCCTTCTTGATACGCCTGACAGCTGAGGTGCGCGATGAATTCAAGCTTCTGGAAATCCGGCCATACCCCGACACTGTTCGCAGCCTTCCTCTATTTCGATCTGAGCTTCATGGTCTGGTACCTGCTCGGCCCTCTGGCAGTGCAGATCGCCGCTGACCTGCACCTGACCACCCAACAGCGCGGGCTGGTGGTGGCCACGCCGATTCTGGCCGGTGCCGTACTGCGCTTTGCGATGGGCCTGCTGGCTGATCGCCTGTCGCCAAAAACCGCCGGGATCATCGGCCAGATAATCGTCATCAGCGCCCTGCTCGTTGCCTGGAAAGTCGGCATCCACAGCTACGAGCAGGCGCTGTTGCTGGGCCTGTTCCTCGGCATGGCCGGTGCGTCCTTCGCCGTCGCCCTGCCGCTGGCCTCGCAATGGTATCCGCCGCAGCACCAAGGCAAAGCCATGGGCATCGCCGGTGCCGGTAACTCGGGCACCGTGCTCGCCGCCCTGATCGCCCCGGTGCTGGCCGCCGCGTATGGCTGGAGCAACGTGTTCGGCTTCGCCCTGATTCCGTTGATCCTGACCCTGATCGTCTTCGCCTGGCTGGCCAAGAATGCCCCTGAGCGGCCGAAAGCCAAGTCCATGGCCGACTACCTCAAGGCTCTGGGTGACCGCGACAGCTGGTGGTTCATGTTTTTCTACAGCGTGACCTTCGGCGGCTTCATCGGCCTGGCCAGCGCCCTGCCCGGCTACTTCAACGACCAGTACGGCCTTAGCCCGGTGACCGCCGGTTACTACACCGCGGCTTGCGTGTTCGGTGGCAGCCTGATGCGTCCGCTGGGCGGCGCGCTGGCGGATCGCTTCGGCGGGATTCGCACCCTGTTGGCGATGTACACCGTGGCAGCGATCTGCATTGCGACAGTGGGTTTCAATCTGCCGAGTTCCTACGCAGCGTTGGCGCTTTTCGTCTGCACTATGCTCGGTTTAGGTGCAGGTAACGGTGCCGTGTTCCAGTTGGTGCCGCAGCGTTTTCGTCGGGAGATTGGTGTGATGACCGGTTTGATCGGCATGGCCGGCGGCATCGGTGGCTTCGCACTGGCGGCCGGCATGGGCGCGATCAAGCAAAGTACCGGCAGCTATCAAATGGCCTTGTGGTTGTTCGCCAGCCTCGGCGTACTCGCCTGGTTCGGTCTGCACGGGGTGAAACGTCGCTGGAGAACCACTTGGGGTTCGGCAGCCGTCACCGCTGCTCGCGTGTGAGGATTGAATGAGCCTGCAACTGAGTTTTGCCGAAGCCAGCGCCATCGGGCCTCGCGAAGAGAACCAGGACGCTCTGCGCCTGGTTACTCCGGCCCCGGCACTGGCGGCGAGCAAGGGTTACCTGTTCGCCATCGCCGACGGCGTCAGCCAATGCGCCGATGGCGGTCTCGCGGCCCGTTCGACCTTGCAGGCCTTGGCGCTGGATTATTACGCCACACCGGAAACCTGGGGTGTCGCCCAGGCGCTGGATCGCCTGCTGCTGGCGCAAAACCGCTGGTTGCAGGCCAACGGCGGCGGGCAACCGCTGCTGACCACGGTCAGTGCCTTGGTGATGCGCGGCAGGCGTTTCACTTTGGCGCATGTCGGCGATTGCCGGGTTTACCGCTGGCACGCCGACACCTTGCAACGGGTGAGCGAAGATCACGTCTGGGACCAGCCGGGCATGCAGCATGTGCTCAAGCGGGCCTTGGGGCTGGATCAACATCTGGTGCTGGACTTTCTGGACGGCGAATTGCGCCTGAACGAGAGTTTCGTGCTGCTCAGCGACGGCATCTGGGCCGTGCTGGGCGACACCGCCATCGCGGCGATTCTGCGCGATCAGCCTGACCTCAACAGTGCCGCGCAGACCTTGGTCAGCGCCGCGCACCTGGCCGGCAGTCAGGACAATGCCAGCGCCCTGCTGGTGCGGGTCGATGCCCTTGGCGAAACCAGCATCGGCGATGCACTGATTCATCTGCAGCAATGGCCACTCCCGCCTGCACTGAAACCGGGCCAGACCTTCGAAGGCTGGCAGGTCGAAGGGATCCTCGGCCACAGCCAGCAATCGCTGCTCTACCGGGTGCGCGACGCACAGCAACAGCCCTGGCTGCTGAAAACCTTGCCCGCGGCTCTGCGTGACGATCATCAAGCCGGCCAGGCATTGTTGTCGGAGGAATGGTTTCTCAAGCGCGTGGCCGGTCGGCATTTCCCTGAAGTCCATGCCGCCAGTCAGCGTCAGCATTTGTACTACGTGATGCGTGAATACTCCGGGTCGACCCTGGCTGAGTTGCATGAACGCGTCACATCGCTGCCCCTGGCGCAATGGCAGGACTTGGCCGAACGCTTGTTGCGGGCTGTCGGCATCCTGCATCGACGGCAGATTTTGCACCGCGATATCAAACCGGAGAACCTGCTGCTGGGGGACGACGGCGAGTTGCGCCTGCTGGATTTCGGCCTCGCCTACTGTCCGGGGCTGTCCGAAGATCAAGCCTTCGCCCTGCCTGGAACGCCCAGCTATATCGCGCCGGAAGCCTTTCGCGGCGACCCGCCGACACCACAACAGGATTTGTATGCAGTCGGCGTGACCTTGTATTACCTGCTCACCGGGCATTATCCCTACGGCGAAATCGAAGCATTCCAGCGTCCACGGTTTGGTGTGCCGGTCAGCGCCAGTCGCTACCGGCCCGACCTGCCGGAATGGATCGCGCAAAGTCTGGAGCGCGCGGTGGCGGTAGCCCCGGATCAGCGCTTTGAAACGGCAGAAGAATGGTTGCTGGTGTTGGAACAAGGGGAACGACGCAGTTTGAGCGTGCGACCCAGACCGTTGCTGGAGCGCGAGCCGTTGAAGGTTTGGCGGACGTTGGCACTGGTGTCGTTGCTGGTGAACCTGGTGCTGATGTTTTTGCTGTTTCACGGTTAAAAGATCAAAAGATCGCAGCCTGCGGCAGCTCCTTCGGGTGCCCACGATCTCCTGCGGGAGCTGCCGTAGGCTGCGATCTTTTGACTTTTTTGCTTCAAAACCGGGCATAGCGCATTGAACCGGTGCACGAAAACACCCTTCTCCCACGCTGAGAGCCGATAAATTCGGCATATGTCCGACTTGGCACAACCACTGCATTACCTTTCCCAACATACATAAAGCCCGGCCTTCAACGTAGAAGGCTGCGCTGCCCGAGAGAACGGGACAAGGACAAAGGCGTCCTCGCTAGTTAGCTAGCGGGACGCCTTTTTTTGTTTGCGCAAAATTTTGTCGAGCAAGGCCTGAATGCCCTGATGAGGCAGGCCCGAGCTCCCCGGAGAACCTGATGAAAAAACTAAAACTGGTGATGATCGGCAACGGCATGGCCGGGGTTCGTACCCTGGAAGAACTGCTCAAGCTGAGTAATGAGCTGTACGACATCACGGTCTTCGGCGCCGAACCGCATACCAACTACAACCGCATCCTGCTGTCCCCCGTACTGGCCGGCGAACAGACGTTCGAAGAGATCGTGCTCAACGATCTGGACTGGTACCTGGAAAACAACATCAAGCTGCTGCTTAACCGCAAAGTGGTGGAGATCGACCGGGTCAAACGCCGGGTCATCGCCGAAGACGGCACAGAGGCCGAATACGACCGCCTGCTGATTGCCACCGGCTCGACCCCGTTCATCCTGCCGATCCCCGGTAATACCTTGCAGGGCGTGATCGGCTACCGCGACATTGCCGACACCCAAGTGATGATCGACACCGCCAAGACCCACAAGCACGCCGTGGTCATCGGTGGCGGCCTGCTGGGCCTTGAAGCCGCCAACGGCCTGATGCTGCGGGGCATGCACGTCACCGTGGTGCACATCGGCGAATGGCTGCTGGAGCGCCAACTGGACAAAACCAGCGGCCAACTTCTGCAAACCGCCCTGGAAGCTCGCGGCCTGCATTTCCGCCTGTGCGAACAGACCCAGGCCCTGCACGACGCCGGCAATGGCCGGGTCGGCTCGGTGCAGTTCAAGAACGGCGACATTATCCCAGCCGATCTAGTGGTGATGGCCGCCGGCATTCGCCCCAACACCGAACTGGCGGAAAAAGCCGGCATCCCTTGCAGCCGCGGGATTCTGGTCAACGACACGATGCAAACCTACGACCCTCGGGTGTACGCCATCGGCGAATGCGCCAGCCACCGCGGCACCGCCTACGGCTTGGTCGCACCGCTGTTCGAACAAGCCAAGGTGTGCGCCAACCACCTCGCCCAACTGGGCTTCGCCACTTACAAGGGCTCGGTGACGTCGACCAAATTGAAAGTCACCGGCATCGACCTGTTCTCCGCCGGCGACTTCATGGGCGGCGAAGGCACCGAGACCATCACCCTTTCCGACCCGATCGGCGGGGTCTACAAGAAACTGGTGATCAAGGATGACGTGCTGGTCGGCGCCTGTCTGTACGGCGATACGGCAGACGGCGGTTGGTATTTCCGGCAGATCCGTGAGAACCATGCCATCGGCGAGATCCGCGATCACCTGATGTTTGGCGAAAATGCTTTAGGCGATGTAGGACATCAAGGCCAGGACAAAGCCATGAGCATGGCCGACACCGCCGAAGTCTGCGGCTGTAACGGCGTGTGCAAAGGCACCATCGTCAAAGCCATTCAGGAACACGGGCTGTTCAGCGTCGACGACGTGAAGAAACACACCAAGGCCGCCAGCTCCTGCGGCTCTTGTGCCGGCCTCGTCGAACAGATCCTGATCAACACCGTGGGCGGTGCGGCAGACGTCAAACCGAAAAGCGAAAAAGCCATCTGCGGGTGCAGCGACCTCAACCACGGGCAAATCCGCCAGGCCATCCGCGACCAGCATCTGCTGACCATCGCCGGCACCATGAGCTACCTGAACTGGCGCACGCCGAACGGCTGCGCCACCTGCCGCCCGGCGCTCAACTACTACCTGATTTCCACCTGGCCCGGCGAGGCCAAGGACGATCCGCAATCGCGGCTGATCAACGAACGTGCCCACGCCAACATTCAGAAAGACGGCACTTACTCTGTAGTCCCGCGGATGTGGGGCGGTGTGACCAATCCTTCAGAACTGCGGCGCATCGCCGACGTGGCCGACAAGTACAACGTGCCGATGGTCAAGGTCACCGGCGGCCAACGCATCGACTTGCTGGGGATCAAAAAGCAAGACCTGCCGGGCGTCTGGAAAGACCTCGACATGCCGTCCGGACACGCCTACGGCAAATCCATCCGCACGGTGAAAACCTGTGTCGGCAGTGAGTTCTGCCGCTTCGGCACCCAGAATTCCACGCAACTGGGCATCGAGCTCGAACATGACCTGTTCAACATGTGGTCGCCACACAAAGTAAAACTGGCTGTCTCCGGTTGCCCACGCAACTGCTCGGAAGCGGGGATCAAGGACGTCGGAATTATCGGCGTGGATTCCGGCTGGGAGATGTACATCGGTGGCAACGGCGGGATCAAGACCGAAGTCGCGGAGTTCTTCGTCAAGCTGAAAACCGCCGAAGAGGTGCGCGAATACAACGGTGCGTTCCTGCAGCTCTACCGCGAAGAAGCCTTCTACCTCGAGCGCACCGTGCATTACCTGCAACGGGTCGGCATGGAACACATCAAGAAAGCCGTGCTGGAAGACCCGGTACGGCGCAAGGCACTCAACGAACGCCTGCAATTCTCCCTGTCGTTCGAACAGGACCCGTGGAAGGAACGCCTCGAGCAACCACTGCTGAAAAAAGAATTCGAGGTCATTCCCGTGAAGAACCTGGAGGTGTCGGCATGAACTGGCTGGATATCTGCGCACTGGAAGAGATCAACACCCTTGGCTCGCGGATCATCGCCGGCCCGAAAGGTGACATTGCGATTTTTCGTACGAGCGACGATGAGGTTTTCGCCCTCGACGACCGCTGCCCACACAAGGGCGGACCACTGTCCCAAGGCTTGATCTACGGCAAACGGGTCGCCTGCCCACTACACAATTGGCAGATCGATCTGGAAACCGGTGAGGCCCAGGCTCCCGATATCGGCTGCGCCCACCATCACTCGGCACGGGTCGAGAATGGCCGGGTGTTGCTGGCCCTGCGGGAAGCAAGCTGATGGACCGCCAAATCACCGCCTCCACCTGCTGCTACTGCGGGGTCGGCTGCGGCGTGCTGATCGAACACGACGGCGAACGCATCCTCGGCGTCAGCGGCGATCCGGCACACCCGGCCAACTTCGGCAAATTGTGCAGCAAAGGTTCGACCTTGCACCTGACCGGCGACCTGACCGCGCGCGCCCTGTACCCTGAGTTGCGCCTGGGCAAAGGCCTGGCCCGCAGCCGCACCGACTGGGACACCGCACTCGATCACGCTGCCAATGTATTCGCGCAAACCATCACCGAGCACGGCCCGGACAGCGTCGCGTTCTATATCTCCGGGCAATTGCTGACCGAGGATTACTACGCCTTCAACAAACTGGCGCGAGCGCTGGTGGGCACCAACAACATCGACAGCAATTCACGGCTGTGCATGTCTTCAGCGGTGGTTGGCTACAAGCGCAGCCTCGGCGCCGACGCTCCGCCCTGCAACTACGAAGATTTGGGACTGAGCGACTGCGTGATGATCGTCGGCAGCAACATGGCCTACGCCCACCCGATCCTGTTTCGTCGCCTGGAAGAAGCCAAATCCCGCCGTCCGCAGATGAAAGTCATCGTCATCGACCCACGGCGCACCGACACCTGCGACCTGGCTGACCTGCACCTGGCGATTCTGCCCGGTACCGATGTCGCATTGTTCCATGGGATTTTGCACCTGCTGCTGTGGGAAGACTGGATCGACCGCGACTTCATCAAGGCCCATACCGAAGGCCTGGCCGAACTGAAAAAACTGGTGCGCGATTACACCCCGGCAATGGTTTCGCAGCTCTGCGGCATCAGCGTCGAGCAACTGCAGCAATGTGCGGAATGGGTCGGCACGTCACCGAGCTTTCTGTCGCTGTGGTGCATGGGGCTGAATCAGTCCACCGCCGGCAGCGCGAAGAACAGTGCGCTGATCAACCTGCACCTGGCCACCGGGCAAATCGGCCGGCCCGGCGCAGGACCTTTCTCGCTGACTGGTCAGCCAAATGCCATGGGCGGCCGCGAAACTGGCAGTTTGTCGAACCTGCTGCCAGGCCATCGCGAAGCGGCCAATGCCGAACACCGCGCGCAAGTGGCCGCCTACTGGGGCGTTGATCAACTGCCCGAAAACACCGGGCTAACAGCCATCGAACTGTTCGAGCAGATGCGCAGCGGCAAGATCAAAGCCCTGTGGATCGCCTGCACCAACCCTGCGCAGTCTTTGCCGGACCAGACCGCCGTGCGCGAGGCATTGCAAGCCTGTCCATTCGTGGTATTGCAGGAAGCCTTCCACGCCACCGAGACCGCCGCGTTCGCCGACCTGCTGCTGCCCGCCGCCAGTTGGGGTGAAAAGGACGGCACGGTCACCAACTCCGAGCGGCGCATTTCCCACGTCCGTCGAGCCATCGGCGCACCCGGTGAAGCACGGTCCGACTGGGCGATCACGGTGGATTTCGCACAGCGCCTGGAAAAACATCTGCGTCCCGGAGCCTCCAGCTTGTTTTCCTTTGAAACCCCGGCACAGGTCTTCGACGAATACAAACAACTGACTCGTGGCCGCGACCTCGACCTGTCCGGGATCAGTCATGAGTTGATCGACCAGCTCGGTCCGCAGCAATGGCCTTTCCCCACCGGAGCCCGCGAAGGCACCGCGCGGTTGTACCTCGACGGGGTTTTCCCGACCGCCAGCGGGCGTGCACAGTTTGTGACCGACCCGTATCGCGCCGCCAAGGAGCAACGCGATGCACGCTTCCCGCTGACCCTGATCACCGGCCGCCTGCGCGACCAATGGCACGGCATGAGCCGCACCGGCACCGCCGCGCAGCTATTCGGCCATGTCAGCGAAGCCGTGTTGAGCCTGCACCCGGATGAACTGCGTCGGCATCGCCTGCAACCTGGCGACCTGATCAATCTGAAAAGCCGCCGGGGCGCGGTGATCCTGCCGGTCAGCAGCGACGACAGCGTACGTCCGGGCCAGGCCTTCCTGCCGATGCATTGGGGCGACCGTTTTCTCAAGGGCGGCGTGAATACCCTCACCCTTCCCGCCTTCGATCCATTGTCGAAACAGCCGGAACTCAAACATAGCGGCGTGCGACTCGAGCCTGTGAATTTGCCCTGGCAGCTTTTCGCCCTGATTGAAGGTGATGTTCAACAGCATCTGGAGACACTGCGACCACTCTGTGAGGCGTTTTCCTACGCCAGCCTCAGCCTCGCCGGCCGTGAACGCCCTGCACTGCTGATACGCGCTGCCAGCGCCACCGCGCCAGAGCCACAGCTATTGCGTGATATCGATCAATGCCTGGGGCTCAACGACGGCCCGGTGTTGGCCTATGACGATCCCCGGCGCTCGATCGGTAAGCGGGTTCGTATCGAAAACAGCCGGATCACCGCGATTCGCCTGGCCGGTGAAACGCTCGCCCAGCACTGGCTGCAAAGCCTGTGGCTCGAAGGTCGCGCCGACGAACAACTGCGCCGTTGGCTGCTGGCACCGTTGAGTGCGCCGCCAGGCAACACTGGCGCCCCGGCATCCGGCACCAAAACCCTGTGCAACTGCATGAACGTCAGCCAGAACGCAGTCTGCGCCGGCATCAGCCGTGGCCTGGACTTGCAGGGCTTGAAACAAGAATTGGGCTGCGGCACGCAATGCGGTTCCTGCGTCCCGGAAATCAAGCGTTTGCTGGCCGCCACCGCGCAGCCAGTCGCCGTCACCTCGTGAGGAAAACACTATGAACGCAAAAGTCTGGCTGGTGGGTGCGGGTCCCGGCGATCCGGAATTGCTGACCCTCAAGGCGGTTCGCGCGTTGCGCGAAGCGGACGTGGTGTTGATCGACGATCTGGTCAATCCTGCGGTGTTGGAGCATTGCCCGAATGCCCGGATTATTCCTGTGGGCAAGCGCGGCGGCTGCCGCTCCACGCCTCAAGCCTTCATTCATCGCCTGATGTTGCGCTATACCCGCCACGGTAAATGCGTGGTGCGGCTCAAGGGTGGCGATCCGTGCATCTTCGGGCGCGGTGGTGAAGAGGCGCAGTGGTTGCGTGAACGTGGCGTCGAGGTTGAGCTGGTTAATGGCATCACCGCTGGCCTTGCCGGCGCGACCCAATGCGATATTCCGCTGACGCTGCGGGGCGTCGCCCGTGGCGTGACACTGGTCACGGCGCACACTCAGGATGACAGCAGCCTGAACTGGCAGGCCCTGGCTCAAGGCGGCACCACGTTGGTGATCTACATGGGCGTGGCAAAACTCAGTGAAATTCGCGAGCAACTGCTGGCCGGTGGAATGGCCGCCGATACGCCCGTGGCGATGATCGAAAACGCTTCGCTGCCGCACCAACGGGAATGTCGGAGTGATCTGACAGCGATGGAGAAAGACGCCTGCGCCTTTGAATTGAAAAGCCCAGCCATCTTGGTGATTGGAACCGTGGCAGCCTGTGCAACCTCATCTCTGTGGGAGCGTGCGTTGCCCGCGATGACGGCCGATCAATCAGCCTGAACCCTACCTATCACTCCCACTTCACCAAATCGCAGACAAAGAAAAGCCCGGCCTAAGCCGGGCTTTTCTTGAGCTGCGAGCTAATTACTTAGCTGCTGCTTCAACCTTCGCTTCTACGCGACGGTTTACAGCGCGACCAGCTTCAGTGGCGTTGTCAGCAACTGGGCGGGATTCGCCGTAGCCAACAGACTGAACGCGGGACGGCGAAACACCGTACTGGTTGGTCAGAACTTGCTTAACGGCGTTTGCACGACGCTCGGACAGTTTCTGGTTGTAAGCGTCAGGACCGACGGAGTCAGTGTGACCTTCAACAACAGTAGTGGTGGATGGGTACTGCTTCATGAAGTCAGCCAGGTTTTTGATGTCGCCGTAGCTGTTAGGCTTGACTACCGACTTGTTGAAGTCGAATTTCACGTCCAGCTCAACACGAACAACTTCAGCAACTGCCGGGCAGCCATCAGCGTCAACAGTTACGTTGGCTGGGGTGTCTGGGCACTTGTCAACGTTGTCGCAAACGCCATCGTTGTCGCTGTCGGAGCAAACTTCAGCCGGTGCTGGAACTGGAGCAGCAGCAGGCTTGGAGCCGCCACCGAAGTTCACACCGATACCGACGCTAGGAGCCCACTCGGTGTCGCCCTGGTCGATGTTGTACTGAGCTTCAACGCCGGCACGGGCGTAGAAGTTTTCAGTGAAGTACAGCTTGGCACCGCCGCCAACGTTGGCGAAAGTGGAGCGGTTACGACCCGAACCGTTCTGGCCAATGCTCTGGTCCGAGAAACCGGCAGAAACGTATGGACGGATCATGTCGCCTGGGTTGTTGAAGTGGTACAGAGCGTCCAGAGCGGTATCAGCGCCCTTTACGTTACGACCATCATCTGCACGTACGTTGTGTACTTCGTCGTAGGCCAGACGCAGTTCCACGTCGTCGGTCAGGAAGTAACCAACCGAACCGCCGAACAGGTTGCCGTTGTTCTTGAAGTTACGATCGCTGTCGTACTGTTCTTTCTTGGCGAAGCCTTCGATTTCAACTGCGCCTTGGCCTTGTGCCAGCGCGCCGAACGAAGTAGCGGCAATAAGAGAACCAATGGCAAAGCCCAAGGTGTTTTTCAGTTTCATCCGTTAAATCCCCATCTGGTGATTGTGAAGCAGTCCCGCAAACCGGGGGACAACTCGGCGGCAAGTCTATCAGAACTTGCCTACGCGTAAGAGATATTTGCGCCAAACTAAGTTTCGGCAATGCCTGCAAATTTCTCACGCAATTTGTCTAGAGCGCGTTTGTACCGCATTTTTGTTGCACTCAAACCCATGTGCATGATGTCTGCGATCTCCTGAAACTCCAGCTCTGCGACAAATCGTAGCACCAGAATTTCACGGTCAATCGGGTTCACATACACCAGCCAGCGATCAAGTCCGCCCTTCTCCTCGGGTTTCGGCGCCTTTTCTTCAGACGCTTCCTCGAGGGGGTCCAGACTCAAAGCGTCCATCAAGCGACGCTTACGCCGTTCCTTCCGATACTGAGTGATGCATTCGTTGTAGGTGATGCTGTAGAGCCACGTTTTGAACTTCGATTTGCCCTCGAAGTTCTTCAGGCCGTACAGCACCTTCAACATCACTTCCTGACAGACATCGTCTGCGTCACGATCGTTCCCCAGATACCGTGCACAAACGTTAAATAATGTTCGCTGGTAACGCCGCATCAGTTCTTCATAGGCGCGCGTTACGTGAAACAGCTCGGAGTGCGAGCGCGCGACCAACTCCTCATCAGAGAGCTCGCGGGGGTCGTAGCGCGTGGAGAGCGATTGAGCTTTATTCAAAACAAGTCTGGCCGACAGTCAGGTCAATGTCCGCCGCAGCCCTTCAGGGCAATTTGCGGCGGCATACATTAGCAGGATTTGCCGGGTTAGCGGCTACTCACATGCTGCTCCAAGAGAATCCGATTCGAGAGAGAGACTAGCTCACCCTCATCGGTCAGCACCGTGGTTTTCACCGTGCCGATCTCTTCGATCTGCCCTTCGACCTCGCCAACACGTACTTGTTGCCCAACCTGATACAACTCACGCACATAGATTCCCGCAAGAATCTGACCGGCAATTTCCCGGCTTCCCAATCCCATGGCCAGCGCAACCGCCAGACCAACGGTAATCAAGACAATCACGATCACATGGTTGAGCAGGTCTGTCTTGACCTCCAACTGGCTGATCGCGACCGAAATACTGATGATGATCACCAGGCCCTGGGCAATTCGCCCCAGGCCCGCGGCGTAATCCAGCCCTACGCCTTCTGCCGCGCCGCGTACAAGCCCATTGGCCAATTGCGCCAGCAAGACACCCACCAACAACACCAACGCGGCACCGAATACTTTCGGCACATACAGCGCCAACATGTCCAGCGTAGCCGAAACTCGCTCAAGACCGAGGGATTCTGCGGCAGAAACCAGAAAAATCAGCAGAACGAACCAATAGACGATCTTGCCGATCAGCGTCGAAATAGGCACCTGGAGGCCGGCGCGGGACAGCAACTTGGTCAGCCCGGTACCGCCCATCAGACGATCGAGACCCAGTTTGGCGAGCAATTTGGAAAGCAGCGTGTCCAGCAGCTTGGCCACGACAAAACCCAGCAGCAGCACAACCAGTGCGCCGAACAGGTTCGGAATGAAGTTTGCCACTTTGGTCCACAACGCAGTCATTGCAGTGACGAGGCTCTGAGTCCAGAGATCAAGTTCCATATTCAATCAGCCTTATCAGCAGTGCGGGCGGTAGGTTTACGCAGACGAGAAACCGGCGAGACATGGGCCGATCCGTTATTCAGGGCGATCATCAGCGCGGGCAGCCAACGGCCCAGCAGGCTGAACAGATCGCCGGCACCGACCTGGCGGTTGGCGGTTTTCAGTACACGCCCCAGACAGGCATCGTCGTCACGGCTGGACGGCGATGCTTTGAGCATGTCACGCAAAGACTGTTCAAACGGATCGTGCATACGCACCTCTCGTGATATCTGTCAAAGACGCGGTTAAATTTGGTCGGGTCACATGGCCCATTGTCAGACCCAACGCAAACGTCGGAATAACCACCACTGCCCCAGCGCCACCGAGACCATCAACAGGCAAGCGATCAGGAAGCCGTAAGGGCTGGCAGAGAACGGAATGCCGCCAACGTTGATTCCCAAAAGACCGGTCAGAAAACTCATCGGCAAAAAGATCCCGGTGATGATCCCGAAGCGGTACATCGTGCGGTTCATACGCACGCTCAAACGCCGATCTTCAGCCTCCAGGACCAACCCCACGCGCTCCCGGGTCAATTCCAGCTCCTCGAGATAACGGGTCAGGCTGTTGTTCAATTCGTTCCAGTAGTCGCCATCATCTGAGCAGAACCACGGCAGTTTTATCCGCGTCAGCTGACCGAAAATATCCCGCTGCGGCGCCAGGAAACGCTTCAGCCCGGCGGCCCTACGGCGGATGTGCAAAATGGCGCCATGCTCGGGAGTATACCGTTCGTCGGCATCGAGCTTTTCTTCTTCTTCATCGACCACCTCGGAGAGGCAAGCGACCAGATCCTGCACCTTGTTGGTCAGGTATTGCGCCATATAGAGAATCAGTTCGGAAGCTGTTCCAGGTCCCTTGCCCTCGGCCAGCTGCACCAGCAACTCATCGGTGGCGCGCAATGGCCGCAAACGCAGGGAGATCACCCGCTGGGCCGAACCGAAGATCCGCACCGAGACCATGTCTTCCGGCTCTGCGCCCGGGTTCAGGTTGACCCCGCGCAGAAACAGCAGCAGCTCGGAGTCCGGCAGCGGCAAAAGACGCGGTCGGGTGTTTTCTTCCAGCAACAAGTCGCAACTAAATTCACTCAAGCCGCTGTATTTGCGCAGCCAGGTCTGGGTTTGCGGATGACTGCGATCCCAGTGCAGCCACAGGCTTTCATGGGCCTGCAGCTGCAAGTCATCGAGTTCAGTCCGGGCTATCGAACGCGCACCGCCTTTACCGTCCAGCACCAGGGCATGCACCAGCCCCCACTGCGCGTTTTCTTCCTCGAACATCCTCACCCCTTGGTTGATACGGTGCTTTATTCAGGCATTGCAAGCGGGCTTGGCGAAACGATCACGCCGTTATTGTCCGCGTAGATGTAGTGACCCGGATGGAACGTCACACCCGCAAAGGTCACAGCAATGTTGAGTTCACCGACGCCGCGTCTGTCGGTTTTCATTGGGTGGCTGGCCAGGGCCTGGACACCGAGGTCGGTTTGCGCAATGACATCGACGTCGCGGATGCAACCGTAGATCACCAGCCCTTCCCAACCGTTGTTCGCGGCTTTCTCGGCCAGCATGTCGCCCATCAGCGCGCGGCGCAGAGAACCGCCACCGTCGACCACCAGCACTTTACCGTTGCCCTTGAGTTCGACTTGCTCCTTGACCAACGAGTTATCTTCGAAACATTTGATGGTCACGATTTCGCCGCCGAACGAATCACGGCCACCGAAATTGCTGAACATCGGTTCCAGCACCTGCACCAGCTCCGGGTAGGCATCGCACAGGTCAGGCGTGAGGTAATGATTCATCGAGAAACTCCTGTAACAAGGAAGACAATCGAGTATGCAGCATACTCGGGCCAGGGTCGGACGGTGTAAATCACTCCGTTCGCACGAACATCGTGATCAACTCGATCACTCAAAGTGACCAGAACCGCTCAACGCGTCACATCTTAGCCGCAAGCCGATCAGAGCGGAATGCCCTCGTTAGAGCATCCACCTTAAACCGCGGCGGCCAAATCCGGCTTTCCATCCAGCAAAGGCGCCTGTTGATCCGCCAGCCAACGCGCCACCAACGGCCAGACCTCAGCCTGCGCAGCCTTGCTGACCAACATTTCCACGTGACCGAAATTATCGCCAAAGCCTTGCTCGCGGCCAAGGGTGATGAACTGTTTGTGCTCGGAGCCGACTTGATCGAACAGCTTACGGCAGGCCCAGGTCGGATCCTGATGATCGCCCGCGGCGCTCACCGCCAGCACTGGCAATTGCACCTCGGCCAAACCCGCCCACCAGTCTTTGTCGGCATCGCCAAAACGGCCGAACAGCCCGTACCAGCGCATGCTTTCCAGGGCCAGGCCTATCGGCTCGTCCTCCGGGCCGCGTTTGAGTCGTGAGCCCGACAGTTGGGCAAAACGCTTGAGAATGAAGCGCCCGCTCCATTCCACCGGAGGGAACTTCAACGGCCAGTAAGTGCGGCTGACTTGGGTGCCAAAAAACGCTGCCGAAGCCACAACAGGCTCGCCCAGATACTGACCGCCCAATGCCGCGGCCAGGGTAATGCCCCCCAGCGAATGGCCGATCCAGTGCGGGATCTGGCCGCTTTGCTCGCGCACGAACGCGCCAATGGCCGGCAAATCGTAACGCGCATAGTCGGCGACGCTGTTCTTGCGATAGTTCTGGTTGCGTTGAGACAGGCCGTGACCACGCATTTCCGGAATCCACACATCGAATCCCAGACGCGTCAGGTAAGCGCCCAGGCCCAAGCCTTTGGGAGAGAACCAGAACCGCCGATTGGAAAAGCTGCCGTGCAGCAGAATCACCGGCACGCCACGCACCGCCGGCTCATCGGCCAGGCCCAGGCGTGTCACAGCCAGCTCAACGGTGCCATCGGGGCTGTTGCCGGGTTTCAAACGATAGACGTCTTCGCTCAGATCGCCGCGCCGCTCGGCGCTGATCAGGGCGACAGGAAATAGGTTGCTGCTACTTTGCATATGCTCTTGCACAAAAAAGGGCGGCATCCAGAGGAGCCCGCCCTACTTGAATCTCTGAAAGGGCCGATCACAGATCGGCCCTTTCACTCACACCATCAAGCCGAAGCCTGACCTTCAGCCAGGAAGAACCAGGTTTCCAGTACGGAATCGGGGTTCAACGAAACGCTTTCGATGCCCTGCTCCATCAGCCACTTGGCCAGGTCCGGGTGGTCCGAAGGGCCCTGACCGCAGATGCCGATGTACTTGCCGGCCTTGTTGCACGCGGCAATGGCGTTGGCCAGCAGTTTCTTGACTGCAGGGTTACGCTCGTCGAACAGGTGCGCGATGATCCCGGAGTCACGGTCCAGGCCCAGTGTGAGCTGGGTCAGGTCGTTGGAGCCGATGGAGAAACCGTCGAAGAACTCGAGGAATTCTTCAGCCAGGATCGCGTTGGACGGCAGTTCGCACATCATGATCACGCGCAGACCGTTGTCGCCACGGGCCAGACCGTTTTCAGCCAGCAGATCGACCACCTGGCTCGCTTCGCCCAGGGTACGGACGAACGGCACCATGATTTCAACGTTGGTCAGGCCCATCTCGTTACGCACGCGCTTGAGGGCGCGGCATTCGAGCTCGAAGCAGTCACGGAACGATTCGCTGATGTAACGCGAAGCGCCACGGAAGCCCAGCATCGGGTTTTCTTCTTCCGGCTCGTAGAGTTTGCCGCCGATCAGGTTCGCGTATTCGTTGGACTTGAAGTCCGACAGACGCACGATGACCTTTTTCGGCCAGAACGCTGCCGCCAGCGTGCTGATACCTTCGACCAGTTTGTCGACATAGAAGCCGACCGGGTCGTTGTAACCGGCAATGCGCTTGTCGACGCTGTCCTTGATTTCCTGCGGCAGACCGCTGTAGTTCAACAGCGCCTTGGGGTGCACGCCGATCATGCGGTTGATGATGAATTCCAGACGGGCCAGGCCCACACCGGCGTTCGGCAGTTGCGCGAAGTCGAAGGCGCGGTCCGGGTTGCCAACGTTCATCATGATCTTGAACGGCAGCTCCGGCATGGCATCCACGGAGTTTTTCTTGATGTCGAAGCCCAGTTCGCCTTCGAAGATGTAACCGGTGTCACCTTCAGCGCAGGAAACGGTCACGCCCTGGCCGTCTTTCAACAGCTGGGTGGCGTTGCCGCAACCGACCACGGCCGGGATACCCAGCTCGCGAGCGATGATCGCCGCGTGACAGGTACGGCCACCACGGTTGGTGACGATGGCGCTGGCGCGCTTCATGACCGGCTCCCAGTCCGGGTCGGTCATGTCGGAAACCAGAACGTCGCCTGGCTGGACTTTGTCCATCTCGGACACGTCCTTGATGATCCGCACCTTGCCGGCGCCGATGCGCTGGCCGATGGCGCGACCTTCCACCAGCACGGTGCCGGTTTCTTTCAACAGGTAACGTTCCATGACGTTGGCCTGGGTGCGGCTCTTCACGGTTTCCGGACGGGCCTGCACGATGTAGAGCTTGCCGTCGTCGCCGTCTTTGGCCCATTCGATGTCCATCGGGCACTTGTAGTGCTTCTCGATGATCATCGCCTGCTTGGCCAGTTCGCTGACTTCGGCGTCGGTCAGGCAGAAACGTGCGCGATCAGCCTTGTCGACATCGACGGTCTTGACCGATTTACCGGCCTTGGCTTCGTCGCCGTAGATCATCTTGATGGCTTTGCTGCCCAGGTTGCGACGCAGGATGGCCGGGCGACCGGCTTCCAGCGTGCCTTTGTGGACGTAGAACTCATCCGGGTTCACCGCGCCTTGTACGACGGTTTCACCCAGGCCGTAGGCGCCGGTGATGAACACCACGTCACGGAAGCCCGATTCGGTATCGAGGGTGAACATCACGCCGGCGGTGCCGGTTTCGGAGCGGACCATGCGTTGCACACCGGCCGACAGAGCCACCAGCTTGTGATCGAAACCCTGGTGGACGCGGTAGGAAATGGCACGGTCGTTGAACAGCGAGGCGAATACCTCTTTGGCGGCGCGAATGACGTTTTCGACACCACGGATATTCAGGAAGGTTTCCTGCTGACCGGCGAAGGAAGCATCCGGCAAGTCTTCGGCGGTAGCGGAAGAGCGCACGGCCACGGCCATGTCAGGGTTGCCGGCCGACAGCGTGGCGAACGCGGTGCGGATCTCGGCGTTGAGCTTCTCGGGGAACTCGGCTTCCATGATCCATTGACGTATCTGGGCGCCGGTCTTGGCCAAGGCGTTTACATCATCGACGTCCAGGGCGTCGAGGGCGGCATGGATCTGATCGTTCAGGCCGCTCAGTTCCAGAAAATCACGATAAGCCTGAGCTGTCGTGGCAAAGCCACCTGGCACCGATACACCGGCGCCTGCAAGGTTACTGATCATCTCGCCCAGGGATGCGTTCTTGCCCCCCACATGCTCTACATCATGGACGCCGAGCTTATCGAGGGAAACTACGTACTCTACCAAGGTGATCTCTCCACTAACTGTGTTGGAAAAGCTCAGAAGCCGGCGACTCGGGGGAGCCTTTGCCGGCTGTATGGCCTGGACCTGGAAAATAAGTGAGAATGCGGGCCATCGGTGGCCGACAAATCGCGCCTACTATATCCAAGAATCGTCACTAGCTTAAGGCCCAAGGTGCAAATGAAACGATCTGCTTTCTTTATCTCCGATGGCACCGGCATTACCGCCGAAACCCTCGGCCAAAGCCTGCTGGCGCAGTTCGAAAACATTACCTTCAGCAAAATCATACGACCGTACATCGACGACGCTGATAAAGCGCGGGCCATGGTACAACAAATCAACAAAGCCGCCGAAAACGATGGTTTTCGTCCGATTATTTTCGACACCATTGTCAATCAGGACATTCGTGAGATTCTCGCAACGTCGAATGGTTTCATGATCGACATTTTCTCGACCTTCCTGGCGCCCCTTGAACAGGAGCTGACCGAGCATTCTTCCTACACCGTCGGCAAATCCCACTCCATCGGCCATAACTCCAATTACATGGAGCGTATCGAGGCGGTGAACTTCGCCCTCGACAATGACGATGGCGCCCGCACGCACTATTACGACAAAGCTGACTTGATACTAGTAGGCGTGTCGCGATGCGGCAAAACACCGACGTGTTTGTACATGGCCATGCAATTCGGCATCCGCGCAGCCAACTATCCGCTGACCGAAGACGACATGGAGCGCCTGCAACTGCCGACCGCCCTGCGCGCCCATCATCACAAGCTGTTCGGCCTGACCATCGACCCCGACCGCCTCACCGCGATCCGCAACGAACGCAAGCCCAACAGCCGCTATTCGAGCTACGCGCAGTGCGAGTTCGAAGTGCGCGAGGTGGAGAATCTGTTCCGACGCGAGAACATTCCCCACATCAATTCCACGCATTTCTCCGTGGAAGAGATCTCGGCGAAGATTCTGGTGGAGAAAGGTGTGGAACGGCGGTTCAAGTAGATAGTCGGCGGCAGTTATGCCGCCTTCGCGACCAGCTAGATCACAAACAAATCCACAAACCGGTTCACCGGCGTCGCTTCAAGCGCTGCCGGGTCCTTGCACAGCGCAAGGATCTCGGCGCTTCGCTGAGCCGTGAAGCGCGTCGTCAGGTTGACCTTGAACTTGTCTTCCAGCAACGGAATGCCATCAGCACGGCGCCGGCGATGACCGATCGGGTACTCCACCATCACGTTATCGGTGCTGGAACCGTCCTTGAAGAACACCTGTACCGCGTTGGCGATGGAGCGTTTGTCCGCCTCCAGGTATTCGCGGGTGAAACGCGGGTCTTCGACAATGACCATTTTGTCGCGCAGCACATCGATAATCGGGTGCGCGGCGTGGAAGTCGTCTTCGTACTGCTCGGCCACCAGATTGCCGAATACCAGGGGTACGGCGGTCATGTACTGGAGGCAGTGATCGCGGTCCGCAGCGTTGGCCAGCGGGCCGACCTTGGAGATGATGCGGATCGCTGATTCGTGGGTGGTGATAACGATCCTGTCGATTTCATGCAGGCGATTCCTGACCAATGGATGCAGGGTGACGGCAGCCTCGCAGGCCGTTTGCGCGTGGAACTCAGCGGGGAAGCTGATCTTGAACAGCACGTTTTCCATCACATAGCTGCCGAACGGCCGGGAAAAACTGAAAGCTCGCTTGCCTTCAGGCTTGAGCCCCAGGTCGTTGTTGGTGTGGCTGAACAGTACATCGTAGAAACCCCATTGCTTGGCGGTCAGTACGCCGGGGATGCCCATCTCACCACGCATCGCAATGTCCGCCAGACGCACGCCCCGACTGGTCGCGTCTCCGGCCGCCCAGGATTTACGCGATCCGGCGTTCGGCGCATGTCGGTAAGTGCGCAGCGCCTGGCCGTCGGCAAAGGCATGAGACAACGCCGACAGCAGCTGCTCGCGATTGGCGCCCATGAGTTTGGCAGTAACGGCGGTCGAGGCGACTTTCACCAGAATCACGTGATCGAGACCGACGCGGTTGAACGAATTTTCCAGGGCGATCACGCCCTGGATCTCGTGCGCCATGATCATGGCTTCCAGCACAGCGCGAATGGTCAACGGGGCGTCGCCATTGGCCAGGCGCTTTTGCGACAGGTGGTCGGCCACCGCGAGAATACCGCCGAGGTTATCGGACGGATGGCCCCATTCGGCGGCGAGCCAGGTGTCGTTGTAATCGAGCCAGCGGACGATGCAACCGATGTCCCAAGCGGCCTTGACCGGGTCGAGACGATAGCTGGTGCCGGGCACGCGGGCGCCGAAGGGGACGACAGTGCCTTCGACGATAGGACCCAGGTGTTTGGTGCATTCGGGGAAACGCAGCGCCAGCAAGCCGCAGCCGAGGGTGTCCATCAGGCAATTGCGGGCAGTATCAAGCGCCTCGGGCGACTGGATGTTGAAATTGAGGACGTAGTCGGCGATGTCCTGCAGAACCGTGTCGTAGTCGGGGCGGGTGTTCAGGTCGACGTTGGCGCTCATGTTCGATTCACTCTTGAAGTGGTTCGTTGATGGGACCTCGGTTCAGGATCGATGCGCGCTGCTTTCTTATTGTAGGAACGGGATTAAAAGTGGGAGCGGGCTTGCTCGCGAAGAGGGAGCGTCAGTTGACATCAACATTGCCTGACACACCGCTTTCGCGAGCAAGTCGGATCGCCGCACCGCCGCTCCCACATTGGCTCAGTGCCGGGTTTAGAAACAATCCCCCGGCACGCGGACGTAACCTTCCATCAACACCCGCGCACTACGGCTCATGATGGCTTTTTTCACCGTCCACTCACCGTTGACCTTTGCGGCCTCGGCGCCCACGCGCAAGGTGCCGGACGGATGACCGAAGCGCACGGCATTGCGTTCGATGCCGCCCGCCGCCAGATTGACCAGCGTGCCGGAAATCGCCGCCGCCGTGCCGATGGCTACCGCCGCTGTGCCCATCATGGCGTGGTGCAGCTTGCCCATGGACAACGCGCGCACCAGCAGGTCGATGTCGGTGGCTGCGATTTTCTTGCCGCTGGACGCGATGTAATCCGCCGGCTTGGCGACGAACGCGACCTTCGGCGTGTGCTGGCGCTTGGCGGCTTCATCCAGGTGTTGAATCAGCCCCATGCGCAGTGCACCGTAAGCGCGGATGGTTTCGAACATTGCCAACGCCTCCAGGTCACTGTTGATCGCGCCCTGCAGTTCGGTGCCGGTGTAGCCGATGTCTTCGGCGTTGATGAAGATGGTCGGGATGCCGGCGTTGATCAGGGTTGCCTTGAGCGTGCCGACACCCGGCACTTCAAGGTCGTCCACCAGGTTGCCGGTGGGGAACATCGAACCACCACCACCCTCCTCTTCCGCCGCCGGATCCATGAATTCGAGCTGCACTTCGGCCGCCGGAAAGGTCACGCCGTCGAGTTCGAAATCGCCGGTTTCCTGGACCTCGCCATTGGTGATCGGCACATGAGCGATGATGGTCTTGCCGATATTGGCCTGCCACACGCGCACCACCGCCACACCGTTGTACGGAATGCGACTGGCATCCACCAGGCCGTTGCTGACGGCGAAGGAACCGACCGCCGCCGACAGGTTGCCGCAGTTGCCGCTCCAGTCGACGAAAGGCTTGTCGATGGCGACCTGACCGAACAGGTAATCGACGTCGTGATCGGCCTTGATGCTTTTCGACAGGATCACGGTTTTGCTGGTGCTGGACGTCGCGCCGCCCATGCCGTCGATTTGCTTCTCGTACGGATCGGGGCTGCCGATCACGCGCAGCAACAAGGCATCGCGGGCCGGGCCAGGAATCTGCGCCGCTTCGGGCAGGTCTTTCAAGCTGAAAAACACGCCTTTACTGGTACCGCCGCGCATGTAGGTGGCAGCGATTTTTATCTGAGATGCGTGAGCCATATTGATCCTGTATGGCCAGCGCGAGACTTGAAATCCCGCGCGGCTCGTCGTGTTAAACGGCAACCGCCGACTCTTCGAGGAAGTCCTGAGCGAAACGCTGCAACACGCCGCCGGCCTCGTAGATCGACACTTCTTCGGCGGTGTCGAGGCGGCAGGTCACCGGCACTTCGACGCGTTCACCGTTCTTGCGGTTGATCACCAGCGTCAGCGTTGCGCGCGGGGTGCGATCGCCGATCACGTCATAGGTTTCGCTGCCATCTATCCCTAAGGTTTTACGATTGGTACCTGGCAGGAATTCCAGCGGCAACACGCCCATGCCCACCAGGTTGGTGCGGTGAATACGCTCGAAACCTTCGGCGGCAATCGCTTCCACCCCCGCCAGACGCACACCTTTGGCCGCCCAGTCCCGGGACGAACCCTGGCCGTAGTCGGCACCGGCAATGATGATCAGCGGTTGCTTGCGCTCCATGTAGGTTTCGATGGCTTCCCACATGCGCATCACTTTGCCTTCCGGCTCCACGCGGGCAAGAGAACCCTGCTTGACCTTGCCGTTTTCCTGCACCATTTCATTGAACAGTTTCGGGTTGGCGAAGGTTGCGCGCTGCGCGGTCAAGTGGTCGCCACGGTGCGTGGCGTAGGAGTTGAAGTCCTCTTCCGGCAGGCCCATTTTCGCCAGGTACTCACCCGCTGCGCTGTCGAGCATGATCGCGTTCGAAGGCGACAGGTGATCGGTGGTGATGTTGTCCGGCAGCACCGCCAGCGGGCGCATGCCCTTGAGCGGACGCGCCCCGGCCAGCGCGCCTTCCCAGTACGGCGGACGACGAATGTAGGTGCTCATCTCGCGCCAGTCGTACAGCGGCGCGACCTTCGGACCGGTGTCTTCGTGGATGGCGAACATTGGGATGTACACCTGGCGGAACTGCTCCGGCTTGACCGAGGCCTTGACCACCGCGTCGATTTCCTCGTCGCTCGGCCAGATGTCTTTCAGGCGGATTTCCTTGCCATCGACCACGCCCAGTACATCTTTTTCGATGTCGAAACGGATGGTGCCGGCGATGGCATAAGCCACCACCAATGGCGGCGATGCGAGGAACGCCTGCTTGGCGTACGGGTGAATCCGCCCGTCGAAGTTGCGGTTGCCGGAGAGTACGGCGGTGGCGTACAGGTCGCGGTCGATGATCTCTTGCTGGATCACCGGATCCAGCGCGCCGGACATACCGTTGCATGTAGTGCAGGCGAAGGCCACGACGCCGAAGCCAAGCTGCTCCAGCTCTTTAGTCAGGCCGGCTTCATCCAGATACAGCGCCACGGTTTTCGAACCGGGTGCCAGAGACGACTTGACCCATGGCTTGCGGGTCAGCCCAAGCTTGTTGGCATTACGCGCCAGCAGGCCGGCGGCGATGACGTTGCGCGGGTTGCTGGTGTTGGTGCAACTGGTGATGGCAGCGATGATCACCGCACCGTCCGGCATCTGGCCGGGCACGTCTTCCCACTGGCCGGAGATGCCTTTGGCAGCCAGATCCGAGGTCGCAACACGCGCATGCGGGTTGCTCGGGCCTGCCATGTTGCGCACCACCGAGGACAGGTCGAAGCTCAGCCCACGCTCGTATTGCGCGCCTTTGAGGCTATCGGCCCACAGGCCGGTCTGTTTGGCGTAGTTCTCGACCAGTTGCACTTGCTCGTCTTCACGGCCGGTGAGTTTCAGGTAGTCGATGGTCTGCTGGTCGATGTAGAACATTGCCGCAGTGGCGCCGTATTCCGGGGCCATGTTGGAAATGGTCGCGCGGTCGCCGAGGGTCAGGTTTGACGCGCCCTCACCAAAGAACTCCAGCCATGCGCCAACGACTTTTTGTTTGCGCAGGTATTCGGTCAGCGCCAGCACCATGTCGGTGGCGGTGATGCCCGGTTGCAGCTTGCCAGTGAGTTCAACGCCAACGCTTTCCGGCAGACGCATCCACGATGCGCGGCCGAGCATCACGCTTTCCGCTTCCAGACCGCCAACGCCAATGGCGATCACGCCCAGTGCATCGACATGCGGGGTATGACTGTCAGTACCCACGCAGGTATCAGGGAAAGCAACGCCGTCGCGCACCTGGATCACCGGCGACATTTTCTCCAGGTTGATCTGGTGCATGATCCCGTTGCCCGGCGGGATCACGTCGACGTTCTTGAAGGCTTTCTTGGTCCAGTTGATGAAGTGGAAACGGTCTTCGTTGCGACGGTCTTCGATGGCGCGGTTCTTTTCGAAGGCTTCGGGATCGAAGCCGCCACGCTCGACGGCCAGGGAATGGTCGACGATCAATTGCGTCGGCACCACCGGGTTCACTTGCGCCGGGTCGCCGCCTTGCAGGGCGATGGCATCGCGCAGGCCGGCGAGGTCCACCAGGGCGGTCTGACCGAGAATGTCGTGGCACACCACGCGGGCCGGAAACCACGGGAAGTCGAGGTCGCGTTTGCGCTCGATCAGTTGTTTCAGGGAATCGGTGAGCGTGGCCGGGTCGCAGCGACGCACGAGGTTTTCCGCCAGCACGCGGGAGGTGTACGGCAGGGTGTCGTAGGCGCCGGGTGCAATGGCATCGACCGCCGCACGGACGTCGAAATAATCCAGAGAGCTGCCGGGTAGCGGTTTGCGGAATTCAGTATTCATCGTCAGGACTCGGTCACGGTAATTTCAATAGGTGGGCGCCTGGCACCGGGCTGAACCCCGACCTCTGTAGGAGCGAAGCTTGCTCGCGAAAGCGGTGTAACAGGCGACATCAATGTTGAATGTCGGTCCGTCTTCGCGAGCAAGCTTCGCTCCTGCAGGGTTCCCGGTTCCTTCAGTCACCAGTACCGGCACCCTCCCCAGTCAGCGTTGTTCGATTGGCACGAACTTGCGCTGTTCAACGCCGACGTACTCGGCGCTCGGGCGGATGATGCGATTGTTGGCACGTTGCTCGAACACATGCGCCGCCCAGCCGGTCAGGCGCGAGCAGACGAAAATCGGTGTGAACAACTTGGTCGGAATGCCCATGAAGTGGTACGTCGAAGCGTGGTAGAAGTCGGCGTTCGGGAACAGTTTCTTCTGTTCCCACATGGTTGCGTCGATGGCTTCTGAAACCGGGAACAACACCGTGTCGCCCACTTCGTCGGCGAGTTTTTTCGACCAGCCCTTGATCACCTCGTTGCGCGGGTCGTTGTCCTTATAGATCGCATGACCGAAGCCCATGATCTTGTCCTTGCGTGCCAGCATGCCAAGGGTGCCCTCGACCGCCTCTTCCGGCGAGCTGAAGCGCTCGATCATTTCCATCGCCGCTTCGTTGGCCCCGCCGTGCAGCGGGCCGCGCAGGGAACCGATGGCGGCGGTGATGCAGGAATACAGATCCGACAGCGTCGAGGCACACACCCGGGCGGTGAAGGTCGAGGCGTTGAATTCGTGTTCCGCGTAGAGGATCAGCGAAACGTTCATCACCTTGACGTGCAATTCGCTCGGCTTCTTGTCGTGCAACAGGTGCAGGAAATGGCCGCCGATGCAGGCTTCGTCGGTCACGCAGTTGATGCGCTTGCCGTCGTGGCTGAAGCGATACCAGTAGCACATGATCGCCGGGAACGCGGCCAGCAGGCGGTCGGTTTTGTCGTGCTGCTCGGAGAAGTCTTTCTCCGGCTCGATGTTGCCCAGGAACGAGCAGCCGGTGCGCATCACATCCATCGGATGGGCGTCGGCGGGGATGCGCTCCAGCACTTCTTTCAGCGCTTGCGGCAGGTCGCGCAGCTTGCTCAGTTTCTGGGTGTAGGCAGCGAGTTGTGCCTTAGTCGGCAGCTCGCCGTACAGCAGCAGGTAAGCCACTTCTTCGAACTGTGCGTCCGCTGCCAGTTCGCGCACGTCGTAACCGCGATAGGTCAGGCCGGCGCCCGACTGGCCCACGGTGGACAGTGCGGTTTGCCCGGCAACCTGGCCACGGAGCCCGGCGCCACTGAGTACTTTTGCTTCGGCCATTGCTGTCTCCAGTTTTTGAATTTGTTAGGGAATCTGCAACTTCTATACGGTTATCTTATTTTCGTAGCAGCTGCCGAGCCTGCGAGGCTGCGTTCGGCTGCGCAGCAGTCGTAAACCCTGCATACGCGGTGTATCTGAAAGACCGAATTGCCTGGCTTGGCGAGCCCTTCGGTCTCGAACGCAGCCTCGCAAGCTCGGCAGCTGCTACAGGGCTTTCATTACTTCTTCACTTCTTCGCCGCAAACAACGCATCGAGCTTCTGCTCGAACGTGTGGTAATCGATACGATCGTAAAGCTCCATGCGCGTCTGCATGGTGTCGATGACGTTCTGTTGCGTGCCGTCGCGGCGGATCGCGGTGTAGACGTTTTCCGCAGCCTTGTTCATCGCGCGGAACGCCGACAGTGGGTACAACACCAGCGACACATCGGCGCCGGCGAGTTGCTCGGTGGTGTACAGCGGGGTCGCGCCGAATTCGGTGATGTTGGCCAGGATCGGCGCTTTCACGCGGCTGGCGAACAGTTTGTACATCTCAAGCTCGGTGATGGCTTCCGGAAAGATCATGTCGGCGCCGGCCTCGATGCACGCGGCGGCGCGATCCAGTGCAGACTCCAGACCTTCCACCGCCAGGGCGTCGGTGCGGGCCATGATCACGAAGCTGTCGTCGGTGCGCGCATCGACGGCCGCTTTGATGCGGTCGACCATTTCCTGCTGCGAGACGATCTCTTTATTAGGACGATGACCGCAACGCTTGGCGCCGACCTGGTCTTCGATGTGAATTGCCGCCGCGCCGAACTTGATCATCGACTTGACGGTACGGGCGACGTTGAACGCCGAGGAACCGAAACCGGTGTCCACGTCCACCAGCAGCGGCAGGTCGCAAACGTCGGTGATGCGGCGCACGTCGGTCAGTACGTCATCCAGGCCGGTAATGCCCAGGTCCGGCACACCGAGGGAGCCGGCAGCCACCCCGCCCCCCGACAAGTAAATAGCCTTGAAACCGGCGCGCTTGGCCAGCAGCGCGTGGTTGGCGTTGATCGTGCCGACCACTTGCAGCGGATGTTCGCTGGCGACCGCATCGCGGAAACGCTGGCCTGGAGTGCTCTTGTTGGAACTCATGACTCACCTCGTTCAGTGGCTGTCGGGTTAGCGCCGTCCTGGTAGTGACGGGCGATATTGCGTTTGGAGGCGCCGATGTGGCGGCGCATCAACAACTCGGCCAGCTCACCGTCACGGTCGGCGATGGCATCGAGAATTCGGTGGTGCTCGGCAAACGCCTGGCGTGGCCGATTGGGCGTGGTGGAAAACTGGATGCGGTACATGCGCACCAGTTGATAGAGCTCGCCGCAGAGCATCTGGGTCAGGGTGCGGTTGCCGCTGCCCTGGATGATCCGGTAATGAAAGTCGAAATCGCCTTCCTGCTGGTAATAGCCGACGCCTGCCTGAAACGCCGCATCGCGCTCGTGGGTTTCCAGCACCCGGCGCAGTTCGTCGATTTCTTCAACGGTCATGCGTTCAGCCGCCAGACGGCATGCCATGCCTTCCAGGGATTCGCGGATTTCGTAGAGCTCCAGCAATTCGGCGTGGCTCAGCGACACTACCCGCGCCCCGACGTGTGGCACGCGAACCAGCAGGCGCTGGCCTTCCAGACGGTGGATCGCCTCACGCAGCGGCCCGCGGCTGATGCCGTAGGTGCGCGCCAGCTCGGGCTCGGAGATCTTGCTGCCCGGGGCAATCTCGCCCTTGACGATGGCTGCCTGAATGCGTCGGAAGACGTTTTCGGAAAGTGTTTCCGAGTCATCCTGAGCCGTGACCGGGGGATCGAGTTGATCCAGCATATTGTCGACACCTTTAAAAGCAATGCCGCAAAAACTAACGAATAAGGCCCGTTACGTCAAAGGATAAATAGATATTGTCGACAATCGTCTAATAACCGCTTGCACCATAACGAAGCAACACCTCAGGTTATAGCCGTCCGTCGGCGCTGGCGCCATAAAACCACCGTGCTAGAATGCCGCCCGCATTTGCTTGTCATCTGCATTGCCTGTCATAAAAAGCGGATAGGCATACGAGGGAGCTTGTGCAGCAATGCCAGGGCCTTGAATTGAAGAACGGACCGCTGCGCATCAGGATTTATGAGACTCAAGCTCTTCACCACATTTCTTTGTCTTCTTGGCCTGTCAGGTTTTGCCGCGGCAGGGGAAAAGACTGTGTACGGCCTCAATGAGTACGCTTCGCTGGATGGCATCAATCTGGAAGTCGCCGCCAAACTCGACACCGGGGCGAAAACCGCCTCGCTGAGCGCCCGCGACATCAAACGCTTCAAACGCAATGGCGAATCCTGGGTGCGCTTCTATCTGGCCATCGACGCCGCGCATTCGCACCCGATCGAACGACCGCTGGCCCGTGTCAGCAAGATCAAGCGCCGGGCCGGTGACTACGACCCGGAAGAAGGCAAGAAGTACACCGCCCGTCCGGTCATCGAGCTGGATATCTGCATGGGCTCGGCTTTGCGCAGTATCGAAGTGAACCTGACCGACCGCAGTGCCTTCCAATACCCACTGCTGATCGGCTCCGAGGCGCTCAAGCGTTTCGATGCGCTGGTCGATCCAAGTCTTAAATACGCTGCTGGCAAACCTGCCTGCGCCACCGACGCACATACCGCAGAGTAATTCCAATGCGCTCTCTTACCCTCCATCTGAAATTGCTGATCGCCATCCTGGTGGTGCTGGGCATTTCAGTTACGGCCTATCAGATTTTCGTGCTCGGTATTCCGGTAACTGAAGACGCCACCGACGACCTGTGGAACATCGATGCCAAGGTCGAGTTCGTCGCCAACGCCAAGGATCCGATCAAGATCCAGATGTTCGTGCCGCCGCTGAGCCGCGACTATGTGAGCCTTAACGAGAGTTTCATTTCCAACAATTACGGCGTGGCGGTGAACCGTGTCGACGGCAACCGCAAGGTCACCTGGTCGGCGCGTCGGGCCAAGGGCAACCAGACCCTTTATTACCGCCTGGTGCTGACCAAGCGCTACACCGGCGAAAAATCCAAGGTCAAAGGGGCGACCTTCCGCGACAGCATCGCCGTCGAAGGCCCGGAAAAAATCGCCGCCGAAGCCTTGCTCGCGCCGATCCGCCAGCATTCGGCCGACGTCGAAACCTTCATCGGCGAAGCCATCAAGCGTGTCAACAACCTCAACGACGACAACGTGAAACTGCTGCTGGCCGGCGATCCGTCCACCGCGAACAAAGCCAAAATCGTCGAGCTGGTTCTGTCCATCGCCCACGTGCCGGTGGAAAAGGTCCACACCATCCGCCTGGTGGCCGATCAGCCGCAAATGCCTGAACTCTGGCTGCGCAGCTTCAACGGCACCGACTGGCTGTATTTCAACCCGGAAACCGGCGAACAGGGCCTGCCCACCGACCGCTTGCTGTGGTGGACCGGCGATGAAAACCTGATCACTGTCGATGGCGGCAAGAAAGCCAATGTCACCTTCAGCCTGAACAACAGTGAAATGAACGCCATTCGCCTGGCCAAGCTGACTGACGAAAACTCCGACGCCAACTTCCTCGATTACTCGCTGTACGGCCTGCCGCTGCAAACCCAGCAGACCTTCATGATCATGGTGATGATCCCGATCGGCGTGCTGGTGATCCTGATCCTGCGCAACCTGATCGGCATCCAGACACTCGGCACCTTTACCCCGGTGCTGATCGCCCTCGCCTTCCGGGAAACCCAGCTCGGCTTCGGCATCGTGCTGTTTACCATCATCACGGCGCTGGGGCTGTCACTGCGCTCCTACCTTGAACACTTGAAACTGCAAATGCTGCCGAGGCTGTCGGTGGTGCTGACCTTCGTGGTGGTGCTGATCGCGGCGATCAGCCTGTTCAGCCACAAACTCGGCCTGGAGCGCGGGTTGTCGGTGGCGCTGTTCCCGATGGTGATTCTGACCATGACCATCGAACGCCTGTCGATCACCTGGGAAGAGCGCGGCGGCGGCCACGCCATGAAAGTGGCAATCGGCACGCTGTTCGCCGCCTCCCTGGGGCACTTGATCATGAGCGTGCCGGAGCTGGTGTACTTCGTGTTCACCTTCCCGGCGGTCCTGCTGATCCTGGTGGGCTTCATGCTGGCCATGGGTCGCTATCGCGGCTACCGCCTGACCGAACTGGTGCGTTTCAAGGCTTTCCTGAAGGAGGCTGACGCCTGATGTTCGGTCTCTGGAAGACCTGGAAAGCCCTGGAGGCCCGGGGCATCATGGGGATCAATCGGCGTAATGCCGACTACGTGCTCAAGTACAACAAGCGCAGCCTGTACCCGATCGTCGATGACAAGATCATCACCAAGGAGCGCGCCATCGCCGCCGGCATCCACGTGCCGGAGCTGTACGGCGTGATCTCCACCGAGAAGGAAATCGATAACCTCAAGGAGATCATCGGCGGGCGCACCGACTTCGTGATCAAACCGGCCCAGGGCGCTGGCGGCGACGGCATCATTGTGGTTGCCGACCGGTTCGAGGGGCGCTATCGCACAGTGTCCGGCAAAATCATCGCCCATGAGGAACTCGAGCACCATATCTCGAGCATCCTCACCGGCCTGTACTCCCTGGGCGGGCACCGCGACCGTGCACTGATCGAATACCGCGTGACCCCGGACCAGATCTTCAAAAGCATCAGCTATGAAGGTGTGCCGGACATCCGCATCATCGTGCTGATGGGCTATCCGGTGATGGCCATGCTGCGCCTGCCGACCCGACAGTCCGGCGGCAAGGCCAACCTGCACCAGGGCGCCATCGGCGTCGGTGTCGACCTGGCTACCGGCCTGACATTGCGCGGCACCTGGCTGAACAACATCATCAACAAACACCCGGACACCACCAACGCGGTAGATGGCGTGCAACTGCCCTACTGGGACGGCTTCATGAAACTGGCCGCCGGCTGTTACGAGCTGTGCGGGCTTGGCTACATCGGTGTCGACATGGTGCTCGACCAGGAGAAAGGGCCGCTGATTCTTGAGCTCAACGCTCGGCCCGGGTTGAACATTCAAATCGCCAACGATTGCGGGCTGACGTCCCGCACCCACGCGGTCGAGGCGCGACTCGAAGAGCTGAAGGCGCGCGGGATCACCGAAACGGCGCAGGAACGTGTGGCGTTCGTTCAGGAACTGTTTGGGCATATTCCGGCGGTCGAGGGCTGATCCAGGACTGCGGCGCCCCATTCGCGGGCAAGCCCACTCCCACAGGATTCGCGCAGTCCTTGTGGGAGCGGGCTTGCCCGCGAAGGCTGACGCCAAATCACCACACCTCTCAACCTTGCCGCCAATCTGCCAATCCCCGACATGCCTCTAGGAGCAAATCCTGCAGAGGACTACAATCGCTCCCCCGCCTCGATGGCTGATCTACCCCGCCCATGTTGACCTGTTCCGTACACCCGCTGCCCTATCGCGCCAACCCTGCCGAGTACTTCGCGGCGATTCGTCATGCCCCTGGTGCCGTGCTACTCGACAGCGGCCGGCCGAGCGCCGAACGTGGGCGTTTCGACCTGCTCAGCGCCTGGCCGCTGGAGCAACTGGCCGTGTTGCCGGATGAAAGCGGCAGCCATTTCCTGCAACGCCTTCGCAAGAGCCTTACACGGCTCGGTGAAGCGACCGTCTCTGACGCCCTGCCCTTCGCCGGCGGCCTGATCGGCTACCTGAGCTACGACTTCGGCCGGCATCTGGAAAACCTGCCGAGCCAGGCGCGGGACGATCTGCAATTGCCCGACGCACGCTTCGGGCTGTATGACTGGGCGCTGATCAGCGATCACCACCTGGCCACCAGTCAATTGGTGTTCCACCCGGCGCTGATCGACAGCAAACGACAACGGCTGATCGAACTGTTCACTCAACCCGCGACCGAGAACATCGAGCCGTTCAAACTGGACGGTCCGATGAGCGCCGACCTGAGCGCCGAGGACTATCGGCAAGCCCTCGAACGCATTCAGCAGTACATCCAGGCCGGCGACTGCTATCAGGTCAACTTCGCCCAGCGCTTTCGCGCCCAATGCCAGGGCGATCCGTGGGCGGCCTATTGCGCGCTGCGGGCGGCTTGCCCGACACCGTTTTCCGGCTTCCAGAGCCTGCCCGACGGCGACGCAGTGCTGAGCCTGTCGCCGGAGCGCTTCGTCAAAGTCAGCGAGCGCCACGTCGAAACCCGCCCGATCAAAGGCACTCGCCCCCGCGGTCTGACTGCTGCCGAAGATGCGGCGAACGCCGCCGAACTGCTGGCCAGCCCCAAGGACCGCGCGGAAAACTTGATGATCGTCGACTTGCTGCGCAACGATCTGGGTCGTACCTGCCGTATCGGCTCGGTACGGGTGCCGGAGCTGTTCAGCCTGGAAAGCTATCCGAACGTGCATCACCTGGTGAGCAGCGTTACCGGCGAACTGGCGGATGACAAGGACGCACTGGACTTGATCGCCGGCAGCTTCCCCGGCGGCTCGATTACCGGCGCGCCAAAGATTCGCGCCATGCAGATCATCGATGAACTGGAACCGACCCGTCGCGGGCTGTACTGCGGTTCATTGCTGTATCTGGACGTGCGCGGGGAGATGGACAGCTCCATCGCCATTCGCAGTTTGTTGGTCAAGGATGGGCAGGTGTGCTGCTGGGGCGGCGGCGGGATCGTCGCGGATTCGGATTGGCAGGCGGAGTATCAGGAATCGATTACCAAGGTGAAGGTGCTGCTCGATACTTTGCGGGACCTCTAAAAGCATCGCGGGCAAGCCCGCTCCCACAGGTTATGTGTCGAGCCACAATTATGCGATCAACACAAATCCTGTGGGAGCGGGCTTGCCCGCGAAGGGGCCATCCCTGACGACTACAAACTCAACGCCCGGTTCGAAGCCTTGATGAATTCCTGTTTCAACTCGGCAAAGCTGTGCACCGCCGGGAACTGCGGGAACTCGCGAATCACATTGTCCGGCGCATGGAACAGAATCCCGGCATCCGCCTCGCCCAGCATTGTGGTGTCGTTGTAGGAATCACCCGCCGCGATCACTCGGTAGTAGAGGCTCTTTAACGCCAAAACCGACTGACGTTTGGGATCTTTCTGACGCAACTGATAGCCCGTGACCCGACCGGTATCGTCAGTGATCAGACGATGGCAGAGCAACGTCGGGAAGCCCAGTTGACGCATCAGCGGTTGGGAAAATTCATAAAAGGTGTCCGACAGAATCACCACCTGAAAGCGCTCACGCAGCCAGTCGACAAATTCGCTGGCGCCTTCCAGAGGCTTGAGCGTGGCGATCACTTCCTGGATGTCGGAGAGCTTCAGGCCATGCTCGTCGAGAATCCGCAGACGCTGCTTCATCAACACGTCGTAGTCGGGAATGTCCCGAGTGGTGGCCCGGAGGGACTCGATTCCGGTTTTTTCGGCGAAGGCGATCCAGATTTCCGGGACCAGCACACCTTCAAGATCCAGACAGGCAATTTCCACAAGACACTCCCATTGGTATTGTTTATGAGTCGAGCGAGCAAAAGGACTGCCGAACTCTAGCGACTCGCCCCCCTCCGTGCAACGCAGAGGACGCGCCAGCCGCCGCAGGATTTTGTTACCATCGACGCATATAGAGCGCCCAGCGCCACCGACCTGTAGGAAGCCGCCCTGATGAGCCCATCGTTCGATGTCGTGGAACTCGCCACGACCTATGCCAACAAATCCGCCCAGGACATCCTGAAACTCGCGTTCGCCGAGTTCGGCGATGACCTGTGGATATCTTTCAGCGGCGCCGAGGATGTGGTGCTGGTGGACATGGCCTGGAAGCTGAACAAGAACGTCAAAGTGTTCAGTCTCGACACCGGCCGCTTGCACCCCGAGACCTACCGCTTCATCGAGCAGGTGCGCGAGCACTACAAGATCGATATCGAAGTGGTGTCGCCGGACTACAGCAAGCTCGAACCCTTCGTGAAGGAAAAAGGCCTGTTCAGTTTCTACAAGGATGGCCATGGCGAGTGCTGCGGCATTCGCAAGATCGAGCCGCTGCGCCGCAAACTGTCTGGCGTGACCGCTTGGGCCACCGGCCAGCGTCGGGACCAGAGCCCCGGCACCCGCAGCGCCGTCGCGGTGCTGGAAATCGACACCGCGTTTTCCACCCCGGAACGTACCCTCTACAAGTTCAACCCGCTGGCACAGATGACCAGCGAAGAGATCTGGGGTTACATCCGCATGCTGGAGCTGCCGTACAACAGCCTGCATGAGCGCGGATTCATCAGCATTGGTTGCGAGCCTTGCACCCGCCCGGTGCTGCCGAACCAGCACGAGCGCGAAGGTCGCTGGTGGTGGGAAGAAGCCACGCAGAAGGAATGCGGGCTGCATGCCGGGAACATCATCAGCAAGTCCAAAGCTTAAAAGATCGCAGCCCGTAGCAGCTCCTGCAGGAGCTGGCGAAGCCTGTGATGGTTTTACTTCAAAAAAGTGTACACAGAAATGTCACCATAAGTGCCATATCTGTGTGCACTTTTAGTTTCAGCGCCCCAAAAAGTTACATTCCCCTGTCCTGACTTCCTCAGTCGAACACTCCGACAAAACCCCGCCCAAAATAAATACCTGTTTAATCGGTCAATTTATATCGTCTTTTTTTCAACTACTTATCTTCAATCAATAACAAAACGAAATTAGCCTTAAATTTTATAGATCACCGACTGGCACAAATATGGCTTAAGTGAATACATGTTTTGTATACAATAAATACAAAAACATACACACACTTTAGATCCGCAAGCCTGAAGCGCCCTATCCCGTACAGGCTGCAGATGCCCCGTAACCAATGACGCTCTTGCTTCCGCGACGAAGATTTGTCGAGCCCACGCTCATGCACAGTCATCGCGGCAACGAGCTTCAGGAGCCTGCCGGAATGCGTACTAGCCTCCCCAATAACAATATTGCGCTGGATCTGCCCTCCCCCCTTTCCACCTCTGTGATTCACGATCAAACGTTTCAACCACCCGTCGTACTCAGCCCCCGCTTGCACAACAAGGATCTTGCGCCGACCAAGGCCGAAGGTCGGCGTTGGGGTCGTTACAGCATCTTCGCCCTGTGGACAAACGATGTGCACAACATTGCCAACTACTCCTTTGCCATTGGCTTGTATGCACTGGGCCTGAGCGGCTGGCAGATTCTGCTGTCCCTGGGAATCGGTGCGGCGTTGGTGTATTGCTTCATGAACCTTTCCGGTTACATGGGCCAGAAAACCGGGGTGCCGTTTCCGGTGATCAGCCGGATCAGTTTCGGCATCCATGGGGCGCAGATTCCTGCATTGATTCGCGCCGTTATCGCCATTGCCTGGTTCGGAATTCAGACGTACCTGGCGTCAGTGGTCTTTCGCGTATTGCTGACGGCGGTGCATCCCGGACTCGCCGATTACGACCACAATTCGATACTCGGGCTGTCGAGCCTGGGCTGGGTGTGCTTCGTGGCGATTTGGTTTGTGCAGTTGGCGATCCTGGCCTATGGCATGGAAATGGTGCGGCGCTACGAGGCGTTTGCCGGCCCGGTGATTTTGTTGACCGTCGCCGCCCTCGCCGGCAGGATGTACTTCCAGGCCAACGCCACCATCGCCTGGTCGATTCGCGAACCGCTGAGTGGCGGTGAGATGTGGCGCAATATCTTTGCCGGCGGCGCCTTGTGGCTGTCGATCTACGGCACGCTAATCCTCAACTTCTGCGACTTCGCCCGCTCTTCTCCCTGCCGCAAGACCATCCGGGTCGGAAACTTCTGGGGGCTGCCTGTCAACATTCTGGTATTTGCCACAATCACGGTCCTGCTGTGCGGTGCGCAATTCCAGATCAATGGCCGGATCATCGAAAGCCCGACCGAAATCATCGCGTCGATTCCCAACACCTTCTTTCTGGTACTCGGTTGCCTGGCGTTCCTGATAGTCACCGTGGCGGTGAACATCATGGCCAACTTCGTCGCCCCGGCCTTTGTCCTGAGCAACCTGGCGCCCAAATACCTGACCTTCCGCCGCGCCGGGCTGATCAGCGCGACCATCGCGGTGCTGATCCTGCCGTGGAACCTCTACAACAGCCCGCTGGTGATCGTGTATTTCCTGTCCGGCCTCGGCGCCCTGCTCGGCCCGTTGTACGGGGTGATCATGGTCGACTATTGGCAAGTACGAAAAGGCCGGATCAACGTACCGCAGTTGTACAGCGAAGATCCCGATGGCGACTATTACTACAGCCGTGGGGTCAATTTGCGCGCCGTGGCGGCGTTCATTCCGGCTGCCGTGATCGCCATTGTCCTGGCCCTGGTGCCAGGTTTCGACAGTGTCTCGCCATTCTCCTGGCTGATTGGCGCCGGGATTGCGGGGATGCTCTACCTGATCATCGCCAAGCGGCAGCCTTACTACGCCGATGTCAGCGGTGAAGCCATCGCGGTCGATAACGTCAGCCATTAATCCTCTTGGCGGCCCGGTGACATCGGGCCGCAATCCACCTCGCTATAAGGACTTCCCATGCGAATTCTCGTGGTCAACGTCAACACCACCGAATCCATTACCCAGGCCATCGCCCGCCAAGCGCAGTCCGTGGCCGCGCCCGGCACGGAAATCATCGGCCTGACCCCGCATTTCGGCGCCGACTCCATTGAAGGCAATTTCGAAAGCTACCTGGCCGCCATCGCCGTGATGGACCGGGTCATGTCCTACGATCAGCCCTTCGATGCAGTGATCCAGGCCGGTTATGGCGAGCACGGCCGCGAAGGTTTGCAGGAGTTGCTCAACGTGCCCGTGGTGGACATCACCGATGCCGGCGCCAGCACCGCGATGTTCCTCGGCCATGCTTATTCGGTGGTGACCACGCTGGACCGCACCGTGCCGCTGATCGAGGATCGCCTCAAACTCTCCGGGCTCTGGGATCGTTGTGCGTCGGTGCGGGCCAGTGGGTTGGCGGTGCTGGAGCTGGAATCCGATCCAGAGCGTGCGCTGGAGGCGATTGTCCGCCAGGCGGAGCTGGCGGTGAGCGAGGACAAGGCCGAGGTGATTTGCCTGGGCTGTGGCGGCATGGCCGGGCTGGATGAACAGATTCGTCAGCGCACCGGTGTACCGGTGGTGGATGGCGTGACGGCGGCGGTGACCATTGCCGAATCGCTGGTGCGGCTGGGGTTGTCGACGTCGAAAGTGCGGACATATGCGACGCCACGGCCGAAGAACATTAAGGGTTGGCCTGGGCGGTTTGGGCGCTAGACCGCGTTATCGTTCTTCGCGGGCAAGCCTCGCTCCTACAGGGGTTTGCATCACTCTGTGGGAGCGTGGCTTGCCCGCGATGGCCTCCCCTCGGTCCCAAGCCGGGCTCAAACTGCACTGAACCGCTGCCCCAACCCCTGCTCGGCAAACTGTTCAATGATGAAGTCGACAAACGCCCGGGTCTTGCCCGGCAGCAGTTTGTGCTCGGCGTAATAGATGGAGATATTGCCATCGTCGACGTACCAGTCGGGCAGCACCCGCTGCAAGGTCCCGGCGTCCAGATAGCCAACGGCGAACGGCATGCTCACCAATGCAATGCCCAAATCCTGGGTCGCCGCCGCGCAGGCTGCTTCCGAATCGCTCATGGTCATTCGCGCCTTGAGCGTCAGCGGGCTGTGTTGCCGGTTGCGACAGGTCAGTTGCCAGGAACGCACGCGCCCCGTCTGCGGCGACCGTATCAGGATGCCATCGTGGCGCTGGAGGTTATCGGGCTCGATGATCGCTTCGTGCCCCGCCAGGTACCCGGCTGAAGCCACCAACACTCGATGGGCGGGCGTCAGCTTGCGCGCCACCACGCCCTGGGGCAGTTCGAATCCACCACCAATCGCCGCATCGACCCCCTGGCCGATCAGGTCGACCTGACGGTTATCGAAATGCCAGTCCGGGTTGATCGCCGGAAAGCGCCGCAAAAACTCTCCGAGCAACGGCACGATGTACAAGCGCCCGAACACCGTACCCATGCTGACCTTCAGCGTTCCCGCCGGACGTCCTTCGGCGCTGGCCAGGTTGGCCACGGCATTCTGGATCGTGTGCAGGCTGGCGCTGACTTCGCCGAGAAACAGCTGACCGGCCTCGGTCAGCGTCAGGCTACGCGTGCTGCGCTGGAACAGCCGCACACCAAGCCGCGCCTCCAGCTTGGCGACGCTCTTGCCCACCGCAGCAGGCGTCAGGCTCAAGCGTCGCGCAGCCTCGGCGAAGCTGCCGACCTCAGCGCTGCGCACGAAGCATTCGATACTGCTGAAGGTTTCCATAAGCGCCACTATAAACTTCTGGTTTACACAGACTATAGCAATCACGGTCTACCCGCCGGGTAATGCGAAGCCGATACTCGACTCCGACAACAAGGCAGCCTGCCTTGAACTTCTGGAGATCGACATGACCACTCAACACCTCAGCGGTAAAGTAGCTCTGATTCAAGGCGGTTCACGCGGTATCGGTGCTGCCATCGTCAAACGCCTGGCCGCAGAAGGCGCAGCCGTCGCCTTCACCTATGTCAGCTCTACCGCCAAAGCCGAAGACCTGCAAAACAGCATCATCTCCGCCGGCGGCAAAGCCCTGGCCATCAAGGCCGACAGCGCCGATGCCGTCGCCATTCGCAATGCCGTCAACGCCACCGTCGAAGCTTTCGGGCGCCTGGACATCCTGGTCAACAACGCAGGCGTCCTGGCCGTCGCACCGCTGGAGGACTTTAAACTCGAAGACTTCGACCAGACCCTGGCCATCAACGTACGCAGCGTATTCATCGCCACCCAGGAAGCCGCCCGCCACATGACCGAAGGCGGCCGCATCATCAACATCGGCAGCACCAATGCCGAGCGCATGCCCTTCGCCGGTGGCGGCCCGTACGCCATGAGCAAATCGGCGCTGGTCGGCCTGACCAAAGGCCTGGCTCGCGACCTTGGCCCACGGGGCATCACCATCAACAACGTGCAGCCAGGCCCGGTCGACACCGACATGAACCCCGCCAGCGGCGACTTCGCTGATAGCCTGATTCCGCTGATGGCCGTGGGTCGTTACGGCAACGTGGAAGAAATCGCCAGCTTCGTCGCTTACCTCGCAGGTCCCGAAGCTGGCTACATCACCGGTGCCAGCCTGACCATCGACGGTGGTTTCGGCGCCTGATACACCGCCCGACCGAAACAAAAACGCCGGCAATCGATTGCCGGCGTTTTTTTGTTTCGGAGATTATCGAATGGTCAGGCCCACTCAAGCGCCGGCAAGCCACATGCACTGGGCTTGAACGCCTTCAACGTACGAAGAATGCCATCGGCGTGTGCGTATTTTTCGTCGGCCATCGCCGCATCCGGGACCGCAATCGCCGTCATTCCTGCCGCTTTGGCTGCAGTGACGCCGAACGGCGAATCCTCGAATACCAGACAATCCCGAGGCGCGACCCCAAGGCGTCGCGCCGCCGTCAGGAAAATATCCGGCGCCGGTTTCGCCGCCCCCACTTCCGGGTCGTCAGCGGTGACGATGAAGTCGAACAGCGCGAACCAGTCGCGGTGCAAGGTGGTTTTCTGACCGAACGACTGACGCGAAGAACTGGTGCCCACCGCGATAGGAATGTTGTTGGCTTTCAAGTGCCGAACCAGCTCTTCTGCGCCGGGCATCGCCAGCGCCGTCGGAAAACGCTCGCGCATCAAGGGCTCGCGGATCACCAGAAACTCTTCGGCGGTGATCGGCAGGTCCAGCGCCTCGACCACATAGCGCGCCAGATCACCCGCGCCACGGCCGATGATGTTCTGTTTGACGCTCCAGTCGAAGGTCCGTCCATAACGCTCGGCAATGATGGACGTGACCTCGGTGTAAATGCCCTCGGTGTCCAGCAGCAAACCGTCCATATCGAAAATCACGGCCTTGATCGGACCGAATTCATCCAGGGGTGCATTCATCGCAACTGATCCGTTTTCTCATGACATCCCAGGGCGGCTCGGGTACGGCCGGATCCGCGATGGATTAAAGGGTTCAGCAGCATAGCGAGCCCGATTGGTCGAGGGCAACGGGCAATCCATGGCGGATGCAAAAACCTGTGCCGAGAGATTTAGCGATTTCCCCTACACCAAACACCTCCTTTCCCGACTTCTTTCCTTTTTGATCCCCCGCAAAGTCTCTCGCTCCAAATTGATCAGCGCGAGGGATTGCGAATGTTCGAACCTGACAAAATCCTGGCCTTGAACAACGCCATCGGTCTGCTGGTGGTCGCCGCCATGAACCCCGGGCAGCCGGACATCGAAGCGCTGCTCGGTGATTTCCGACTCTGCCTCAACGACTACGAGTCCTGGGCGGAAAAGTTCTGGACCGGTAGCGCGCTGAACGTCGAGCAAGTGTTCAAGGTCGGCAACGAAGTCCGGCTCAGCGCACTGAAGGACTCCACAGTTCCTGTCAGTTCGACCCTCGCCACGTGCCCGGCCAGCGGTCCGTTAACCCTCGTGCATATGTTTGAAGCCGCGCGTTTCGTGCCGATCGGCGATACGCCAGTGATGCTCGAACCGGTTATATCGCAGCGCAACGGCGAACTGACGTTCGGGGAGCCTGTCCACGCAACCATCGGCCCCAGCGGTATTCTCGAAATCCCCGAATGCTGGCACGGCCATCGCTATCGCATCACCTTCTTTCCCAATGTCTCCACTGAACACGTCAAAGCGCTCTACGCCTCCTATAAGGGCGTGATCGGCGAGCTGGAAGGCTGGTTGCGCAACGAATGGAGGAGCGAATTCGAGCCTTTATGGGCAGATTTTTCCAATGCAGATTTCACCCAACGCTACGGCCTGTTGCAACAGGCTGACTGGCACGGGTTCGAGCTTTCGCTGCACGGTTTATGGGATGACGTGAAACAGGTCTACGCCCTGATGGCGGACCTGCAAGGCAACAGCGAAAAACTCCTTGAGTACCTCACCCATAGCGAGCTTGAGACGTTGCTGAGCGCCTCGGCTGACACCATTGCCAACGTGTTGCTGATGTTGAGCGATGAGCCATTGATGTTCATCCATCTCGCAGCCTTCAGCAGTTGGCTGAGAATGTTGCCGCCGCAGTACATCGCCGAAGTCGTGGCGCAAATTCGTACGGAAATATTGATCAGTTTCCTGCTGATGTGCCTCACCGGTCCTGCGGGGCTGAAGCTCGGCATGAGCACCAGGGTTCTGGACAAAATCAAGTCCACGCGGGCTCGACAATGGTTGGCGGCGGCCAGTTTGCGACTGGCCGAACTGACGGCCAAATCCGTCCTGACAGCCCACGCTGGCGTCCTCAAGCCGCTCGTGGTCAGTGCGCGCAATGCACCACTGAAACCTGCACCGGCGATTCCACTGCAGATCAGCGCCGGCAATTCACCGGTTGTGCAGGTGGACAATCCGGTTGCCATTGCCCGCGACAAATCTGCTGCGATGACCCGACTGGGCCGTCACGAACCTCACGACGATGCACCGAATCAAGCGAAAAATCCCAATGGCGACAGCGCCGATTGCGCGGCACTAACCTGCACCAACGGCTGCCCTGTGTCGATGGTCAGCGGCGAAGAACTGCTGACCCTGACCGACGGTGCGCTGGACGGGCTGCTGACGTTTGCCTTCACCCGGCTCTACCGCACCAGCGCGGTGGAGATCGATTGCGGGCTGGGCTGGGGCTGGAGTCATTCTCTGGCGCAGCGGTTGGAGCTGGGCGCTGAACAGGTTATCTGGATTGACCATGAAAACCGTCGTACGACGTTTCCGTTGCCGAACGTCGAGCGCCCGGCGATCCACAATAGCCTGTCGCGGGCGGCGATTTACCTCGGGGACGAGCCGGAGGAACTGATTCTCGCGCTGGCTGGAGAATCGAGCCGGTTCTACCACTTTCATAACGGTCGGCTGACGGCGATCAGCGACGCCCACAACAACCGACTGCGCATCACCCGCGATCGCCAGGATCGCATCCAGCGCCTCGACAATGGTGCCGGTCGTTCGCTGCTGTTGTGCTACGAGCGCAGGCACCTGGTCGCCGTCGAATACCAGTCGTTTCACCCCCGCGA
This sequence comes from Pseudomonas sp. DF5, assembly GCF_058148225.1. Classification (NCBI taxonomy): domain Bacteria; kingdom Pseudomonadati; phylum Pseudomonadota; class Gammaproteobacteria; order Pseudomonadales; family Pseudomonadaceae; genus Pseudomonas; species Pseudomonas sp. DF5. Next base: position 189,144 of record NZ_JBYVYM010000010.1, read on the forward strand.
TGACCTGGGTGAAACCTGGCGTACGGAGCAGACGCTGGTTTTCTACCGCTACGACGCCCGCCAACGCTTGATCGAAGCGACCAATGCCGCCGGGGAAAGCGAGCGTTACGACTACGACGACCACCACGTAATTTTGCAGCGGCAACTGGCCGGTGGCGCAAGTTTCTTCTGGGAGTGGGAGCGCTCCGGCAAGGCGGCGCGTTGCGTGCGGCATTGGGCATCGTTTGCGCAGATGGACACGCGCTATGTCTGGGATGATCAGGGCAGCGTCACGGTCCGGAACATCGACGGCAGCGAAGAGGTTTACGTCCACGATGATCGGGCGCGACTGGTACGCCGAGTCGACCTGGACGGCGGCGAACAGCTGAAAACCTACGACGAGCAGGGCCGATTGGTGGCTGAGCAGGATCCGCAGGGGGCTGTCACCGAATACCGTTATGACGAAGTCGGACGGTTGGTGGCGCTGATTCCGCCGCAAGACGAACCGACGTCCTATGAGTATCGCAACGGTTTCCTGCATGCGCGCTATCGCGGTCAGGCGGTGTGGAAATACCAGCGCAATGCTCAGGGCGATGTCACCGAGGCGACCGATCCGGACGGTCAGGTCACCCATTACCACTACGACCCTCAGGGCCGGTTGCTGTCGATCCGCTACCCGGACACCAGTCGCCATGTGTTTGTCTGGAATGCCTTGGGGCAGTTGCTCGAGGAAACACGGCCGGACGGTGGGCAGCGAACGTATTCCTACGATGCGCTGGGGCGGCAGACGACTCGTCAGGACGAACACGGTGCGCTCACCCAGTACCAATGGGATGCCGTCGCCCGACTGATCCAGACGACATTGCCTACCAGGGCCACCCGCGCGTTCAGTTACAACGCCTACGGCAAGATCACCGCCGAACGCGACGAACTGGGCCGCTTCACCCGCTACGAATACGTCGACGATTTGCACCTGGTCAGCCGCCGGATCAATCCCGACGGCACCCAGCTCAAGTACCGCTACGACAACGCGCAGCTGCTGCTCACAAAAATCGAGAACGAATCTGGCGAAGAATATCAGCTGGACTACACGCCCAGCGGATTGATCCGCCAGGAAACCGGTTTCGACGGCCGCCGCACTGCCTACGTCTACGACCTCAACGGTCATCTGCTGGAAAAAACCGAGTTCGGCGATGACGACTCGCGGCTGATCACCGGCTATCGACGGGATGCGGCCGGGCGCTTGCTGGTCAAAACGCTGCCCGATGGCATCCAGGTTAAATACCGCTACGACTCGCTGGGCCGGCTGCTCGGCGTCGATGACGGCCACGATCACCCGCTGGAATTCGAGTACGACCAGCAGGACCGGCTGATCACCGAACATCAGGGCTGGGGCACCTTGCGTTATGGCTACGACGCCTGCGGGCAGCTCAACCGCCTGCACCTGCCGGACGGCAGCAAACTCGACTACCACCACGCCAAGGGCGGTGCGCTGACGGCCATCGACCTCAATGGCGCACGACTGACCTCGCATACGTTCCTCGCCGGTCGCGAACAAAACCGTCAACAAGGCCTGCTGCTCAGTGAATATGCCTACGACGAACTGGGCCGTCTGAAGGCCCACGCTGTCGGCCACCACCAACATCCGCTCTACCGCCGCGACTATGCCTACAGCCTCAACGGCAATCTCGACAGCATCGCCGACACCCGCCATGGTCAGCGCAGTTACCAGTACGACCCGCTCGATCGCCTGATCCGCGTCCGCCACTCCCGCGACCAACAGCCGGAAAGCTACGCCCACGACCCGGCCGGCAACCTGCTGATGCAGGACCGCCCCGGCCCGACAACGATCAAAGGCAATCGCCTGTTGGTGCAAGGCGACTGTCATTACGACTACGACGCCTTCGGCAACCTGATCCGCGAGCGCCGCGGCACCGCGCAGAAATTGGTCACCGAATACCGCTACGACTGCCAGCACCGACTGGTCGGCGTCACATTGCCGGATGGTCGTTGCTCCAGTTACCACTACGACGCCTTCGGCCGCCGCATCGCCAAAACCGTCGACGGCAAGACCACCGAGTTTTTCTGGCAGGGCGACAACCTTGTCGCTGAAAGCAGCAGCGAGCACCATCGCAGCTACATCTACGAACCCGGCACCTTCCGCCCGCTGGCCATGCTCGACGGCAAAGGCCCGAAAAAAGCCTGCCCGTTCTACTACCAACTCGACCACCTCGGTACACCGCAAGAACTCACCGACTACAGCGGCGACATCATCTGGGCCGCCCGATACACCGCCTATGGCCGCCTCACCCGCCTCAACCGCGACACCCACCAGGTCCTCGACCAGCCGCTACGCTTTCAAGGGCAATATTTCGACGCGGAAACCGGCCTGCATTACAACCGGCATCGATACTACAATCCGGATGTCGGGCGGTATTTGACCCCGGATCCGAGCAAGCTGGCGGGTGGGTTAAACGGATATCAGTACACGCGCAATCCGGCGGGTTGGGTTGATCCGTTGGGGTTGAGTGAGTGCCCTGGGGGGGATGGGTGTAAGAAGCCGTCGTTTGGGGGTGAGGATCCGGCGGGTAAGGTGAGGGTTGATGAAGGAGAGCAAAAAACCCCCAACCCCGCTCAACGACCAGCTGATTTTGGAACAAGAGACAAGCTCAATGAACATTTTGACAAACATGGCAAAGAGTTTGGGGCACGAAGCACCGACGAATATCTCAGCACAGCACGTTATGTTATGAATAACGGAATTAGAATCCAGTACTCTTATAGGAACGAAATACGAACAGGATTTGTGATGTTTTTAGGGAATAACAGTAAGGGAAAAGCAAAGTTCTCATTCGTCGGCACAAATAACCAACAAGAAATAACCACACTGCACACCAAAACAGGGAAAGATTTTTGGAAAGCAATTAACAACGACACTCAAGACAAAACGATCAGGCCCCACGATGAATAATATAAAAACAGCAAAGATTCTTCACATCAGCGATACGAACGAAGAACATGTAACGCTCTTAATTAACAACCACATTGTTGATTGTTTTGTAAACTCATGCCCATACGAAATAGAAATCGGAAAAACATATAGCGTAGAATTGACAATTAATTTATCTGACTCATACCAAATAAAAAAAATCTCTCACCCAGATGTCTTGATCGAGAAAGGCGCCAAAGGTTACGCCTATTTCCTAAACGGAATGTTGAGAAATGGTGTATTTAAATCCTTCACAGACTTTCATGACGAGGATGTACATTACGATCATCCGGAACTCAATGATCAATTTATAAGGTTAGAAGTAGACCGAATTGATGCAAACTTCTTGTAACCCAAAAAAAGCATCCAGAACTGACATAACGAAGTTTGAATCAGCATTCAGCGAACGGAACGGGAAGTATATGAAAGTGGTGCCCCCTCAACCAATGGCAAACCTTGGAAAATCAAAGAGTACGAGACCGTCATCGGTGCAAGCGAAGGAAAGCCAAGTCGCTGGATACGTATAGAACTAAGCGCCAGAACAATTCACGGACATCCGATTTCGGAGAGCGAATTTAGGAGACTGACGAAGTGATTGACCTCACATTCATCAAAGGAAAAATCGCTTACGATGATCTTTCCCCTCTGAAAAATATTGATCCTGCTGATCAAATCGACTTACTCAAAGAAGACATGCTACAAGTAGAATATGCGGGTGCTTTTTTGTTAGATATCGGCTGGTATCCCTCGTTCGACATTACAGGCTCATTTCAAATTAGAGTTATCAAAGACTTTGACTGGGATACGCCGCTCTTTTTTGCAAAGGCCAAAACCACTCAGTTACTAATAAAGGAAATGATGGCTGCGCAAAACGCCATCAATAAGGATCAATAAGCCAATAGTTATCTGTTCGCCAGGATCTGCTCGGATATTGCTCCGAAAGCCCAGCATGTAGCTGGGCTTTCAATCGCCTGTCCTTAACCACCTGAATCAACTCCTCCCCCAGCATTCCTCGATCTTTCACTCACCCCAGAACCACCTGATCCTCCAGACCCACTTCCAGAACCACTCCCCATCGAACTTCCACCACTCACCGACCCGCTGCCCTTCCCCGGGTCGATGCTACTCCCGTTGGCATCACCACCACTCCCACCACCAATGGTGTCCGGCGGCGGCGCTTTCCCATCCGAGGTACCCGCATTCATTTCCGAGTAGGGCGGCATCCCACCCTTATCGACCGGTGCGTCGCGACCAGTAGATTGAGCAAACGCCGCCAATGAACTGATCGACAATAAGCCGACCATCGTAAGCGCCATCCATTTTGACCTGATCATGGTGCATCTCCTTTAAAGAGTGCTTTACCTGATCTCTGGTGGTGATCGCTTTTTAAAGGAGCCGCACAATCGACAATCAGCGATGCACCACCGCACAGGTTTCAACTCGGTTCGCCCGAGGCGTCATCACCGGCAATGTCCGGGTCTTCCGGGTCAGCCTCCACATTACCGCGCCTCACATCATCGGCCGGCACCTGCTCCGCAGCGGTGTCGTCGTCATCCGGCGGGCGCTGGTCGCGGCGCAGCGAATTGGTGGGCGACGGCAGCGGATATTCGGGGGTATCGTCGATATCGGAGTCTTTCGGATCAGCGTTCATAACGCACCTCTCAATGGACCCGAAAAGCAGATCCTTGCCTTTCGAGGCCAACACGACAGACGCGGTTCGATCAGAGGGATCAATCGGTCGGGCCGACTACAAAATCACTCGTCGTCTTCCTCGTCATACTCATCATTCTCCAAGTTGCCCACATCGCCCGCGTCATCGGCATCGTTGAGCGGCACCGTGGCGTCGTCCATCAGAGACCCCGGATCTTCGTTGCCAGGATCGTTGATCGGGCCTTCTTCTTCCTTGTCTTCAGTTTCCGGAGTCATGGCATGTCTCACAACGTTCAGTGTGTATATTAAGTTCGAGACGTCCTACGGCCAATCGTTCCGGAGTCCTATCGATAGAAACGAAAAACCCGGCACTCGGCCGGGTTTTTACTGTCACTCGATATCGAGTTAGTGATTCTTGTACTTATTTTTATGCTTGTGTTTGTAGTAGCCGCCACCGGAATGCGAACTGCCGCGGTCATCACCCATGCTGCTGCCCACCGCGCCACCGGCTGCGCCGCCCAGGCCTGCGCCAATGGCTGAACCAGTGGAGCCACCCAGGCTGTTGCCGATCACCGAACCACCCGCCGCGCCGAGACCACCGCCGACGGCCGCTTCTGTGCGACTGCCCTTGCGCGCACCGACCGCACTGCCTGCCGCACCGCCGACGCCAGCGCCCACCGCTGCGCCAGTGCTGCCGCCCAGTTGGCCGCCGACCACATTACCCAACACACCGCCAAGACCACCGCCGACTGCAGCGTCACCGTTGCCGCCCGCCATTGCGCCCTGAGCGACCAAAAGCCCCAAAAACACCGTGGACAATGTCAAACGCATGAAACGCATGATATGCACCTCTAATTTCCGCATTGGGGGGAAGAACGTGCCGCGGATAGGCATCAGCCTGCATCTGGGTCTGTTATACAGAAAACCAATACCGACTGTATGAGATTTGAGCCACATGATGCAGAAACGTTCCAAAACGAAAAAGCCCGGCATTGAGCCGGGCTTTTTCAGCTGACCTTCAGGATCAATGACCCTTTTTGGACAGGTTGCTGCCTACGCCGCCGCCCAATGCGCCACCCAGGCCTGCGCCGATGGTGGAGCCGGTCTTGCCGCCCAGGCTGTTACCGATTATCGAACCGCCGGCCGCGCCAACACCGCCGCCGATGGCCGCTTTGGTGCGGCTGCCTTTACGTGCGGCAACAGCACTGCCGGCTGCACCCGCTACGCCAGCACCAATCGCTGCGCCAGTGCTGCCGCCCATTTTTTGGCCAACCACGTTACCCAACGCACCACCCAGACCACCACCGAGCGCGGCCGTGCCGTCGCCGGCAGCCATCGCACCTTGAGCAACCAAAAGGCCCAGAACCAGAGCAGGCAGTGTCAAACGCATAACAAGAACCTCAAAAAAGTGGGAACCGAAAGGCCGGAGATTGAATGCTTTAGCGGAGGGAAAGTCCAGACACAAAACCAGAACAACCTCGCCATTGGCGACGGTTGGACAGCGTTTATGCAAAAGGTTTTATGACAGGCAAAAAAAAGCCCGCTGGGGAGACGGGCCAGGGTACTGCTTTCTAACGGATGAGCTGAGACTACGTAGGCCGGTGTGAAAAGTTTGTGAAAAAAACCGACGCTCACAAAGATGTAGGAAATTTCTCAGCACGGCTGTCGAGCCACGTTTCCTGCCCTTCAGAA